>JBDONU010000104.1:0-11003 GCA_039831175.1 Nautiliaceae bacterium
GCAAAAAAGAAGGAGAGACACCTTACTCTTTACTTGATTATTTTGAGATAAAAGAAAAGCCTTATTTAGTGATAGTAGATGAATCTCATGTATCTTTGCCTCAATTTCGCGGAATGTATAATGGAGATAGGGCAAGGAAAGAAGTGTTAGTTGAGTATGGATTTAGACTCCCAAGTGCCCTTGATAACAGACCTTATAAATTTGATGAGTTTATAAACAAAGCCCCTCACTATCTCTTTGTATCGGCAACGCCTGGGGAGTATGAACTAAGTATTTCTACTTGCATAGCAAAACAAATCATCCGTCCAACTGGACTGCTTGATCCAATAGTTGAACTATTACCAAGCAAAGACCAAGTAGCTTTACTTTATGACAAGGCAAAAGAAGTGATAAAAAAAGGTCAAAAGGTATTAGTAACAACCCTTACCAAAAAGATGGCAGAAGAGTTGCAAAAATATTATCTTGAAATGGGACTAAAAGTTAAGTATATGCACTCAGACATTGATGTAGTAGAGAGAAATGAGATAATTAGAGGATTAAGGCTTGGGGAATTTGATATGTTAATTGGAATAAATCTTCTAAGAGAAGGACTTGACTTGCCAGAAGTTAGCTTAGTAGCTATTCTTGATGCAGATAAAGAAGGATTTTTAAGGAGTGAAACAAGCCTTATTCAGACAATGGGAAGGGCTGCAAGGAATGTTGATGGGAAAGTTTTAATGTTTGCTGATAAAATCCAAGAGAGTGTGATAATTGATGATGATTTGGAAGTTTTGGAAAAAATAAAAGATAAAATTACAAAATCTATGTATAACGCTATAAAAACAACAATCCAAAGAAGGATAGAACAAAAAAACTATAATAAAATTCACAACATAACCCCAAAAAGTGTTGTTAGAAAAATAGAAGAATCCTTAAAAGAAGAAGAGCAAATTAAACCAAAAGATAAAATTCCAGCCAAAGAAAAAAAAGCAATTATTGAAAAGCTCAAAAAAGAGATGCAAGAGGCTGCTAAAAATTTAGAGTTTGAAAAAGCGGCAATGCTAAGAGACAAAATAGAAGAGCTTAAAAAAATAAAATAAGGAGAAAAAATGATTTTAAAATATAAAGACACTTTCCCAAAAATTGCTTCATCTGCCTGGATAGCACCAAGTGCTGATATTATAGGAGATGTGGAGATTGGAGAGGATAGCTCTATTTGGTTTGGGTGTGTTATTAGAGGAGATGTGCATTATATAAAAATTGGTAAAAGAACCTCTATCCAAGATTTAACGATGATTCATGTAACTCACTATAAAAAAGAAAAAAAAATAGGAGATGGCTACCCTACAATCATAGGAGATGATGTAACAATTGCTCACAGAGTAATGCTACACGGATGTAAAATTGGAAATGCTTGTTTAATTGGAATGAATGCTACAATTTTAGATGGGGCTGAGATTGGAGAGGAATCAATTGTAGGAGCTGGGGCGTTGGTAACAGGTGGTAAAAAATTTCCTCCAAGAAGCTTAATTCTTGGAAGTCCAGCAAAAGTAGTAAGAAGTTTAACTGATAAAGAGGTTGAGAATATCTATAAAAATGCAAAAAACTATGTTAAATACAAAAACGAATACATCAACTTTATAAGGTAAACAATGATACAAAAACTGGACTTAACTGACTATTTAAAAAGACTTAAAAAACTTTTCGCAAGAGAAAAAGATTATATAATTGAAGGGGATTTTAGAAAAAATTACGAATACATTAAAAAACTATCAAATAAAGACTTTAAGTCTCCTCCAAATGTAAAAAACCTTGACATTGAAATTATGCATCTTAAAAAATTTGGGGTATTAAAACACGACCAGATTTTTGAATTTGTAAAGATAATTAACTACTTTAAATACTTAAAATCAAGAAATTGGCAAGATTTAGCAAGCTGGTTTGATAAGATAAAAATTCCAGATGAAATTGAAAAAATAGTAAAACACTACAACGAAAAAGGCGAAGTAATAGGATTTGAGGAGATTGATTTAATAAATGAGAGAATCAAAGAGAAAAAAGCCCTAATTCGCCAACAACTCTATAAATATCTAAATTCAAAAAAACTTGAACCTTTCTTAATAGACAAATCAATCCATCTCCAAGGTGGAGAAGAGTGTTTGCTTGTTAGAGGCGGATACAATAAAGTACTTGATGCTGAAATTCTTGGAAGAAGTGGTGGGGGTCATTTTTATGTATTTCCAAGAGGAATAGAGAAGATAAAAAAACAGCTTGATGAGTTAGAGAGCATTAAAGAAGAAAAACTATACGAAATTGCCAAAAAGTTTAGCGAAACACTTAGAAAATGGACTAAATTTTTAGAGTTTATCAATAAAGAGTTTGATAAGTTTGATGCAATTCAAGCAAGGGTATTTTTGGCAAGAGAGGAAAATCTTGAATTTATCTTACCAAGCAAAACCCAAAAGATGTATCTAAAAAACTTTTGCCACCCAGCCCTTAGAGAGTGTAAACCAATAAATTTAGAGTGGGATAAACAGGTTTTAATAATAACAGGAGTAAATGCCGGTGGTAAAACGATGCTACTAAAATCAATCCTTAGTGCCGCTTTTATGAGTAAGTATCTTCTTCCTATGAAAATAAGAGAAACTTCAATTATTCCTCACTTTAAAGATATAAAACCTATAATTGACGACCCTCAAAATGTAAAAAACGACATCTCTACATTTGCCGGAAGAATTAAAGAGTTTAAAGAGGTTTTTGGAAAAGAGAATATTTTAATAGGGGTTGATGAGATTGAGCTTGGGACAGATGCAAATGAAGCAGCAAGTCTATTTAAGGTAATAATTGAAGAACTTATGAAAAAAAACAGAATTGTAATAACAACCCACCACAAACGCTTAGCAACCCTCCTTGCTCAAAATGAAGAAGTAGAACTTCTTGCTGCAATTTATGACGAAAAAAATCAAAAACCGACATACGAATTTATAAAAGGGACTATTGGTAAAAGCTATGCATTTGAGACTGCAAAAAGATATGGAATTCCATTTAATATAATTGAGAAGGCAAAAAAAGAGTATAGTGAAGATTTAGAAAAACTTGATGTATTGATTGAAAAATCAGCCCGCCTTGAATTTGAACAAAAACAAAAAATAAAAGAGCTTGAAAAAGAACTTGAAGATGTAAAACTTCTAAAAGAATCACTTCTTAGACAAAAAGAAGAACTAAACGCTAAACTTCAAAAAGAGCAAGAAAAACTTCAAAAAGAATTCAATGAAGCTATAAAAGCAGCAAAAGAGGCAATAAAAGCCAAAGATATTAGCGAAGCTCACAGAAAATTAAATGAAGCTCATAAAATCCGCTCAAAAATAAATATTCAAAAAGAAGAAATCAAAAAAGAGTTTAAAAAAGGCGATGTAGTAAAATATCTAAGCAGCGTTGGAGAAGTAATTGATATAAAAGGTAAAAATGCCTTAATTGATATAGATGGGAAAAAATTATGGGTTAGTAAATCTATGCTAACTCATTATAAACTACCAAAGAAAAAATCTACCCAAATCATAAAACCAAAACCAAGTAGAGTTGATATCAAACTTGACCTTCACGGACTAAGACTTGAAGAAGCCCTTGAAAAGACAGAAGAGTATCTAAACAATGCAGCACTTGCAGGGCTTGAAGAAGTATGGATTTATCATGGAATGGGCAAAGGAATTTTGGCAAAAGGGGTAACTGACTTACTAAAAAACCACCCTCTTGTAAAAGAATTTAAAGATGCCCCACCTCATATGGGAGGATATGGAGCAAAAATAGTTAAATTATAATTGACAAAGCTAAATAAACTTGATACAATCATACTAAAATAACGGAGGGGAAATATGGAAACTATCGTAGTAGCGTGCCCACATTGTAAAAGTTTAAACAAACTGCCAAAAAAAGAAGAATATAAAAAAGCAGTTTGTGGAGTTTGTAAAAACAACCTATTAGACAACAAACCAATTAAAATTGAAAGCGAAGGTGAATTTAATAAAATCTTAAAAAATGTAACCATTCCAATTATTGTAGACTTTTGGGCTACTTGGTGTGGACCTTGTCAAATGTTTGCACCAACCTTTGAAAAAGTAGCACAAAATTTCCCATTAAAAGCGAACTTTTTAAAAGTAAATACAGAAGAAATACCAAGCGTTGCAGCAAAATTTGGAATTAGAAGCATTCCAACAATCGTAGCTATTAAAGATGGAGTTGAAATTGATAGAGTAATGGGAGCATTGCCTGAATTTCAATTTGCTATGTGGGTAGATAAAATACTAAATGGATAATCCGGTTTTTTTCCGGATTATATTATAAGCATTGCATCTCCATAACTATAAAATCTATATTTTTTCTTAATTGCTTCTTGATAAATTTCAAGTGTCTTTTCTCTACCTATAAACGAGGCTACAAGCATTATAAGAGTTGATTTTGGGAGATGAAAATTTGTTAAGAGATGATTTACTCTTATTGGAGGATTTAAAGGATTTAAAAACAAATCACACTCACCTTTTATCTTTTTAGTCCTTGCATAATACTCTATCGTCCTTGTAGAAGTAGTCCCCACTGCAACAATCTCTTCATCGCTATCAAGAATTTTTGCAGTAGAAGGTGGAACCTCAAAATATTCACTATGCATTTTATGTTCTCTTATATCCTCAACCTCAACTGGCTTAAAAGTCCCAGCTCCAACATGCAAAGTAATATACGCTTTTTTTTTGATTTTTTCAAGAAGCGAAGGAGTAAAATGCAAACTTGCAGTAGGAGCTGCAACAGCTCCAAGCTTACTTGCAAACACACTTTGATACTCAACTTCATCAAGCTTTTCATCACTCCTTTTAATATAAGGTGGCAAAGGTATATGCCCAATTTTATCCAAAATCTTAATAAGTTCTAAAAAAGAGAGCTTTTTATCCTCTTTATAAAATTCAACTACCCTACTCCCATCTCCTAAAAGCTTAATTACTTTTACTTTTAACCCTTCATCAAAAAATAACTCCGTACCTACTCTTACTCTTCCTCTTATATAAACTAAAAACTTATCCCCAAAAGGTCTATTTAACAAAAGTTCTATTCTTCCTCCACTCTCTTTTTTACCAAAAATCCTTGCTTTTATAACTTTGGTATTATTAAAAATAAATCTCTTATCTCCAACAAAATCCAAGATATTTTTAAAAATCGTGTGAGTTATTTTATCTTTTTTTCTATCATAAACGAGTAACTTTGCTTCATCGCGAGGAGTTATGGGATATTTAGCTATTAACTCCTCTGGCAAATTATAATCATACGCACTAACCTTAATATCCAATTAACTTCCTTAACTCTTCTGGTTTTGTTGTATAAGCCATAGCGGTCTCTTTATCAATTAAACCTTTTCTTACATACTCAGCTAAAACTTGATTTAAAGTTTGCATTCCAGTTACTGATTGGTTAAGCTGCATTTGAGAGTAGATTTGTTGGATTTTATTTTCACGAATAAGGTTTGAGATTGCTGGGTTATTAATCATAATTTCATGAGCTGCAATTCTACCTCCTCCAATTTTTGGAAGGAGCACCTGAGCAATAACTGCCGCAAGCGCCATTGAGAGTTGCGTTCTTATTTGTTCTTGCTCTTCTGCTGGGAAAACATTTACAATCCTGTTAATAGTTTGAGCTGCTGAGTTGGTATGAAGCGTACCAAATACCAAGTGCCCAGTTTCAGCCGCTGTAATAGCAGCCCCAATTGTCTCTTTATCCCTCATCTCACCAATTAAGATAACATCTGGGTCTTCTCTTAGAGCTGATTTAAGTGCATTTAAAAAAGATTTTGTATCCCTTCCAACTTCCCTTTGAGAGAAAAGAGATTTTTTGTGCTGATGCACAAACTCAATTGGGTCCTCAATTGTTAAAATATGCTTTTGAAAATTTTCATTAATCTCATTAAGCATAGCCGCAAGAGTTGTAGATTTACCAGAACCTGTTGGACCTGTTACAAGAATAAGTCCTTTTTCTCTTCTTATAAGCTTTTTAAATACCGCTGGGGCATTTAATTCATCAAGGCTAAGAGGTCTTGATGGAATAATCCTAAATACCCCAGCCATATGTTCTCTTTCAAAATAGTAATTTGCCCTAAACCTTGCAACCCCTGGAATTTCAAACGAAAAGTCAAGTTCAAGCTCTTCTTCAAGTTTTGCTTTTTGCTTCTCAGTAAGCACCGAATAACAAAGTTCTATTACATCATCATTTGTAAGTTTTGGAAGTTTTAGAGGAGTTAGTTTTCCATCTTTTCTAAGCATAGGCTCAGCACCAACATTTAAATGCAAATCACTTGCTTTATAAGCAATAATAGTCTTTAAAAGCTGATCAAGCGTATATTTTAAAGCCATTTCTTATCCTTCAATAATTTTTGGCACAATAAAATACCCATCTTTACTCTTTGGAGCATTTGCTAAAACTTCTTTTATTACATCACTTCTTTTTGGCTCATCATCTCTAAGAGGTGTTGGATTATTAAGAGGAGAAAATGTAGCTTCAATTCCCTCAGTATCAAGCTCATTTAAAAGCTCAACAAACTCCACAATCTCAGCTAAATCTCTTGCCATTTTATCTTTATCTTCAATCTCAATCATTGCTAAATTTTCAAGTCTTTGAATTAAACTCTTATCAATTTTCATAACTCACCTTTTTTTGTATAATTTTAACAAAAAAGGAAGCAAATGATAAAAGAAGCACAAAAATATATTGTAGGTGGAGTAAACTCGCCAGTTAGAGCATTTAAAAGTGTAATAGGAGAGCCTCCTTTTATTCAAAAAGGTCAAGGGGCTTATATTTATGATATCAACGGCAAAAAATATCTTGATTTTATTCAAAGTTGGGGGCCTTTAATTTTTGGACACTGCGATAAAGATACACAAGAAGCTATCATTGAAGCTGTTAAAAAAGGAGTAAGTTTTGGAGCTCCAACAAAAGTAGAAGTAGATTTAGCAAAAGAAGTACTTGAACTCTTCCCTCACCTTGATTTAATACGCTTTGTAAACTCTGGAACTGAGGCTACAATGAGTGCTATTCGTTTAGCAAGAGCTTATTCAGGCAAAGATGACATTATAAAATTTAAAGGTTGCTACCACGGACATAGCGATAGTTTATTAGTTAGTGCTGGAAGTGGAGCTGCCACTTTTGGAGTACCAAGTAGCCCAGGAGTACCAAAAGACTTTACAAAACATACCCTACTTGCTGATTATAATGACATTGAGAGTGTAAAAAGATGTTTTGAAGAGGGGGATGTTGGATGTGTAATAATTGAGCCAATTGCTGGAAATATGAGCTTAGTACCAGCTGATAAAGAGTTTTTAGGAGAACTAAAAGAGGTTTGTAATCACTATGGAGCAGTTTTAATTTTTGATGAAGTTATGAGTGGATTTAGAAGTGCTCTTAGGGGAAGTTATGATATTTACGGAATTGAAGCTGATATTGTGACATTTGGTAAAGTAATTGGCGGTGGAATGCCTGTTGGAGCATTTGCTGGGCGTAAAGAGATAATGGAGCTTTTAAGTCCAGTTGGACCTGTGTATCAAGCAGGAACTCTATCTGGAAATCCAGTTGCAATGAGTGCTGGGCTTGCTGTGATTAAAAAATTAAAAGAAAATCCATCAATTTATAAAGATTTAGAAGAAAAAGCAAAAAAACTTATGAAGGAAATGAAAAGAATAAGCGATGAGCATAAGATTGATTTTAATTATAATGTAGTTGGCTCAATGTTTGGATTTTTCTTTAACTCAAAACTTCCTAAAAACTTTGATGAAGTTAATGCTTCTGATACAAAAAGATACGCAAAATTCCACAATAAGATGTTAAATGAAGGTTTTTACTTTGCTCCAAGTGCATATGAGACTGGATTTATCTGCACTCCAATGAGTGAAGATGATATAAATTCTACAATCAAAACATATGAAAAAATCGCAAAAGAGATTTAATGGGAAAAATAAAAAAGACAATTGAGGGAGCTGAGAAGCTCTCTCTTGGAATATCAATCGTTGTAGCAATATTAATGGGAATTGGGCTTGGATATTGGATGAGAGAAACTTTTCATCAAGCTTGGCTATTTTGGCTTGGAGTATTTTGGGGAGTTAGTGCTGCTATTATGAATATTTGGATTGAGTATAAAAAAATGAAAAAAGAGTTTGAAAAACTTGCAAAAGACCCAAAATACAAAAACTATAAAATAAAAAAAGAAGAAGACGAGCTTCTAGAAGACTTTGAAAAGTAATTACGCATTTTTGGCTGCGTTTGCCAAATCCCACATCGGTAAAAAGATACCAAGTGCAATTAACAACACAAGCCCACCAATTACAGTTAACATAATAGGCTCAATTGCGGCTTGCATATTCTCAATAACATCTTGGAACTTCTCTTCATAATATTTAGCCGCACTACTTAACATAGTATCAAGCTCCCCTGATTCCTCCCCTGCACTAATCATCCTTAGCGCGATAAAATCCACAAGCTCCACTTCTTCCATAACCTCAGCCATATTCCTACCTTGATTAATCCCTCTTATAATCTCTCTTACTTTTGCTTTTATAACTTCATTTTCAATAATCCCTTCGCTAATTTTTAATGCATCCAAAAGAGGAATACCAGATTTTAACAAAGATGATAAGATAAGTAAAAATCTATGCAAAGTAGCATACAAAATAATCTTATTAATAAGATAAGTTTTTAACATTAAAGCATCCATCTTATATTTAAATTTTGGGGAGATTTTATAAGCTAAATTTATAGTCATTGCAATTAAAATAACTACAAGCAATACAATTGGACCATAATGGGAAAAAAGATATTCCAAAAATAACAAAATCTGAGTTGGAAGTGGTAATTCTGCGTGAAGTTGTTCAAACATAGCTTTAAACTTTGGAACAACCAACATAATCAAAAACACAAACGCAACGGCAATTGCAATTAAAGTAATAATTGGATATCTAAGAGCTTTTACCATTTTTCTTCTGTTTTGATAAATATTATCATAAATTCTCGCCAAAGATTCAATTGCCATTACCAAATCCCCAGTCTGCTCACCAAGCCTAATCATAGCAACACTAAGCCCACCAACATACTGCTCATAATCTTTAAAAGCATCCGTTAAAGATTTACCAGTATCAATAGCCTCAGCCGCATGCAAAAAAAGCTCTTTTACAAGCTCATCTTCTGAGTGTTTTCCAATATCTTCAAGCGCATCTTTTAAAGAGATACCAGCTTTTATCATAACCGCAAGCTGATTTAATGCGGCAATATAAGCTGGATATTTTAGTTTTTTTCTAAAAATTTTATTTTGAATCCAATCTTTTGCAAGTTTTAACTTCTCTTCAAAAGGCATAGGGATTTCTTGAACTTTAACAACAAGCCCCTTCACAACTTTTTTTGCCTCACTAATTGCCTCTGCTTTATTGGTAGCATTAATAATTTTAGAAAAAGTTTTACCCTTATAGACATAAGTAATTTTAAAATATTTAGTAGCACTCATGGTCTTGCTACCTTATAAACTTCCTCTAAGGTAGTAATTCCTTTTAAAGCCTTTAAAAGTCCATCATAAAACATAGGCTTAAAACCTTTTTCATTTTTTAAATACTCCATAAGCTCTACTTTATCTTTATTTTTAGCAATCATAGCTTCAAGCTTATCATCTTTAATAAAAATTTCAGTAATTGGAGTTCTTCCTGCATAACCTGTCATATTACACTTCTCACAACCTCTTCCCATATAAAATTTTGCATCTTTTGGCAAAATTGACCTAATTGGTTCTAAGAAAGCTTCTGGGGGTTTATGTTCTGCTTTACAATATGGACAAATCGTTTTTACAAGCCTTTGAGCTTCAACTCCAACCAAAGCCGCTCCAACCATAAAAGGCTCAGCTCCCATATCAATCATCCTACTAATTGCTCCAACCGCATCATTTGTATGTAAAGTTGATAATACTAAGTGCCCTGTGAGTGCCGCTTTAATAGCAATTTCAAGAGTCTCCATATCCCTAATCTCACCAATCATAATAATATCTGGGTCTTGACGCAAGATTGCTTTTAGCGCACTTGCAAAGGTAAGCCCTGCTCTTTCATTAACATTTACTTGCTGGATTCCTCTTAATTTATACTCCACCGGATCTTCAACGGTAATTACTTTTTTATCAACTCCTGTAACTTCGTTAATTGTTGCATACAAAGTTGTAGATTTACCAGAACCCGTTGGACCAGTTACAAGGAAAATACCATTTGGATAAGAGATAGCCTTTTTTAAAAGCTCCAAATTCTTAGGAGAAATTCCACTCTCATCAAGGCTTTTAGTAATATTTCTCTTATCCAAAATCCTAATAACTATACTCTCCCCCCAAACCGTTGGTAAGGTTGATACCCTAAAATCAAAATGATTTCCATCAATCTCTCTTGAAAAAGCACCATCTTGGGGCTTTCTTTTCTCACTTACATCCATTCCAGCTTCAAGCTTAATTCTTGAAGAAATTGCATTAAAAATTTCACTCTCTAAATCTAAAAATTCATACAAAGTACCAAAAATCCTAATCCTAATTAATGCCCCATCTTCATCCGCTTCAATGTGAATATCACTTGCTTTTTTCTTAATAGCACCCCTTAAAATAAAATCAATCAGCCGCATAATGGCTGACTCTTCACCAGTAATAGCTTCTCCTCTTAACTCTTTTTTAATATCGGATATAATTTGCTGGATTTGTTGTCTATTTTCTATAAGCTGTAAAACTTTATTAATATCCTCTTCGTGAGCCAAGTAAAATTCAATTTGAGCGTTTCTGTAAATTCTTTGAAAATAGTTTCTTGCATTATAATCAAGAGGGTTTACCATTGCAATTTTTACTTTGTTATATTTAATTTCAAACGGAATTGCCCTAAATTGCTTTAAAATATTTGCTGGAACTTTTATATCTCTTAGCCTTACGTTTTTAAGCTCTGTAACATAAGGGACTTTTAAATCAAAAGCAAGGATTTTTAAATACTCCT
>JBDONU010000034.1:0-3087 GCA_039831175.1 Nautiliaceae bacterium
AGATAAAACCGGGAGTTGTTGATAAAGAAGCGGGGAAGTTTTCCTTTGATATGTTTAAAAAAGCGATTGAACTTGCAAAAGAGAAAAAAGTAGATGCAATCACAACTCTTCCAATTCACAAAGAAGCGTGGAACAAAGCCTCAATAAAATACAAAGGTCACACTGAAGTTTTAAGGGATGAATTTAAAAAAGATGCGATTATGATGCTTGGATGTGAAAAGATGTATGTGGCTTTGTTTAGCGAACATATTCCTTTAAAAGAGGTCCCAAACCTTGTAAAAAAAGAGAGGCTTATTAAATTTTTTATCAATTTTTACAACTCAACAAAATTTAAAAATATAAAAGTGCTTGGGCTAAATCCTCACGCCGGTGATGGAGGGGTGCTTGGGGATGAAGAGATAAAAGAGATAATACCGGCTATAAAAAAAGCAAACAAAATCCTAAATAAAGAGATATTTTCTGGTCCTTTTGTGCCAGATACAGCCTTTACTCAAAATGGAGTCTTTATAGCGATGTATCACGACCAGGGCTTAGCACCACTTAAAGCTTTGTATTTTGAAGAGAGTATTAATGTAAGCTTAAATTTACCGATTTTAAGAACATCAGTTGACCACGGCACAGCTTTTGATATAGCGTATAAAAAAATAGCAAAGACAAAAAGTTATGAAAATGCGATTAAATATATCCTAAATTTGACATAAATCAAGAAAATGACTCAATTTTTTTGATACAATTAATTAAAAAAGGAGCAGATATGGATTTAAGAAAGGTTATAAGATTTCAACATGAAAGTTTTATTAAATTTATCTATGCAAGCACAATGGTAAAAGAGAACGATGTAAAAGCAAAACTTGAAGATATTGCTCAATTTAAATATCGCCATATGCTTTGGACTATGCAAGATGCAGCAGCTAAAAAAATAAAATTTGATATGGACTTTAATGAAGAAGAGATTTTAAAATTAAAACTTCTAAAAAGAGAAGAGGATTTATTGCAGTTTTTAATTGATGATTTAGACAACAATATCGCTTTGTACGAAGGGATTGACAACCCTACGATTAATAGACTAAGAAGCGATGACAGTTACTTTATTGAAGAGTTAAGAGAACTTGACGTAGAAGGAGATATTACCGCATTTAACGAAAAAAGAGAACTTCCAGGAGTTGAACTTGATGAAAATTCAAAATCGGCACTTGTATTTTTCTTAATGGAAGAAATTTTTAAAGAGTATGAGCTTATTATTATTTATAGTTATTTAAAAGTGCACACAGATATAGCAATTGCAAATAGTGCTTTTATGGACCTTGCTTATGATTCAATCTATCATCTAAAAAGATTTGCAGAACTTGCAGCAAAAATGGGAGTTCTAACTTTACCAAAACCAATTCCAAAAGAGAAATACGAAAATATTGGCATTATTGAATTTTTAAAAGAGAATATTGAAGAGGAGATGGGAGCTGAAAAACAGTGCTTAATCTTAGCAGAAAAAATAGGAAATAAAAAACTTAGTGACTTTTTACTGTTTATCTCTCGCCAAGAACTCTACCACGCAGAACTCCTAAAAAGAACTCTAAACGCTATCCAAAACGGATAGTTAGAGCTTTACTTTTTGTGCTAAATCATCAAATTTCGCGTATTTATGTTTTTTTCTAAGATAACTTATCTCAATAACCGCCGGAATTGTAACCCTATAAGCTGGACCAGCAATATCAATAGCACCCCAAATTGCAGTAATAGCCCAACCAATTGGTCCTGTAAGGATTGCCATAGTCCTTGTAAGAGCAGCATTACCAGCAAAACTCAATCCCCTACCAATTAAAGCTTTTAATACAGCATTTGCAATAATCACCGTTAACTGATAAGACTTAAATCCACCGCCCCTAAATATAGCTTGAAAAAGCCCAAATAAAGCTTCTGGTGTAAATCCAATCCCCCTAACCCCCATACTTTTTAAAAGCTCTTTTCTCTCCTCTTCACTCATTTCTTCAAGCGCATCCTTTAAAATCTTCATTAATAAATTCTCTTCAATCATCTCCGTAGAAGAATATTTATTGTAATTGACTTTTAACTTATCGCAAACATCCATTAAAATTTCCCTATAAACAACTCCAACTCCACCCCTTAACAAATTTGCAAAAGTATTTCCTCCATATTTTTGCAACTCAGCTGCTATCTTATCCCAATACTTGTTATGCTGAGGATAATATTTTTTAAATTCATCACACTCACTTAACTCCTCAGAGATTCTTTTTTCTTTATCTTTTGGATCATAAATTAATAACTCCACCAACTGATCTAAATCTCTTGAATCAAGCTCCTTTAAAAATTCCAAATCAGGATCATATCTATATTTTAAAGCCATTTTAAACCTTTTTAAAAAATTTTGTTTCAATACTTCAAATGTATCGGTTGAATGCTCATTGAAAACCCAGCCGCTCCCGAGCCAAGAGGGTTTCAATACTTCAAATGTATCGGTTGAATATCAGATACCAAGAAGTTTTTGAGGTGGCTTGGAGTGTTTCAATACTTCAAATGTATCGGTTGAATCCAATATCCAGCAACTAAATAACCGCCACTATTAGCGTTTCAATACTTCAAATGTATCGGTTGAATGAAAATGCAAAAATTCTTTACATTTATAATGAATACGTTTCAATACTTCAAATGTATCGGTTGAATATGTAAAAACTGAAATGATTTTAACTCCAATCGCTGTTTCAATACTTCAAATGTATCGGTTGAATCTTTTGAGATTATGCCAAAGTGTGATTTTTATAGTATGTTTCAATACTTCAAATGTATCGGTTGAATGTGCTAATTCCATTTCTATTGCTTTCATATCCTTTAAGTTTCAATACTTCAAATGTATCGGTTGAATAAGAGAGCAGGAGCTGATAAAACAAATTGGAATGTAGTTTCAATACTTCAAATGTATCGGTTGAATTTTGGAAATTTGAAGTTTGAATAAAACTTATCCGTTTCAATACTTCAAATGTATCGGTTGAATAGCCTTGCTGATAGTGTAGTGAATTTAGGAAAATAGTTTCAATACTTCAAATGTATCGGTTGAATTTTTTTGATAGTTTC
>JBDONU010000077.1:0-10688 GCA_039831175.1 Nautiliaceae bacterium
AAGATGGGTATCAGCTTTTTTTGTTAAAAATACAAATCTTAAAGCATCAGCCCCAACATCCTCAACAACATCTCTAACCAATATAAAATTTCCAGCTCTTTTACTCATTTTATAAGGCTCTCCACCTTTTAGAAGTCTTACCATTTGAGAGAGAAGTATTTCAAGTTTCTCTGGGTCAAATCCTAAAAATTTAATAGCAGCCTTTACCCTTGCAATATATCCGTGGTGATCTGCCCCCCATATGTTTATATATCTGTCATACCCTCTTTTAAACTTATCCCAGTGATAAATAATATCCCCTGCCAAGTATGTAGGACGCCCATCTTCTCTAACCACTACTCTATCTTTTTCATCTTTAAACTCACTACTTTTTAGCCAAATTTTTCCATCTTTTTCATATAAAGCTCCGTTTTTTTCAAGTATTTTTCTAACTTCATCCCAGTATTTATATAAACTCCTCTCACTAACCCAATTATCAAAAGGAGTTACGTTAAGTGCTTTTATATCCTCTTTAATCTCTTCAAGCATTTTATCCTTTGCCCATAGACTAAGTCTCTCATCTTCAAATTTTGCTTCTTTTTTACCATCAATTTCTATAATTTCTACAGGATTTTTAAAATACTCTTCCCCAAACTCTTTTATAGCCTCTTTTGCTAAATCTTTTATATATTCACCTCTATAATATTCATCTGGCCACTCAACGCTAAGCCCCAAAATCTCTCTTGCCGCAAGATAGACAGACAGTCCAAGCAGATTAATCTGACGCCCGGCATCATTTACATAATACTCAGTTGTTATGTCATACCCTATGTGTCTTCCAATTCTTGTTAGGGCGTCTCCAAATACAGCCCCTCTTGCGTGTCCTATATGAAGAGGCCCCGTCGGGTTTGCAGAAATATATTCAAGAAGTATCTTCTCTTTTCCGCTATTTTTACCAAAAGCTTCTTTTTCTTCAATCACTCTGTTTGCAAATTCATCTAAAAATTTATCGCTAAGTTTAATATTGACAAACCCGCTAACAGCTTCAACACTATCAAACTCTTCACACTCTTCAAGTCTTTCACAAAGATTTTTTGCAAACTCAACAGGATTTTGTCTGCTTATTTTTGCATATTTAAAAACAGGCACTGCAAAATGACCAAACTCTTTTTGTTTCGGTTTTTGAATTGGAGGATGTTCATTTAAATGCTCTTTTAAAATCTCACTTACTCTTTTTTTCATTTATTTCCTTTCCAATATTCTATGAATTTATCAATATCATATTTTGATGTTTTAATTAAACTCGCAATAGCCACTGAACTTAAAAACTTTTTAGCCTCATTAAAATCATCGTTAATAAGCAGATAATCATACTCAGGTATTTTTTTCATTTCGTGCAAAGCATTTATCATCCTTACCTTTACACTCTCTTCACTCTCAGTTCCTCTTTTTTCAAGCCTCTTAATTAATGTTTTTTTATCTTTTGTAGTTACAAAAACACTTGTTACAACATCAGGATAGGCACGTCTAACAGCTTCATGCCCTTGAACATCAATATCTAAAAATACAATTTTTCCTTCATCAAGGGCTTTATTTATCTGTATTTTACTTGTTCCATAAAAATTTCCATGCACCTCGGCCCATTCAAGAAAATACCCTTTTTCCACATCTTCTAAAAACTCCTCTTTACTTACAAAAAAGTAATCAACTCCATCTTTTTCGCCTTCTCTTTTTGGACGGGTGGTGGTTGAAATGCTAAAATAAGCCTTATCTCCAAGCTCAGAACAAACTTCCCTTGCAAGAGAAGTCTTACCGCTGCCGCTTGGACCTGAAACTACAACAATGCTGCCTTTAACTTTCATATAATCCATTCACCGCCTTTTTGAGTATAATTATATTAAAAAAGGAGCCGTTTTGAAAAAACTTATCTTATTTCTTGGGGTTTTACTCTTTGCAAGGGAAGTTTACTTTATGCCAATGCAAGGAGATGAAGCCCATAAAAAACTTTACTCACTATTTGCCCACGCTCACAAATCAATCCATATCGCAATTTACACATTTACAGACAGAAAGCTCGCAAGAGCCTTAAAAATTGCAGCAAGCAGAGGAGTTGATGTTGAGATAGTAGCTGATAAAAAAGAAGCAAAATATCGCCTAAGCCAAATCCCAAACCTTGCAAAAATAAAAAACATTCACATCTACCTCATAAGCGGAAAAAAATACTACCACTCCAAAAACCACGCAAAGATGCACGCAAAAGTCTCAATAATTGATAACAAACACTTGGTAATAGGAAGTGCAAATTACTCTTATAGCGCTTTTTATAAAAATTATGAATATATTATTTTTGAGAAAAGATGGATAAAAGAATTTGAAGACTTTTTTAGTTACTTAAAAGAAAACTCAACTCCTTATAGGCTTAGCTATTAACCTTTTATCTTTTAAAAGATAACAACTCTTAAATCTCTTTGCTATCTCCATATCATGAGTTACCACAATCAAAGAAGCATCATTCTCATCACAATATTCAAACAAAATATCAATCACTTCATTGGCATTCTCTTTATCCAAATTTCCGGTTGGCTCATCGGCAAAAATAACTTTTGGCTTTTTTGTAAGAACTCTGGCTATACTAACCCTTTGTTGTTGTCCTCCACTTAGAGTCTGGATGTTTTGATGAATTACCTTATCAATTTTTAGTCTCTTTAAAAGCTTAAAATCAACTTCTCTATCAGCCAGTAAAGCAGCCGCTTGTAGATTTTCATAAGCTGTAAATGTATTAAAAAGGTAGTGAAACTGAAAAATAATCCCAAACTCTTTTCTTCTGACCTCTATTAACTCTTTTTCTTTTAATTTGTAAATATTTTTGCCTTTATAAAAAACTTCCCCTTTTTTAGGTTTTAAAAAAGTTGAAAGGATATGAAGTAAAGTTGACTTTCCACTTCCACTGCTTCCAACAATAGCGACTTTATCTTTTGGATTAATTTCTAAATTGATATTTTCAAAAAGAAGATAATCAAATGAATGAGAGAGATTTTTTGCAAAAAGCATTGGAGAGAATTACTCTCCAAGAGCTTTTGCAACTTCATCAGCCATATTGCAAGCGTTTTTAACAAGCCCTTCACCAACCTCAAATCTGATAAAATCAATAAGTTTAGCTTCACCCCCAGCTGCTTTTGCAGCTTTACTTAAAGCCTCAGCTACTGATTCTTTTTTCTCAGCTTTTACATACTCTTGCTCAGTTAAACAAACTTCTTGATAGAATTTTTTGATTTTACCAGGAATAATTTTATCAATTACGCTTTCTGGCTTTCCTTCTTTTAGAAGTTGAGATTTTGCAATCTCTTTTTCTTTTTCAATTACATCAGCTGGCACACTCTCTGGATTAAGATAAAGCGGTTTCATAGCCGCAATATGCATAGCAATATCTCTTAGAATATCTTTAATAGCTTCGCAAGTCTCAGGCTTATCACAAGCTGCTGCTACCAAAACTCCAACTTTTCCACCAGCGTGGATATACCCATTTACAATTCCATTTTCTGGTGCTTTAATTGTTGCCATTCTTCTAACAACAATATTTTCTCCGATTTTTGCAATTTTAACTTTAAGTTCTTCTTCAAAAGTTCCATTTCCAAAAGGAGTTTTCATTAAAGTATCAACATCATTAATATCGTTTACGTTGATTGTTTTTACAATCTCTTTTGTAAATTCAATAAATTCATCTGTTTTTGCAACAAAGTCAGTCTCGCAGTTAACCTCAACCATACTTCCAACTTTGTAATCAGGAGTAATATAAATCTCAATCCTTCCCTCAGCCGCGTTTCTGTCAGCTTTTTTAGCTGCTTTTGCAAGCCCTTTTTTTCTTAGAATTTCAATTGCTTTTTCTTCATCTCCATTAGCTTCTACCAAAGCTTTTTTACAATCCATCATTCCAGCACCGGTTTTTTCTCTAAGTGCCTTTACTTGTGCAGCAGTAATTTTTGCCATATTACGCCTCCTCTTTTTTAATTTCTTCTATTTCTTCTTTAATTTCTTCTTCTGATTTGCTCTCAGCTTTTGCCTCTTCTTTAATCTCATCAATCTCTTTTTGCATCTCTTCTTCGCTTATAGGATTATCTTCATTTTCACTCTCAGCCATTGCTTTACCCTCAATAATCGCATCTGCAATTGTTTTACAGAAAAGATTTACACTTCTGATTGCATCATCGTTTCCTGGAATTGGATAATCAATTAAATCCGGATCACAGTTTGTATCAACTGGTGCTACAATTGGAATACCAAGTTTATTTGCCTCAGCCACTGCAATTTTCTCTTTAACAGTATCAATAATAAAAAGCATATCTGGAAGTTTTTTCATATGTCTAATTCCACCAAGTACTTTTTCAAGTTTAGCTCTTCTTCTTTCAAGAATTAATCTCTCTTTTTTTGTTAATAGATTTACTTGACCACTCTCTTGCATTTTTTCAATAATTTCAAGTTTTCTGATTGATTTTTGAATTGTATTAAAGTTAGTTAGCATTCCACCAAGCCATCTGTGATTTACATAAGGCATTCCAGCTCTTGTTGCGTGCTCTTTAATTGCATCTACTGCTTGTTTTTTTGTCCCAACAAAAAGAATTGTTTTACCCTCAGCTGCTGCATCTCTTACTACACTACACGCATATTTTAGATGTCTTAGAGTTTGTTGAAGATCAATAATATAGATATTTTTTCTAACTCCAAAAATATATTTTTTCATTTTTGGATTCCATCTTCTCTTTTGATGACCAAAATGAACACCACTTTCTAATAAATCTTTCATCGTTACATTACACGCCATTTTTTCTCCTTGGATATATTTTTTTCCTTTGGGTTTTGCCTCCCTCTCCTTTAACACCAACTGGTGCAACCCATCAAGGAATAAAGAGGTGAGGAATGAGATGCAATTCTATCAAAAAAATAATATAATTACAACAAAAAGGACAAACAATGCCAATGCTTGATAGCTTTTTAGTTGACCATACAAAAATGCCAGCTCCCGGAGTTAGAGTTGCAAAAAGAGTAAAAACTCCAAAAGGAGATACTATAAGTGTATATGACCTAAGGTTTGCAAAACCAAACAAAGAGATTATAAGTGAAAAAGCAATGCACACATTAGAACATCTCTTTGCTGGCTTTATGAGAGATAACCTTAAAAATTACGAAATAATTGACATCTCTCCTATGGGATGTAGAACTGGATTTTATATGAGTGTAATTGGTACTCCAAAAGATGAAGAAGTTGTAAAAGCGTTTAGAAAATCTATGGAAGATATTTTAAAAACAAATAAAATTCCAGAAGCAAACATATATCAATGCGGAAGCTGTTATATGCACTCACTAAAAAAAGCCAAAGAGGTTGCAAAACATATCTTAGAAAATGAAATTATAATAATTGATAATGACGCTCTTAAACTTGATTTAAACAAAATTGAAAATATCTGCAATGTAGAAGGGGTAAAAACACTTGGCTGATTTTTTAAAAAAAGAGTGGCTTTTTTTTCTTTTTTTGCTACTTTTTTTTATCTTGTATGCATACTTAAAACCATCCATAAAAGAAATCATAAGCTCAATTGACTTTGCAACAATAAGAGCACTTAGCACGCTTTTGTTAATAACAATCGCATTAAAACTATCAAATGCCTTGGAAGTTATAGCCATTAAAACCCTAAATAAACTTCAAACCGAAAAAAAACTCTCTTTTGTTTTAATTTTGTTAACTCTATTTTTATCAATGTTTTTAACAAATGATATAACCCTTTTTATAATCATTCCCTTAACTCTCACTTTTAACAAATAAAAAATGACTTAACAAAGTTAATAATCTTTGAAGCAATAGCGGCAAATGTTGGAAGCTCTCTAACTCCTTTTGGAAATCCTCAAAATCTGTTCTTGTTCAAACAAATGAAAATTAGTGTTTTTCAATTCATAGATAAAATGAGCACCATTTTCTTAGTTGAAACTATCACTTTAATAGTTTTTGTAAACTTTACATTCAAAAAGCAAAAAATTACCCCATTACCAATAATTCCTAAAAGAGTTAATATAAACCTATTTTTAACCTCCGTTTTTTTATTTATAGTTTTCATAATAGCGCTAGAATTCTCTTTTGTAAAATATGTTTTAATAAGTAGTATTATTATCTATGCTTTTATAAAAAAAGAAGTGCTATTAAAGTTTGATTACTTTTTAATTTTAACTTTTATTTTAATGTTTATAGATTTTTCTCTTCTCTCAAAAATTTTTTTATATAAAAGAGTTAATTCCTTCTCATATTGATAAAATTAAACTATTTCATCTCTCAATATTTTTCTCTCAACTCCTCTCAAATGTCCCAGCCACAATTTTTTTAACTCATTTTTCACATGATTATTTTACAATTGCTTATGGAGTAAATATAGCTGGAAACGGACTTTTAATAGCATCTATGGCAAATATAATTGCTTTAAGGTTTTTAGATAAAAAGCCATATTTACTTTTTCATAAATACTCAATCCCATTTTTTTTAGCAACTTATACTTTAAGTGCTATTTTTTTAGATATAATTCCTTATCATTTTTAGGTTGTAGAGGCTAAAAATTATCAATTTTTAGCCCCTGCAACCTCCAAAAGGAGGCAAAATGTTTATCTTTACTGACAAACTCCAAAAAAGAGACAACATCAAAATAGACGAAAATCAAAAACAAATTATCTTCTCAACTGTCAAAAACGAAAATATAATATATTGGCTAAAAACCCACGGATTTCCAGAGAGTTTTATTGAAGATATCCAAAACGAAGAGCAATCAATCACCTATGAAGAGACGGAAAATTTTAAGTTACTAATTTTAAAATATATAAGATTTGACGAAGAAGAAAATCTATTATACGATGATAAAAATGTAGTAATTATTATTATGAAAAATAAATTTTTCATTCTCTCAGAAGAAAAAGAGATAATAACCGAGCTTGCCAAAAAATTTGAAAAAAGATACAAAAATCAAAATTTTGAATATGTAACTTACTTAATCGCCGATATTTTAATTGATAACACTATCTTAATAGTAGATGTAATTGATGAAGCATTAGAAGAGCTTGAAGATAGTATTTTTCACGAAAATATTGAAGAAGACGAGCTTCAAAAAGATATTTACTATGCAAGAAGAACTTTAAACAGAATATCAAAAGTCTCAATTCAAGAAAAAGATGTAATTAACAGAGTCTACAATCGCTTCCCTCCATTAATAAAAAAAGAGTTAAAATATGAATTTATTGATTTAAATGAACATCTAAAATATCTCATAAACGAATCAAGAGCTTTACTTGATAGAACCGGATATCTTTTAAATCTTCATATGGGTATCCTCTCAACCCGTATGAATAAAGCTATGCAACGCTTAGCCGCTATCTCACTTATTTTCTTACCGCTTACTTTCGTTGTTGGAAACTATGGAATGAATTTTAAATATATGCCAGAGCTTGATTGGAAATATGGATATTTAATGGTATGGATTATAAATATTACAATTGCTGGGGGAATATTTATTTGGCTTAAAAAGAAAAAGTGGATTTAAGTCACTTTTATGTATTTTGGATTTTATTTATTTTGGAAGAGTTCTATATTTCTTCTTATATTCTTTATGTAAAAATTCCTCGCAGCTGTTTGGCCAATCAGTAACTGCCCATCTTACTTTTAAAGTATCAAAATTAACCCCACTCTTTAACATTCTATTTCTGGTTGAACAAGGTGTTTTGCCTTTTACAAATCCTTGTTTTACTCTCATTCTAGGATTAGATGCTCTTCCTATATTTAAAATTTCTTCATTTTCATCTCTTACTTCATACATACCGGGTTTATTTAGAACTTTTATTCCATCACTTCTAGCATCTTTTAAAAGCTCATCAAAAGAATAAAAATCAATCCAATGTAGCTTTATTGTTGGAATTTTAATTTCATTTGTCATTTTCTCCTTTAGTGTCAGTCATTACTTAATATTATAAAAAAGTGAGGAAGATTAAACCCCAGCTTCCTCTCTTCTTTGTAAATAATCCCAGTATTCATCAACTTGTTTTTGCCACTCTTCAATAATCCATTTATTTTCTGGTTTGAATAGATGGCTAAATCTTCCTTGTCTTGATAGATAATCTTCAATTGGAAGTTTTACTTTTGGTCTGTATGTAATTTTAAGTTTATGTCCATCTTCAATTTCATAAAGAGGAAAAGCACAAGTCTCAACCGCTAAATCCGCAATTTCCGTAGTCTCTTCTGGTTTAAATTTCCACTCAGTTGTACAAGGACTTAGTGCATTAATAAATGTTGGTCCAACAGTTGATATTGCTTTTGCAGCTTTTTGTGCTAAATCTTTCCAATGTTTAGTACTTGGAATTGCAGTTGCAACATAAGGACAACCATGAGCTGCCATAATCATAGTTAAATCTTTTTTCTTTTGCTTTTCACCATAACTTACTCTACCTCTTGGGGTTGTTGAAGTATGAGCTCCAAGGGGAGTTGCACTACTTCTTTGACCACCAGTGTTTGCATAATTTTCATTATCCAAACAAACATAAAGAAAATCATGACCTCTCTCAACCGCACCACTTAATGATTGAAACCCAATATCATAAGTTCCACCATCTCCACCAAATGCTACAAACTTAACTCTTTTATCTTCATTATAAAGTTTATTTTTTCTACTAAGTGCTTTATACATTGCCTCAGCCCCAGAAATTGCGGCTGCTGCATTTTCAAACCCAATATGAATCCAACTAACATCCCAAGAAGTGTATGGATAAATTGCACTACAAACTTCAAGACATCCAGTTGCCGTTGAAATTACTAAATCATCATCAGTAGCATTTACCACTTCTCTAACAATCATACTGTGAGCACATCCAGGACAAAGCCTATGCCCACCTTGCAATCTATCAGGAGTACACGCAAACTCTTTTAAACTACCAATTTTTTTCATACAAACTCCTTAATTAAATGAAAGTTTTGGACCTCTAAGGTTAATGAAACCTTGTAAGTCTGTAACTCTTTTTCCAGCTTTTGCGTTTTCATTTGTTTCTCTAATAACTTCTAAAATATGCTCAACCGTTGTATCTCTACCACCAAGTCCGTAAATATAATTTGTCATAACCGCACTCTTTCCGTTTGCAGCAAGTGCTCCTGCAACTTCATTATAAAGTGCTCCTGTTGTTCCCATAGGCATATTTCTATCAAGTGCTGCAATAGCCTTTACATTTCTAAGTTTTTTAGCAACTTCATTATAAGGGAATGGTCTAAAAACGCGAGGCATAAGAAGCCCTACTTTAATTCCCTCTTCTCTTGCCCTATCTACTGCAAGCATTGCAGTCTCATATGCACTTCCCATTAAAACTAACGCAACATCAGCATCATCAAGTTTATAAGTCTCTACAAGGTTATATTTCCTTCCACTAACTTTCTCAAACTCATCAAAAACCTCTTTAATAACTGCTGGACTCTCCATTAATGCTTTATGCTGATTTGCTTTGTGTTCAAAATGCCACTCTTCTTCCGTTTGAGCTCCATATGTTATTGGATTTTTTGTATCAAGCATTGGATATTTAGGTTTATACTCTCCAATGAATTTATAAGCCTTATCATCATCAAGAGGCTCAACTACCTGAGCTGTATGAGAAACTAAAAATCCATCTTGGTTAGTTGTCACTGGAAGTCTAACTCTTTCATCTTCTGCAATTTTAAACGCACATAAAGTCATATCATAAGCTTCTTGTGGATTATTTGCAATTAAATGAATCCATCCAGCATCTCTTCCAAGATAAAGGTCTGAGTGATCTCCGTGAATGTTAAGTGGAGATGCAAGTGCTCTATTTACAACAGTCATAACAATTGGAAGTCTCATCCCACTTGCCTGATAAAGCACTTCTACCATTAACGCATACCCTTGACTTGAAGTAGCAGTCGCTACTCTACCACCAGCAGCAGCCGCACCAACACACGCACTCATAGCTGAGTGTTCTGATTCTACCATCACAAATTCACCATCTACATATCCATCAGCTAAAAATTGAGCATAATTTTGCACAATTGGAGTTGATGGAGTAATTGGATAAGCCGCAACAACATCTACTTGTGCTTGGCGAAGAGCATGAGCCGCCGCCATATTACCATCCCAAACTTCCTTTTGTTTTAATTCATATTTTAGTGCCATTTTCTTCCTTTACTTATCTTTTTTAGGCCATTGTTTTAATGCTTCTTCATTATCCACATACTCTGGAAACATTAAAAGAGATTTAATTGGAGTTGGACAAACTTCAACACAAACCCCACAACCTTTACATAAGTTATAATTAATTCCAACAATTTTTGCTTGTTTTTTACCCCTTTTTGTTACCACTTCTTCTACAATAAAACAACTATCAGGACAACTTACCCAACAAAAATCACAATCAATGCAAAGCTCTCTGTTAAATACTGGTTTTTCAACTCTCCAATCAGCAACTGAATAGTTGTATGAATGAAATTTACTTCTTTTTTTGTGCTCTGGATCTTCAAAAGCTGGTAATACTGCTCCAAACTGAACTTTATCCCAATCAGTTAACATTTCTTTTGGTGTTGCCATAATTTCTCCTTATTTTACTTCTTCATAAGCTCTTTTAATAGCTCTTAGGTTACCATCAATAATTTTTTTAGGGAATTTTGATAAGATATCTTCAATTGATACTAA
>JBDONU010000021.1:0-10660 GCA_039831175.1 Nautiliaceae bacterium
ATTTTTGGAAGAGGTTTATATGGTAGATATTAAAAAATTTATAGAATACGTAAAAAGAGCAAAAGAAGAGCTAGATAAAGTTATTTTTCCAACTAAACAAGAAGTAAAGCAAGCTTTTATTTCAGTGGTTGTTATAGTCAGTGTTGTAACTTTATTTTTAAGTTTTGTAGATTTAATTATGAGCGGGATTCTTAAAGCAGTATTATAAGGATGGGTATGAGTAAAAATAAAATGAAGTGGTATGCACTTCAAGTTTATTCAGGAAGTGAGCTTACGGTAAAAAAAGCTATTGAAAATTTAAAAAAAGAGTTTCATTTAGAAAATAAAATTGGAAGAGTAATAGTTCCAACAGAAGAAGTAATTGAAGTTAGAAACGGTAAAAAAAGAATTTACGAAAGAAGTATTTATCCTGGATATGTATTTTTAGAAGCGGATTTAGATACAAATTTATGGCACAAAATTCAGTCTCTTCCAAAAGTTGGTAGATTCATTGGTGAATCTAAACAGCCAACTCCATTGAAAAAAGAAGATGTGGAATTAATTTTACAAAAAGCAGCACAAAAGTCTGCTCCAAAACCAAAAGTTAGCTTTGAAGAAGGTGAAATTGTAAGAATTATTGAAGGACCTTTTGCTAACTTTACTGGTGAAGTTGAAGATTTTGATTATGAAAAAGGTATGCTTAAACTAAATGTAACAATCTTTGGAAGAAGCACGCCAGTTGAAATACATTATACAAAAGTAGAAAAAATCGTATAAAGGATAAGGGATGGCAAAAAAAGTAGTAGAAGTATTAAAACTTCAAATCCCAGCAGGTAAAGCAAATCCATCACCACCAGTTGGACCGGCTCTTGGACAAAGAGGTATTAACATTATGGAATTTTGTAAAGCTTTTAATGAAAAAACAAAAGATATGATGGGATTTACAATTCCGGTTGAAATTACAGTTTATTCTGATAGAAGTTTTACATTTATTACAAAACAACCACCAGCAACTGATTTACTTAAAAAAGCAGCTGGTATTCAAAAAGGAAGTTCAAATCCTCTAAAAGATAAAGTTGGGAAAATTACAAAAGCTCAACTTAGAGAAATTGCAGAGAAAAAACTACCTGATTTAAATACTGATGATATTGAAAAGGCTATGAAAACAATAGCAGGTAGTGCAAGAAGTATGGGAATTGAAATTGTAGATTAAGACCACAGAAGTGGTAGCAAAAATATTGCGTAGGAGTGAATATGGCGAAAAAACATGGGAAAAGATATTTAGAGCTTTTAAAGAAAATTGATAAAGATGTGTACTCTTTAAAAGAAGCAGTAGAAAAAGTAAAAGAGCTTCAATCAGCAAAATTTGATGAGACAGTAGAACTTGCACTAAGACTTGGAGTTGACCCAAGACATGCTGATCAAATGATTAGAGGTAGTGTAGTATTACCTCATGGAACTGGTAAAAAAGTTAAAGTTGCTGTAATTGCGAAAGATGAAAAAGCAGAAGAGGCAAAAGCAGCAGGTGCTGATATTGTTGGAGTTGATGAAGTACTTGAAATGATTCAAAACGGAAATTTAGATTTTGATATTTTAATTGCAACTCCGGATATGATGAGTAAACTCGGTAGATTTGGTAAAATCTTAGGACCAAAAGGATTAATGCCAAATCCAAAAACTGGAACTGTTACAATGGATGTTGCACAAGCAGTAAAGAATGCAAAAGCTGGGCAAGTTAATTTTAGAGTTGATAAAAAAGGTAATATGCACGTTGGAATTGGTAAAGCAAGCTTTACCCCAGAGCAATTACTTGAAAATGCAATTGCGTTTGTAGAAAAAATTAATAAAATGAAGCCGCCAAGTGCGAAGGGAAGATATATTCAAAATGCAGCACTTAGCCTAACAATGAGTCCAAGTTTAAAACTTGATGTAAATGAATTAGCTGAATATAAATAGTTGCCTAAGTCCAAGTGACTTAGAAAGCAGGAGGCATTGCCTTAAACATTCCTGCCGAGTCTAAGTGAAAGGAGTTTTATGAAAAGAGCATTAAAAGAGCAAATTGTAAATGAGCTAAGCAGTGAATTTACAAAAGAAGTAAGTATTTTTTATGCTGACTTTAAAGGTCAAAAAGTTAAAGATTTAGAAGTACTTAGAAAAGCAGTAAGAGAAGCTGGTGGAAAAGCAAGAGTAGTAAAAAATACACTTGCAAGAATTGCTTTTAAGAACAATGGAATAGATGTTGATTTTGAAGATAACAATATTTTTATTTGGGGTGAAGATCAAATTACATTAGCAAAAATTATTACTAAACACGCAAAAGATTATAAAGATACTTTTAAAATTAAGGGTGCAGTAATTGAGGGTGAAGTTAAAGATGTTGCGTATGTTGAAGAAGTAAGCAAACTTCCAACAAAAGACGAATTGCTTGGAATGATTGCATTTATGATGAAAGCACCTATTGCAAAATTTGCGTGGGGTCTACAAAAATTAATTGAAAAAAAAGAATCTGAATAAAAAAAGAAGGAGTTAAAATGGCTTGTACATTTGAACAAATTTTAGAAACTATTGAAAACTTAACTGTTAAAGAACTAAATGAATTAGTAAAACTTTTTGAAGAGAAGTTTGAAGTTAGTGCACAACCAACAGTGGTAGCAGGAGCAGGAGCAGCAGCAGGTGAAGCAGCAGAAGAGAAAACTGAATTTGATGTAATTCTAAAAAGCCCTGGTGCTAAAAAAATTAATGTAATTAAAGTTGTAAGACAAATTACTGGTGCAGGACTTAAAGAAGCAAAAGAGATGGTAGATAATGCACCTACTACAATTAAAGAAGCTGTAAGCAAAGAAGAAGCAGAAGAGATTAAAAAAGCGTTAGAAGAAGCAGGAGCAGAAGTAGAAGTTAAATAATTTCTACTTTTTTCTTTGTTTTTTTATTTTTTTATATTATAATATTAAATCTACAAATTTCTCACCGCAGGAGAGCCTATGTTAAACCAATTGAAATCAGCAAATAGATTAAGACTTGATTTTTCAAAAATTCCACAAATTCTTGACATTCCAAATCTACTTCATTTACAACAAAACTCTTTTCAGGATTTTATTAATGTTAAAGACCCGGAAAATAGTGGTATTCATAAAGTGTTTAAGTCAATGTTTCCTATTACAGATGCTCAAAATAGAATCACGCTTGAATATGTTGGGATTGAATTTAAAAAACCAAAATATACAGTTAGAGAGTGTATGGAAAAAGGGCTTACTTACTCTATTCCAATGAGGATTAAAGTAAGACTTATAGTTCACGAAAGAGATGAAAAAACAGGTGAAAAAATTGGAATTAAGGATGTAAAAGAGCAAACTCTTTTTATTAGAGATATTCCGTTAATGACTGATAGAACTAGTTTTATTATAAATGGAGTTGAGAGAGTAATTGTTAATCAGCTTCACAGAAGCCCAGGGGTAATTTTCAAGCAAGAAGAAGCTCCAAATTCAAATAAACTTCTTTATTCAGCTCAAATTATTCCAGATAGAGGGAGTTGGGTTTATTTTGAATATGATGTAAAAGATGTATTGTATGTAAGAATTAACAAAAGAAGAAAAGTTCCAGTTACGATTTTACTAAGAGCCATGGATTATAGCAAAGAAGATATTTTAAAAATGTTTTACCCAATTTTGACAATTAAAGTTAAGAATAATATGTTTTTAATTCCAACTTCTGAGCTTGAACCTGGTATGAAGATTGAGTATGATTTTAAAGATGAAGATGGAAATGTTGTGCTTCCAGCTGGCAAGAGGTTATCAAGAAGAAAATTAAAAGAGATTCAAGAGAAGTATGAATATCTTCAATATCCAATTGAACTTTTGGATGAGAGACATTTAGCTGAGCCAATTTATGATCCTCTAACTGGGGAAATTTTATTTGATACTTTGACAATTTTAAATGATATAAAACTTAAAAAGATTTTAGAATCTCATATTGAAGAGTTTAAAATTGTTAATGATTTAGCTGATGGGGTTGATGATGGAATTTTAAAAGCTTTTCATCAAGATATTGAGACTTTAAAACTTTTAAAACAGACAGATGAGGGTGCAAAAGTTGATAATGAAAATGATTTAGCAAGAATGAGAATTTATAAAGTAATGAGACCAGCTGAGCCAGTTACTCCTCAAAGTGCAAAAGAGTTATTTGAAAAACTTTTTTTTGATCCAGAGAGATACAATCTAACAAAAGTTGGTCGTATGAAAATGAATCATAAACTTGGTTTAAATGTGCCAGATGAAGTAACTGTACTTACATATCAAGATATTGTTAAAACAATTCAATACTTAATTGGCGTAAAAAATGGTATTGGTCAAATTGATGATAGAGACCATCTTGGAAACAGAAGAATTAGAAGCATAGGTGAGCTTCTTGCAAATAAGCTCCAAGAGGGCTTAGCAAAAATGCAAAAAACAATTAAAGATAAAATGACTACAATTACAAATGTAAACGAATTAATGCCAATGGATTTAATTAATACTAAATTGGTAACTACCACAGTGCTTGACTTTTTTGCAACAGGTCAGCTTTCTCAATTTATGGACCAAACTAATCCTTTGAGTGAGATTGCTCATAAAAGAAGACTTAGTGCACTTGGTGAAGGAGGAGTTACAAGAGAGAGAGCTGGATTTGAAATTCGTGACGTTCATCCAAGCCATTATGGAAGAATTTGTCCAATTGAAACGCCAGAAGGTCAAAATATTGGACTTGTAAACACTCTTGCAACTTATGCAAAAGTAAATGAGTTTGGGTTTATTGAAGCTCCTTATAGGGTTGTAAAGGATGGAAAAGTTACTGATGAAATTGTGTATTTAACTGCAACCCAAGAAGAAGAAAAAGTTATTGCTCCTGCGAGTGTTAAAATTGATGAAAAGACTGGTGAGATTTTGGATGATTTGATTGAAGCAAGAAAAGATGGAGAAATTATTTTAGTTGATAAAAAAGAGGTTGACTTATACGACTTAAATCCAAAAATGATTGTAGGTGTGGGTGCTTCTTTAATTCCATTCTTAGAGCACGATGACGCAAACAGAGCATTAATGGGTGCTAATATGCAACGTCAAGGAGTTCCACTTCTTAGAAGCGAAGCTCCTCTTGTTGGGACTGGAATGGAGAAGTATGTAGCAAGGGATGCTTGGCAAATCATAAAAGCTAAAAGAGGTGGAAAAGTTATTAAAGTTGATGCTAAAAATATTTATGTATTGGGTGAGAATGAAAATGGAGCTTATATTGATCACTATGGACTTGAAAAATATTTAAGAACTAACCAAAATACTTGCTTTGACCAAAGACCAATTGTAAAAGTTGGAGATGAAGTAAAAGAGGGCGATGTAATTGCTGATGGTCCAAATATGGATAATGGAGAACTTGCGCTTGGTAAGAATGTATTAGTTGCGTTTATGCCTTGGAATGGTTATAACTTTGAGGATGCGATTGTTTTAAATGAGAGATTGATCAAAGATGATGTTTATACATCTGTTCATATTTATGAAGAAGTTTGTGAAGTAAGAGAAACTAAGTATGGAATTGAAGAGTTAACGGCTGATATTCCGGATGTAAAACCTGAGTATTTGTCTCATCTTGATGAAAGTGGGATTATTAAAGTTGGGACATATGTAAAACCTGGAATGATTTTAGTTGGTAAAATTTCTCCAAAAGGAGATGCAAAACCAACACCAGAAGAAAGACTATTAAAATCAATTTTTGGAGATAAATCTGGACATGTTGTAAACTCTTCTCTTTATGCACCAGCAAGTATGGAGGGAGTTGTAATTGATGTAAAAGTTTATACTAAAAAAGGTTACCCTCTTGATGAGAGAGCAAAAAAAGCTTATGAAGAAGAGAAGCAGAAAATAGAAGAGGTTTATCAAAATAGACTCTCAATTATTGATAAAGAAGAAAATTTAGCTTTGACTTCACTTCTTGCAAGTAGACCTCTTAAAAAAGAAGTAGCTTTAAATGGAAAGATTTATAAAGAAGGGGAGATTATTCCAAAAGAGGAGCTTGAAAAAATTAATAGATTTTTACTTCTTAGCTTGGTTGATTATTATGATGAAGAAACTCAAAAAGAGTTTGAAAAAATCAAACAAAAATATCAAGCTGAAAAAGAAGTTATTAGAAAAGATTATGAAGAAAAACTTGAAGTAATAGAAAGAGATGATATTTTGCCAAATGGTGTTGCTAAGATGGTAAAAGTTTATATTGCCAATAAAAGAAAAATTAAAGTTGGTGATAAAATGGCAGGGCGCCACGGAAATAAAGGGATTGTTAGTATTATTGTGCCAGAAGAGGATATGCCGTATATGAAAGATGGAAGGACAGTTGATATTGTTTTAAATCCGCTTGGGGTCCCAAGTAGGATGAATATTGGACAAATTCTTGAAGTACATCTTGGACTTGCTGGTAAGAAACTTGGTGAGCAACTTGAAAAGATTTTAAAAGAAAAACAAAAAGATATGCTCCAAAAACTTAGAGCTAAGATGAAAGAGATTGTAAAAGTTGCTCATTTTGGGGAGCATTATGAAAAGTTCCTTGATAGTTTAAGTGATGAGGAGTTATTAAAATATGCACAAGATTGGGCAAAAGGGGTTAAATTTTCAACTCCTGTGTTTGAGGGTGTAACAGAAGAAGAGTTTAAAAAGTTATTTGAAATGGCTGGAATTGATCCTGATGGAAAAACGCAACTTTATGATGGAAGAACTGGTGAGCCTATTAAAGAGAGGGTTAATGTTGGGTATATGTATATGCTAAAACTACATCATCTTGTTGATGATAAAGTTCACGCAAGAAGTATTGGTCCATACTCTCTTATTACTCAACAGCCAGTTGGTGGTAAAGCTTTATTTGGTGGTCAAAGATTTGGGGAAATGGAAGTTTGGGCACTTGAAGCGTATGGTGCGGCTTATAACTTAAAAGAGATGCTAACTACAAAATCTGATGATGTTGAGGGAAGAAATAGGGCTTATAAAGCTTTAACAAAAGGTGAAAATGTTCCTATTGAAGGGCTATCTGAGACATTCTTTGTTTTGAGTAAAGAATTAAGAGCCTTAGGACTTGATATTGAGTTTTATAAAAAGGATGTTGATGATGAAACACTTTAAATATACAAAACTTGAATGGGATGAAGAGAATAGACCAAAAGATATTGACGCTGTTCAAATAAAAATTGCATCTCCTGAGACTATTCTCTCGTGGTCGCACGGAGAAGTTAAAAAACCTGAGACTATTAATTATAGGACATTAAAGCCAGAAAGAGATGGGCTTTTTTGTGCAAAAATTTTTGGTCCAATAAATGATTATGAGTGCCTTTGTGGTAAATATAAAAAAATGAGATACAAAGGTATTGTTTGTGAGAAATGTGGGGTAAAAGTTACTACTTCTAAGGTAAGAAGGGAGCGTTTTGGACATATTGAACTCGTAACTCCGGTGGCTCATATTTGGTATGTAAGTAATTTACCAAGTAGGATAGGAACTTTACTTGGTATTAAGATGAAAGATTTAGAGAGAGTTTTATATTATGAGGCATATGTCGTTTATGAGCCAGGGGATGCTCCGGTAAAAAAAGGAGATATTTTACTTGAAGAGGATTATAGAAGATTTGTAGATTTGTATGGGGATAGTGGTTTTCACGCTGAGATGGGAGCTGAGATTATTAGAAAAATGCTTGAAGAACTTGATTTAGCAGAGATGTATACATCTTTAAAAGAGGCTTTAAAAGAGACAAAAAGTGAAGCTAAGAAAAAAGATATTGTTAAAAAGTTAAAAATTGTTGAAGGATTTTTAAATTCAGACAATAGACCTGAGTGGATGATTATGAATATTATTCCAGTGCTTCCACCAGATCTTAGACCTCTTGTTGCCCTTGATGGAGGCAAGTTTGCAGTGGCTGATGTGAATGACCTTTATAGAAGAGTAATTCACAGAAATCAAAGATTAAAAAGATTAATTGAGCTTGATGCACCAGAAATTATTATTAGAAACGAAAAAAGAATGCTCCAAGAAGCGGTTGATGCACTTTTTGATAATGGAAGAAGAGGCAATACAATAAAAGGTGCAAATAAAAGACCACTAAAATCTTTAAGTGATATTATCAAAGGTAAAACTGGTAGATTTAGACAAAATCTTCTTGGAAAAAGGGTTGATTATTCTGGAAGAAGTGTTATTGTTGTTGGACCAAATCTTAGAATGGATCAGTGTGGGCTTCCTAAAAAGATGGCATTGGAGCTTTTTAAACCACACTTAATTGGTAAGCTTCAAGAAAAAGGGTATGCAACAACTGTAAAACAAGCAAAAAAACATATTGATGAAAAAACTCCACAAGTTTGGGAGTGTTTGCAAGAAGTAGTTGATCAATACCCAGTATTGCTAAATAGGGCACCAACTTTGCATAAACTATCAATTCAAGCTTTCCATCCAGTGCTTATTGATGGGAATGCAATTCAGCTTCATCCATTAGTTTGTGCGGCATTTAACGCAGACTTTGACGGGGACCAAATGGCAGTGCATGTGCCTTTGAGTCAAGAAGCAATAGCTGAGGCTAAAATTTTGATGTTAAGTTCTATGAATATTTTGCTTCCAGCAAGTGGTAAAGCAGTTGCTGTGCCAAGTCAAGATATGGTTCTTGGAATTTATTATATCTCTTTGATTAAGCAAGGAGTAAAAGGGGAGCATAAACTTTTTGCATCACCAGAAGAAGTATTAATTGCTTTTGATGAGGGAGCTGTTGATTTACACGCTAAAATTAAAGTAAAAGTAAAAGGTGAAATTATTGAAACTACTCCTGGTAGAATGATACTTCACTCAATTACACCAGATTTTGTGCCAGTTGAGATGTATAATAAGATTATGAAGAAAAAAGATATTGCCGCTTTGGTTGATTATGTGTATAAAGTTGGTGGGCTTAAAATTACGGCTGAATTTTTGGATAAACTAAAAGAGCTTGGATTTAGATATGCGGCAAAAGTTGGAGTTTCAATTTCAATTGCTGATATTGTAGTTCCAGAAGATAAGCCAAAAATCATTCAAGAAGCTTTACAAAAAGTTAAAGAAGTTCAAGAGCAGTATAGAAAAGGTTTACTAACAGAGCAAGAGAGATATAACAAAATTATTGATATTTGGACAAAAGTTGATAACGATATTAAAGAGAAACTTCTTGAAATTATGAGAAAAGATAAAGATGGATTTAACTCAATTTATATGATGGCAGACTCTGGAGCAAGAGGTAGTGCAAGCCAAATTAAACAGCTTGCAGGTATGAGAGGACTTATGTCAAAACCAAATGGAGAAATTATTGAAACTCCAATTATCTCTAACTTTAAAGAAGGGTTAAATGTTCTTGAATTCTTTATCTCAACCCACGGAGCAAGAAAAGGGCTTGCCGATACGGCATTAAAAACTGCTCAGGCTGGATATTTGACAAGAAAACTTGTAGATGTTTCTCAAAATTTTAGAGTTGTAATGGAAGATTGTGGAACTCATGAAGGAGTTGAAGTTAGTGATATTTATGATGGAGCAAGTTTAATTGAATCGTTAGAAGAGAGAATTTATGGAAGAGTTTTAGCGGAAGATGTTTATGACCCAATTACAAATGAAGTGCTTTATACAGAAGGTACTCTTATTACCGAAGAAGAGGCAAAAGAGATTGTAAGAAAAGGAGTAAAATCTGTAAAAATCAGAAGTGCGCTAACTTGTAAAGCACCAAAAGGTATCTGTGCAAAATGTTATGGAATGAACTTGGCTGAGAGAAGAATTGTAAAAGTTGGAGAGGCAGTTGGTATTATTGCAGCTCAAAGTATTGGGGAGCCTGGTACTCAGCTAACTCTTAGAACATTCCACACAGGTGGGGTTGCTGGAAGTACCCAAGAAGAGAGAGAAATTGTTGCTACAAAATATGGTTATATTAGATTTTACAATATTGAAACTTATAATAAAGAGGGTAAAAAAATTGTTGCAAATAGAAGAAATGCAGCAGTTTTATTAGTTGAACCAAAATTAAAAGCTCCTTGCGATGGAATTGTAAGAGTGGAGACTCAACACGAAGAAGTGATAGTAGAGCTTCATTGTGATGATGGAACAATTAAGAGATACTCTTTAAGGAAAAATGATATTGTAAAATCAACAGAGCTTGCAGGAATTAGTGGAAAAATAGAAGGAAAGCTTTATATTCCATTTAAAGATAGGGCGGTTAAAAAAGATGATGCAATTGTAGAAGTAATTAAAGAAGCATGGTTTGTGCCTCAACGTATTCCTTATGGGGCTGAATTGAAGGTGGATGATAATGAGCCAGTGCCGATGAAAGTTGAAAGCAAGGAAAGAGGTATTGTTAAGTATTTTAAACTTATAGGAGATGAGTTAAAAGAGATTGATACAATTAAATCTGGTGATGAGATTGGATATGATAATTCATACAAAGGGCTTTTTGCGTTAATTATTGATGAGAATAATAGAGAAGCGGATAGATATTATATTGTTAGAGGAAGTAGAATCTTAAAAGATGCAAACTCAAAAGTAGAAGTTGGAGATATTATTGCTGAGCCTATCAAAGAGGAGAAGAAAATAATTGCTGAGTGGGACCCATTTGCAAATCCTATTTTGGCTGAGAGGGATGGTATTGTTAGATTCGAAGATGTTGATGAACAAACCGTTTCTA
>JBDONU010000095.1:0-10638 GCA_039831175.1 Nautiliaceae bacterium
AAGTGATTGTAGATGAGGCAAAACTTGCTAAAAAGTATAAAGCTACTGGCTTTTGTTTAGTTACTAGTGGAAAAAGTCTTGATGATAAAACTCTTGAATATGTCTGTAAAGTTAGCAAGGCTATTTTAAAAGAGGTTGATATTACTTTAATTGGATGCAATGGTGTAGCGACTAAGGAAGCTTTAAAGGAGCTTAAAAAAGCAGGAGTAAAGATTTACAATCACAACCTTGAAACAGGAAGAAGTTTTTACTCAAAAATTTGTTCTACCCACTCGTTTGAAGAGAGATTTAATACTTGTTTGAATGTTAAAGAGGTTGGGCTTAAATTATGTAGTGGCGGGATTTTTGGGCTTGGTGAGAGTAAAGAAGATATACAAGAGCTTATAAATGCTTTAAAAGAGTTAAAGCCAAATGGAGTGCCAATTAACTTCTTTATTCAAAATCCAAAACTTCCTCTAAAAGCTACTTGGGATAAAAAAATGGCAATTGATGTTATAAAAAGAATAAAAAAAGAGATAAAGCCAGAGGTTTTAATGCTTGCTGGTGGAAGAGAGCTGGTATTTGGAAGTGAATGGGTTGAGGCTTTAAAATATGGAATAAATGCAATAGTAATTGGAGATTATTTAACAACAAAGGGTGAGAGAGGGGATATAGATTTAGAGATTTTAAGAAAACATAATATAAAGATTGTAAATGAGTGCTGAGATTACTTTGATTATTACACTTTCAATAATATTGCTTATATCTCCTTTTATTAGCAATATTTTAAAACTTCCAATATCAATGGTAGAGATGGGACTTGGGAGCTTGGCAGCAGCTTTTGGATTTTTGCACCATAACGAAATTTTTTCTTTATTAGCAGAAATTGGTTTTTTATATTTGATGTTGCTTGCTGGAATGGAGGTTGATTTAAAAGATATTTTAAAGCTTGGAAAATCTATTTATAAAAAGGCGTTTTTATTTTTGTTGTTTTTGTATCTTTTATCTTTTTTAGTGATTTATGCTTTTCATTTTTCTTTGGTGTTTGTTGTGATTTTGCCATTAATTTCTATTGGGCTTTTACTATCAATTCAACAAGAAGTTGGCAAAACTTCTTGGCTTGATTTAGCTATTAAGGTTGGAGTAATTGGTGAGCTTTTGTCTATTTTAGTGCTAACAATTATTAGTGGATATTTTGAAGTGGGATTTTCGGCAAAACTTTTTTTTAATATTTTTATTTTGTTTTTGTTTATTGCTACTCTTGCTTTTGTGTTTTTGATGTTTAGGACTTTGCTTTGGTGGTATCCTCAGCTTAAATTATATCTTATGCCGCGTAAGGATAGATATTATCAGGATGTAAGGATTGCTATGAGTCTTTTTTTTATAATGATTGCGATTATGATAACTTTACATCTTGATGTTGTGCTTGGGGCGTTTGTAGTGGGAGTGTTTTTAAGGACTTTTTTTGATCATAATCACGATTTGGAAAAAAAACTTGCTCCTTTTGGATTTGGGTTTTTGATTACTATCTTTTTTGTGTATGTTGGAAGTAATATTGATATTTTTAAGATTAATTTTTCAATGATTTTAGATGTTTTAAAGATAACTTTTCTTATGATTGGGATAAGAGTAGTTAGCGCTTTTGTCTTTTTCAAAGAGCTTAAAAAAGATACAATTTTATTTGGATTATCTCTTTCTATGCCTCTTACATTAATGATTGCTACTGCAACTCTTGCTTATCAAAATCATAAATTGGATGAGTATTGGTATACGATTTTAGTTACCGCATCGGTAATTGAGGTTTTAGTAGTTATGCTTGGAGTAAAAGTAATAAATAAGTTACAATTTCATAAAAAAGGATAAAAATGGTAGTGACAAGATTTGCACCATCTCCTACTGGATATTTACACATAGGAGGGCTAAGAACCGCTCTTTTTAACTGGCTTTTTGCAAGAAAAAATAACGGAAAGTTTAGATTAAGAATTGAAGATACAGATTTAAGCAGAAATAAACAAGAAGCAGTTGATGCAATAATAAAAGCATTTAATTGGACTGGATTAAATTATGATGATGAGGTTGTTTTTCAGAGTGAGAGATTTGATGTGTATAAAAAGTATATCAATGAGCTTTTAGAAAAAGGACTTGCTTATAAGTGTTACTTGACAAAAGAAGAGCTTGAAAAGATTCGCGAAGCTAAATTAAAAGGCGAGAAGCCACCAATTGATATTAGAAAATATAGGGATTTTAAAGATGAGCTTGATAAACCTTATGTGGTTAGATTTAAAACTCCACTTGAAGGCAAAATCTGTTTTGAAGATGGAGTAAAGGGGAAACAGTGTGTGGATGCAAGCGAAATTGAAGATTTTGTAATAGCAAGAAGTGATGGGACTCCAACTTATAATTTTGTTGTAGTAATTGATGATAAAGAAATGGAAATGAGCGATATTATAAGAGGAGATGACCATTTAAGAAATACATTTAAACAAATTTTAGTGTATAAAGCTTTTGGCTGGGATGTGCCAAACTTTTATCATGTACCTATGATTCATAATGAAAAAGGTGCTAAGATGAGTAAAAGGGATGGGGCTGTTGATGTGATGGAGTACAAAAAGGAAGGATACCTTCCAGAAGCATTGCTTAACTTTTTAGTTAGGCTTGGTTGGAGCTATGGAGACCAAGAGATTTTTAGTATTGAAGAGATGATAAAACTTTTTGATCCAAAAGATATAAATAAAGCCCCAAGTAGATTTAATAAAGAAAAGCTTGATTGGTTAAATTCTCATTATATTAAAAATTCTCCAAATGAAAGACTTGAAAAAATTTTAAGAGATGACTTTGGAGTTGATATTGTAAATCACGATAAAAAAGAGATTTTAATTGATGAACTTAAAGAGAGAGTAAAGACTCTAAAAGAGATGGCAGAGGAGATTGAAAAAATCTTAACTCCCCCAAGTGAATATAATGAAAAGGCTGTTAAGAAGTTTTTAAAAGATGAGGTGATTAGTAATTTAAGAGAATTTTTAATTTTCTTAAAAGATAAAGACCCAAAACTACCTCCTGAGTGGCACGATGTAATGAATCAATTTTTAGAATTAAAAGGAATAAAACCAAAATTTTTAATGCCTCCACTTAGAATTGCAATGGTAGGAGATACAAAGGGAATTGATTTAGCAGCTTTACTTAGCGTGCTTGGAAAAGAAGAGGTTATTAAAAGAGTAAATGCTCTTCTTTCTAAAATATAGGGATTTCTCCCTCTTTTTGCTCTGTTGCCGGTGGAGAGAGAGGAGTGTAGAGTTCTTTTTTGCCGTTTATTGTATAAGTTTTTACTCCTTGTGGAATTATAAATTTTCTTAAAAGTTCTGGATGGACTTTTAGGAGATGTTCGTAAAAGTATTTAAAAGCCGGAGCCGATACTCTTCCTCCACTCATTCCTTTTCCAAGGGATTTTGCGTTATCTTTTCCAAACCAAATTATTGTTTGAGAGTTTGGAGTAAATCCTACAAACCAAGCATCTTTATAATCATTTGTAGTTCCAGTTTTGCCGGCTATTTGAATTTGTGGCATAAATGCTTTTCTTCCAGTGCCTTTTTTAACGACATCTTCCATCATATTTATCATTAAGTAGGCTTGATAGGCTGGTTCAATGTTTTGGTGGGCTTCTTTTGGGATAATTTTTTTATTCTCAAAAGGAATATCAATCTCTTTTATGATTCTAAGTTTTGATTTTTCGCCGTAATTGCTAATTATTGTATAAAGTTCACTAAATTTCCACATATTAATCCCAATACTTCCAAGAGAGATTGAGAAGTTATAAGGCATTTTAGGAAATCCAAATTTTTTAAGGTTGTTAATTACTACATCAAGTCCTAAATCTCTTACTAAGTTTATAGTCGCAAGGTTTCTTGAATGCACAAGGGCTTCTCTTAGAGTAATAAGCCCAAGAGTATTTCTTTCATAATTTTTTGGCTTCCATACTTCATCTTCTTGTGGAGTTTTGATTTTAAAGACTCTACTGATATCTGCGATTTTGCTTGCTGGATTGTATCCATAATTTAGGGCAATTTGATAGATAAATGGTTTAATTGAGCTTCCTACGCTTCTTCGTGATTGAATTACTCTATTGAATTTGCTTTTTTTATAATCAACTCCTCCAACAAGAGCCAAAACTTCTCCTGTTTTTTGGTTTACGTTTATTAATGCTCCGTTTAATGTGGAGTTATTAAGTTCTGGATTTTCTTTTATTAGTCTTTGATAGTTCCATTTTAGGGTTTTTTTTGCTATTTCTTGGGTTGGGAGATCAATTGTTAGTGTGATGTTATATCCCCGGGTTAATAAATCTGGATATGTTGGAAGAAGCTTTTTTATTGCTGTATCAACTGCATAAGGTGCTTTTTGTTTTATAAGATAGTTATAAACTTTTGGATTTTCGCTTAGGGCTTTTTTAAGTTCGGCTTTTGTAATCCATCCAAGATTATACATTCTTTTTATAATTGAGTTTGCCCTTTTTGTGTTTGCTTCATAGTGGCGGGTTGGATCATAGATACTTGGACCTTTTGGAAGGGCTATTAACATTGCAGTCTCTTTTAAACTCAAATCCTTTAAGTCTTTATGGAAATACCCAAGGGCTGCTGTTTTTATCCCATAATACCTGTGTCCAAAGTAGATTTGGTTTAGGTATCTCTCTAAAATCTCCTCTTTTGTCAAAATCCTCTCAATTTTTAATGATAAAAAGATCTCTTTTATTTTCCTTGAAAGCGTTTTTTTGCGAGATAGATAGATATTTCTGACTAATTGTTGAGTTATGGTAGAAGCGCCTTCTACTTTTTTACCGGCTTTTATATCTTTTATCAAAGCTCTTATAATTGCGTTTATGTTAATTCCTGGATGTTCAAAAAAGGAAGTATCTTCTGTTGCGATTAAAGTTTCAATTACTCTTCCTGGGATATCTTTATACTTTATATAAAGTCTATTTTCATCTTTGTAGCGAATTGCAAGAAGGTTATGGTTTCTATCATAAAATCGTGTTGAGAGTGGAGGATTGTAATATACTATTTTTTCACTTGCAAATTTGGTATCTTCATAAAGATAAAAAATATATCCTCCAATTGCAATCATTAAAGTTATTGTAAAAATTAAAAACCCTATTACGGTTTTTTGGAACCTTGTCATTTAGAAAGTCTTTTTATTGTATTTTTCGTAAGCTCAAAATCAACATTTATTCTCATAATCACTCTTATTATCTCCTCTTTTGTGGTAGGGGGTCTTATAGCTCCTACTAAAATGTTCTCTTTTAAGAGTTCTTTTTGTTTTTTTACAACATCTTTTGTTGGGATAATTTTAATTAATGAGTCTGAATTTAACCTTAATCTAAGGTTAATTTTTTCTTTAAATTCATTTAGATTGTTTTCAATTTTTTCAAGGGCGTAAAATCCAAGTAGGGTATCCATAGGGCTTAGAGCGGTTGTGTAAATTACGCTTTTTGCCCTGTTTATTAAAAATTCTATTATCTCTTTGTTTGCAAGGATATAAGCTCCATAACTCCCAAGAGCTTTTCCAAGTGTTCCCATTTTTATCGTTTTTTTAGGATTTAGATTATATTCATCACTTATTCCCATTAAATTTTTGCCCCTAACCCCAACACTATGGGCTTCATCAATTATTAAATATCCAATATGATAAGCAAAGTTTGTAATCTCTTCTTTTACTTTATCTCCTCCCATTGAATAAATTCCTTCAACTGCGACAAACACTCTTTTAAATTTCTTATAGTCTTTGCTTTTTTGTTTTAAATCCTCTAAATCGTTATGCTTAAAAAACCTAACTTCCGCTTTTGTTAATTTAGCCCCAACTATCCCGCTTGCGTGATATTCGCTATCTACCAAAAACAAATCCCCCCTTCTCCCAAGCTCAAACAACGCCATATTTGCCAAAAATCCGTTTCCTAAAATTAAAGCATCTTCAAAATTATTTGATTTTTTTAACTTCTCTTCAAGCATCTTATGGGCTAAGTTATATCCGTTTACAAGGAGGGATGCTTTTGAGCCGTGAAGTTTTAACTTTTTTGCTTTAAGATAGGCTTTATTTAATATCTCCTCATCTTCTGCTAAACCTAAATAGTCATTACTTGCAAGATCTATTATATTTTGATAAAGTTTTTTCTCTCTAAATCTTCCTTTTGCTTTAAGTAAATTTAACTCTTTTTCGTACATTTTTATCTCTTTATTTATTAAGTATGATTACTTTTATGTTAAAATTTTAGCAAAAAAGGTCTTTTATGGATATAAGGAAAAAGTTTTTAGAGTTTTTTGAAAAAAAAGGGCATAAAGTTTATCCATCTGCTCCTTTGGTGCCTGATGATTCTACTTTGCTTTTTACGAATGCTGGAATGGTTCCTTTTAAACCGATTTTTACCGGAGAAAAGCCAGCTCCAAATCCGCCAAGGGCAACATCATCCCAGCTTTGTATGAGAGCGGGAGGAAAACATAATGACCTTGAAAATGTAGGGTATACAAACCGCCACCACACTCTTTTTGAAATGCTTGGAAACTTTAGTTTTGGGGATTATTTTAAAGAAGAAGCGATTGCTTATGCCTGGGAGTTTGTCACAGAAGTTTTAGGGCTTGATAAAAATAGGCTTTGGATTACAATTCACGAAAGTGACGATGAAGCCGGCAAAATCTGGGAGAAATATGTTCCAAAAGATAGAATTGTAAAAATGGGCGATAAAGACAACTTCTGGCAGATGGGAGATACCGGACCTTGCGGACCTTGCAGTGAGATTCACTATGACCAGGGTGCTGATAAATTTAATTCCTCGGAGGATTATTTAGGAGGAGAGGGGGATAGGTTTTTAGAAATTTGGAATTTGGTTTTTATGCAGTATAATAGAGATGAAAATGGCAAATTAACCCCTCTTCCAAAGCCAAGTATTGATACTGGTATGGGCTTAGAGAGAATTACAGCTGTTGTGGAGGGGGTTGAGAGTAATTATGATACTTCAATTTTTAGACCTTTGCTTGAAAAAATCGTAGAAATTACGGGTAAAGAATATTTTAAAGATAAAAGAGGAGCGTCTCATAGGGTAATAGCTGATCACATAAGGGCTGTTAGCTTTTTACTAAGTGAAGGAGTTAGGTTTGATAGAGAAGGTAGGGGGTATGTGCTTAGAAGAATTTTAAGAAGAGGGGTAAGGCATGGGTATCTTCTTGGGATGCGTGAGCCTTTTATGTATAAAATCGTTGATACTCTGGTAAATCAAATGGGGAATATTTATCCGCAGCTTAAAGAGAAAAAAGAAGCCATAAAAGACGCGATAAAACTTGAAGAGGAGAGATTTTTTGCCACAATTGATAAAGGGATGGAGCTTTTTAAAGAGGAGCTTTCTAAAACAAGTGGGGATGTTTTTAGTGGAGAGATTGCGTTTAAGCTTTATGATACTTATGGATTTCCTCTTGATTTGACTGAAGATATGTTAAGAGAAGTTAATAAAAGAGTTGATATTAAAACTTTTGAGAAACTTATGCAAGAGCAAAAAGAAAGGGCAAGAGCAAACTGGAAAGGGAGCGGGGATAAAAAAGTTAACATAAAAGACCTTGAAAAATATGAGCCAAACAGATTTGTGGGATATGAATTTCTTGAATACAAAACAAAAGTAAAAGCCCTTTTTGATGAAGATATGAATGAGGTAGAAGATCTTAAAGGCAGTGGTTTTGTAATGCTTGAAGAGACTCCGTTTTATGCTGAGAGTGGAGGTCAGATTGGAGATAGAGGAGAGATTTTAAAAGATGGTAAAGTGGTAGCTAAGGTTATTGATACTCAAAAATTTGATGAGAGAAATTTAAGTAAAGTTAAAGATGCAAAACTTAAAAAAGGGGATGAGGTTTTAGCAAGAGTAGATGAGAGTAGGCGTGAGATTGCAAAACACCACTCAGCAACCCACCTTCTCCATTCAGCCCTTAGAAAAGTGCTTGGAGAGAGCGTAACTCAGGCTGGAAGTTTGGTTGAGGCTAATAGGCTTAGATTTGACTTTACATATCCAAAGGCTTTGAGTAAAGAGGAGCTTAATAAGATTGAAGAGATGGTAAATAATGTAATTGCAAGAGGAGTTGATGCCGAAGTTAAGGAAATGCCAATTAATGAGGCCAAAAAAGAGGGAGCTATGGCTTTATTTGGCGAAAAGTATGGAGATATTGTAAGGGTTGTTAGATTTTCAGATTTTAGCGTTGAGCTTTGTGGGGGGACACACGTAAAAAACACAGCTGAGATTGGAAGTTTTTATATTGTAAAAGAGAGTGGAGTAAGTGCCGGGGTTAGAAGGATTGAAGCAGTAGCTGGGCTTAGTGCTTATAAATATGCAAAAAGTTTTAGGGATTTGGTTGAGGAGGTTAAAGCTAAGAACAAGACAAACGATATAAAGAAATTTATTGAAAAACAAAAAGAGGAGATTAAGAAGTTAAAAGAGGAGATTAAAACTTTAAAACAGGCAGCTGTTAGGGAGATTAAACCGATAAAAAAAGATGGGGTTAATTTTGTAATTGAGAGAATTGATAATGCGAATTTAAGAGAAATTGCAACCGAGCTTAAAGGAAAATATGATAATTTAGTAGCTTTTCTTGTGGGTGAGAATAAGGGTAAGGTTAATATGGTTGCTATTAGCAAGGTTGATGGGATTAAGGCTGGGGATTTGATTAGGGAGTTTGCCCCAATTGTCGGTGGAAAAGGCGGTGGAAAAGCTGATTTTGCTCAGGGTGGGGGTAAAAATGTAGGCAAGATTGATGAATTGATAGAAAAAGTTAAAAAAAGGCTTTTAAAAGGAGAGTAGTTGCTTTATAGTGTTTTGCTTATTGAAGATAACTATCAGCATGCAAAAATTGTTAAAAGGATTCTTGAAAAGAATGACTTTTTGGTTGTTGTTGAGGATAATGGAGAAGAAGCACTTGAAAACATTAAAAAAAGAGATTATGATTTGTACTTAATTGATATTAATATTCCTGGGATTAACGGAGTTGAGCTTGTTAGATATATAAGAGAGTTAAAAGAGGATGCAAATATTATTATGATTACAGCTTCTGATGATGAGTATGATTTTAGAAAGTCTTATGAGCATGGGTGCGATGATTATATTAAAAAACCTTTTAAAGCAGCTGAAATTGAGGTTAGGGTTAATCATCTTTTAAAAAGAAAAGCTTCTTTAAAATGGGATGGGTATGAGTTTGTTTGGGAGAGTGGTGATTTGTTTAAAGATGGAAAACTTGTGGATTTGACAAAAAAAGAAAGAAAACTTCTTTTTCTTTTGCTAAATAACGTAAATTTAACCGTAAAAAAGGATAAAATTATAGAGTATGTTTGGGGAGAAAATTATCAAAAAGAGCCCCCAATCCGTCAGCTTGTAAAGCAGCTAAGAGAAAAATTTGACAAAGATTATATTAAAACAATAGTAGCAACAGGATATAGGTTTGAAATTGAGAGTTAAATTAAGAAGACTTTTTTTAGGAGTTTTTATTGTTATTTTTTTGATGTTAGTGTTTTTGGCGGTTAATAATTATATTATATTCCGTAATACCGTTATCCAAAACTTTTTAAATCAAAAATATTTTTTAACTTATAGGATAGAAGCTCAAATTAACTCTTACTTTAATAATATTAAGTTTTTGTTTGATAGAAATTACTATTTTGCAAAAGACTTTTTAAGTGATGTTAGCGAAATGCCATTTGATGAGATTGAAAAAGAGATTGAAAAAAAGTGTAATAAACTTATGGAGTATGAGCTTTATTTAATTAGTAAAGATTTGAAATGTTTAAAAGGGGATAGTGAGTGTAAGGAAGAGGCTTATTTGCATAGGTATCATATTTTAAGAGTTTTAAATAATGAAGTTAATTTTGATGCGTCAGGGTTTAATGTTGACTTTAAAGATTGGTATGTCAAAAAAGATTACTTTGCAAGCTATTATGATAAAGTTATAGGAGTTGATTGCAAAGTTAGTATTTTTAATTTAATGGGGCATCTTAAAAACTTAGTGAGCGTAATTCCAGACTTATTGGATGTGCAACTTTTCTTAAAAGAGAATAAAGTCTATTTGCTTGATATTACAAAAGATGGGGTTAAAAACTTTGTTTACTCTTTAAAAGAGTGGGAAAAGTATAAAAAAAATTTCTTTACAAAAGTTATCAAAGATGATGATGAATATTACTTTTTTAATGACGGAAAGCTTATTATCTTTCATAAGTTTAAGATTTTGGATAAAGATGTTATTTTAAAAGTCGAGTATTCAGCAAAGCCTCTTTTTCAAGAACTTGGAAATTCAAAAATAAAACTTATTGTAATTTTTAGCTTACTTGCAGTTTTAATCTTTTTAATTTATAGATTAACAGCTTATAAAGTTTCAGAAGAGATTATTGGAGTTGTTAAGAGTATGAGGGAAAATGAAAAAGTAAAAGAGTCTAAAAAAAAGGGAGTTATTTCAATTTATGAGCTTGAAGAATTAAAAAAAAGGTATAATCAATTTAGAGAAGAATTACAAACTGAAATAGAGAAAAATCAAGCTCTTTTAAAAGAGAATAAAAGATTTATTGTTGATACTATTCACCAAATAAGAACGCCACTTGGAATTATTACTTTAAATATTGACTTTTTAAGAGATATGGCAACTACAAAAGAAG
>JBDONU010000119.1:0-10477 GCA_039831175.1 Nautiliaceae bacterium
AATCAATGCAAAGCTCTCTATTAAATACCGGTTTTTCTACTCTCCAATCAGCAACTGAATAGTTGTATGAATGAAATTTACTTCTTTTTTTATGCTCTGGATCTTCAAATGCAGGAAGTACTGCTCCAAACTGAACTTTATCCCAAGTTGTTAGCATTTCTTTTGGTGTTGCCATAATTTCTCCTTATTTTACTTCTTCATAAGCTCTTTTAATAGCTCTTAGGTTACCATCAATAATTTTTTTAGGGAATTTTGATAAGATATCTTCAATTGATACTAAAAAATCTTCAAATGGAATAATTCCACTCACTTTTATAAAAGCTCCAAGCATTGGAGTATTTGGAATAGCTCTTCCAATCTCTTCTTGTGAAATTTTAATTGCATCAATTACATAAACTTTTTTTCCTTCTAAATGAGGTGCCATTTTAATTAAATCTTCTTTATCAAGATGAGAAGTTACTATAAAAATAGTATCATCGGTAGTATTTTCTACAATCTCCTCTTGAAATACAAGTGATGGGTCAATTACCAAAACATAATCTGGCTGCATCCACTTTGAGTGGTCCAAAATTGGCTTATCATCAATTTTATCATAAGCCGTCATAGGTGCACCTCTTTTTTCCGCACCATACACTGAATACGCCTGAACATACTTACCAGTCCTTGCCATTACATCAGCTAACGCCTTAGCTCCTGTTACCGCACCTTGTCCTGCACGAGAGTGCCATCTAATTTGTAACATACTTATCCTTTTTTCGTTTATTGTATCTTAAAAGACTTATAGTAATCTTAATATAGCATAATTTTTCTCTTATTTATAAAAAAGTGAGTTACAATCAAAAAAGATTGTAACTTTTTGTAAATTAATTGATAACTTTTGGACGGATGAAAGCTTTTTTGTTAATAATACTTATTAATGTTTTTGTAAACACAAAGCACCAAATTCCAAGCACCAATAACCAAATAAATACTGAAACATAAAACATGAATTTAAATTTAAAAAATGTAGTCCCAATTCCAAAAGCCGCTATTGGGAAGACAAATGCCCAAAATCCAAGAGTATATGGAATTTTATGCTTGATAATGTAATAACCCAAAATTATAAAAGTTACCAAAAACCACCAAAACCCAAATCCATAAACAACACTTGCAAAAATTTCAGCTAAATTGCTTGCAACTTCAAGATTTAAAAAGGTTGCATTACTAACTTTTAAAAGTTTTACATAACTAAAAAACGCAATCACACTAACTCCAACTGGTGCAAGCCCAATTACAAAACTTGGAGCAACTTCTGGAGCTGGGAGTGGGTGAAATTTTAGTCTATAATAGATTAAATTTAAGATAAGAAAATACAAAATCAAAGCCGGTCCAAACAAAAACATATTAAAATGAATAATAAAATCTCTCATTACATTATAAATTGCCAAAAAGTTTCCAGCAAACGCAACTACAAACATTCCAACAGGAGGTAAAAACCAAATCCCAATTGCATGTTTTGTCTCTACTTTTTTAGAAATTATTAACATAACTGGCACTAGTACAAGTAAAAACAATCCAATAATCAAAGCCAAAATATAAAGCCACTTAGCAAGTAAAAGCCCATAACTTTGAGACACTACTCCATTTGGAATTAAAACATTCAAAACCGCTGTTGCTAAAACCGCTAAAGAAATATTAATTCCAGCAAAAAAATTAGCCGCAATTGGATGTTGTAAATCTTTTAAAACAGAATCAAAAAATTTAAACATCCTCAAAGTAAAAAAGATTGAAACTAAAATTAAAAAAATAAAAGCGAGAAATATAAATAAATTGGCAAGTCCTTTTAAAAAAGGACTATCAAAATGCTTTGCCATAATTTGAGTAAAAATTCCAACTGCACCTGTGCTCATCACACTCATAAACCAACGAGCCTCAAAACTCCTAACAATATCCCAAAATCCTATTTTCTCCATTCTCTCTCCTTTTGATGGATTTAAATAAAAATTTTATCAAATTTAATATAATTATACGCCAATTTAAAAGAAGAGATATAGAAATATTAATACTGGAAAAGTTGGATACTTTTTAGCAAAATCGCTTTATAAAAAACATAATGCAACAATTAATAATGTTATTAAAAAACTAAACGATAAAATAAAAATTATCCCTTATCAGATGTTAGTTACTTTTAGATTATAAAAAAATATAATCTACTCTCTAAAAGCCAAAAATTTTGGCATTAAAAAAGTAATTACCATTAACAATAATCTAACTTACTACCCAATAATGTCCGCTTTAAAACTCTCAATTACAAAAAGCCCTAAAACCACATTTCTTATGAAATTTTAGAAGAGATTGACTCTCAATATCTTGTTTATGAGAGATTTTTCCTTGAAATTGGAGGTAAGATTTTTATATTTATAAAAAAATATTTAGCTCCCAAAAAGCACAACCTCCAAAAGAGAAGGCAAAAGTTTTTGTTATAAGAGAAAATAAAATACTGCCTCTAAATAGCTTAAAAAATTAGGATATCATAATAGAATTTAACTTCTCAGGAAATGGACAATGGATAGAAACTCTTTAAAAACATCATAAAATTTTCAAGCCTTATAAATATAATCATTAGAGGCTTTTTCTTAATTCCGCTAATTATAGAAATTATTTATAATTAAAATAATCTTATTAAAAGCATCCTCTTTTGGTTAAGAAAACATCCTTTAAAAATGAATAAGAAAGAAGCAATTTTAAGTGTTAATATAGTTTGGTTTATTTTAGAAGTTATTGAAGCTATCCCTATTATGATACTAACCAATATAAGCGCCTTAGCAAAATCAGCTTTAATGCTAAGAAGCACTATGCATTTTATTGGAGGAATGGAAATAATCGTCCTTGGAATTGGACTTCTTAGCATCATTAATTCCACTGGCTCACTAACTCTTTTTAAAGGTGAATCAACAGGAATAACAGCTGATAGAATTACTCCTAAATTAAAAGATACCGCTCTTAGACTTTGGGAGATTTATATTTTATTAACGATTATTGATACACTTTTATTAAAAATAAAAAATTTATTAAAAATAGAAAATGAGCTGGTTTGATGAAATAAACCATGCATTTGCAACAATCTCAACAAGTGGATTTTCCACTAAAAACAAATCCCTTGGCTTTTGGATAAATAATTATTGGATTTTATGGACAACTACTACTTTTATGTTTATCTCAGCAATTAACTTTATAGCCCATATTAAAGCATTTAAAAGAAATTTTAGCGGCTATAAAAGCGAAGAGGTTAAATGGTTTACATTTGTATCTTTAATTCACTATTTCTCTTCCAATGACTTTTTGTGGTTTGCACTTACAAATAGATTTAAGTTCTATTATAACAACAACCGGCTTTGCAACTCTTGATTACTCAACTTGGAGACAAGCGGCAATTGCGGTTATTTTTATAGCTATGTTTCTTGGAGGGAACGCAGGAAGCACAGCTGGGGGAGTTAAGCCAATTCGCTATATCTTTAAAAACTTAAAAAAGCAACCAAAAAAATAATCTCTCCTTATTCAATATAAAAATTGATGGCAAAATTGTAGATGAAAAAATTATCAATAATGTAAGTGCATTCATTTTTCTTTATATTCTTACTATAACTTTTATCGCTCTTTACCTTTTTGCAAGTGGATATGATACTCTAACATCAATTAGTGCATCAACTGCGTGTGTTGGAAATATAGGACCTGGATTTAGTCATGTTGGACCAGTTGATAATTTCGCATTCTTTACTCCCACTCAAAAATTTATTTTAGCAATTGGAATGATTATAAGAAGAGTTGAATTTTTTAGCGTATTAATTCTTCTTAAAAAAGATTTTTGGAAAAAGTTTTAATCTCCCTTATCGCTTCTAATACATCTTTTTTAACAACATCTGCACACTCATAAAGCTTCTTATCATACTCAAACTCAACCCCAATTCCTTTTACTCCCGCTTCTTTGGCACTTACCATATCAAGACAAGTATCACCTATCATAAAAGTAGCCTCTTTGTCAGCTCCCATAAGATGCATAGCCTTTAAAATAGGTTCAGGATGGGGTTTTGGATTTTTTACATCTTCTCTGCCAATTAAAACCTCAAAATAATCCATTACCCCAAAATGCTCTAAAAGCTCTCTTGAATAAAGCCCAGTTTTTGTAGTCACAATCCCAAGCCTTGCAAACTCTTTTGCCTCTTTTATAGCCTCTTTTGCAGTTGGAAGAAGAGTTGTTTTCTCTTTTGAAATTTCTCTATATCTTTTTTTATAAGCATCTACAAAATCCCATACATTTTCACTAATACCAAGCTTTGTAAACATTACATCAAGCGGAAGCCCAATAAGCCTTTTTACCTTCTCATCCCCTGGATACTCTTTTTTGAACTTATCAAAAACATACCTAAACCCATCTAAAATAGCATTTGTTGAGTCAATAAGCGTCCCGTCTAAATCAAATAAAATTACTCTCACACCATTTCCTTACCTCTTTTTTCACTTCAAAAATCTCTTCAATAGAGTTAATTTTTATATCTTCAAACCTTTTAACTGCCTCTAAAATAATCTTACTAATATCCAAAAATCCTATTTTATCTTTTAAAAATAAATCAATCACAAATTCATTTGCCGTGTTTACTACAACTCCTATATCACTTTTTTCTAAAAGCAAATCTTTTATCTCCCAAATTGGATATCTCTTTTTATCAATCTCTCTGAATTCAAGACTTTTTACTTTAAGTAAATTAACAGGCTCTAAAACTCTATCCTCCACCTTATTTAAGACAGCAAAAGCAATTGGAAGTTTCATATCTGTTTTAGATATATGAGCAGTAGTACTCCCATCTTGCCACTCAATTAAAGCGTGAATTACAGATTTTGTCTCTATAAAAGCATCTATATTTGTAGTATTAAAAAGCCACTTAGCCTCAATAAGTTCAAAAAGCTTATTTACCATAGTGGCTGAATCAATTGTAATTTTTACCCCCATAGACCAATTTGGATGATTTAACACATCTTTTAAAGTAGCATTTTTTATTCTTTCTATCTCCCAATCCCTAAGTGCCCCACCACTTGCAGTAATATAAAGTTTCTTAAAATCCTCTCTTTCTCTTAAAAGATACCAAAGCCCAAAATGCTCACTGTCAATCGGAGTAATTTTAGAAGTATCTATAAATTTACCGGCATTTACCAAAGATTCTTTATTAGCAAGTGCTATTTTTTTATTAAGTTCTTGGGCTTTTAGAGTAGGTTTTAATCCTACATCTCCAACTAGGGCATTTACAACCAAATTACTTTTTGCTTTCTCAATTACTTCTAAAATAGCCTCTTCTCCCCACCTAACCCCTTTAAAACTTACCCTCTTTGCAACCTCTTTATCTTTTACCACTACAAATTTTGGCTTAAAATCTCTTATTTGAGAATTTAAAAGCTCATAATTACTACCAGCTACCAAAACCTCAACATCAATATTAAATCTTCTTGCAATCTCTAAGGTATTAACCCCAATACTTCCAGTTGAGCCAAGTAGTATCATTAATGCCCCATTGCATAAAGTATCGCCCACATTAAAGGAGCACTAAATAAATACCCATCAATCCTATCAAGTATCCCTCCATGTCCTGGGAGAATACTACCGCTATCTTTCACTCCGGCTCTTCTTTTTAAATAACTCTCAAATAAATCTCCAAAAACACTAACAATACTAACTAAAATAGCAATAAAAAATGCTTCTAAAAAATTAAATTCCCTAAGCCCAACAAAAGCTCCAATAATACTCCCTACCATAACTCCACCAATTACTCCCTCCCACGATTTGTTTGGAGAAGTTGGAGAAAATCCTTCTTTAAAAAATGTTTTACCAAAATTTTTTCCAATCAAATAAGCAAAACTATCAGTTAAGGCAATAATTACAATAAGCCAAATAACAAAAAAAAGTCCAGATCTATAATAAAGCTCCAAAAGCAACATAAGCGGCAAAAATGGATATAAAGCAAGCGAGATTAAATTTATCTTTCTTTGAAAATAAGCAACATACCCACTAACTCCAATCACTCCCAAAACTCCAACCACCAAAGGGTCAATTACCAATGGCAAAAATGAAAACAAAGATAGAGTATAAAAAATCCTCTCATCTTCAATCCCAAAAAGCTTTTTAGCTTCATAAAGCCCAACCACACTAATAATCCCAATTAAAAGAGAAGTCAAATAAAAATTATTAATAACTCCAACAACTACTAAAACAAACACAATTGCAATTGATGTTATCAAACGCTCTCTCATCTCTTATCCTTAATTTTTATCGTATCATATTTTCCATATTCAACCTTAGCCCCCTCTTTTACTTTAACAAACTTTCTTTTTGTATAATCTACTTCCCCCTCATCTCTCCCGCTAAACGCAAGTGCAAGTTTTGCGGCTTTTTGAATTATATCATTATTTAAGAAGAGTTTATTATTTTTTACAATCACATGGGCTCCTGGATAGTTTTTGATATGAAACCATAAATCGTTTGCATTTGCCTTTTTTAAGAGTTTTATATTCCCTTTTTCATTTTTACCTACCAAAATAAGATAATCATCATAATAAAACTTTGCAATATTCTCGTTTTCTTTTTTCTCTTTGTTTGGAGGTTCATAGGTTTTTAGCTCGCTTAAATCTTTTGCATTTTCAATAAGTTTTCTGTAATTTTGCAAAAAGTTAAGCTGCTCATTTAGATAATTTCTCTCAATGTGAAGATTTTTGGCTTTTCTTTTGGCTTTTTTTGAGAGAGTGTAATAGTAATTGCCAATTTCGTTTATGTTTTTAAGAAAAGGAATCGGAATTGTTATATCATTCCCTTCAAAATCATAAGTTCTCAGCTCTTTTTGATAAGGCTTTATCTGATATAAATTTGCCATTGCAACATCTGCATACTTTTTATAAAGATTTGACTTTTCAATAAGCTTTTCTTCATCTTCAAGCAAAGAGAGTTTTTTTTGAATATCTTTAATTTTTTTGTCTATCCTTTTTAAAAGTGCTTCTTTTTTTTGAGAGAGTCTTTTTTGATATTTTTTATTAAAAAGCTCTTTTGTATACCCTTCAAGGTCATCAATCTCAAATACTTTTTCTCTTATCTCAATACTTGGAAGCTCTTCTAATTTAACTCCGGGCTTTACAACCCTGCTTGAAATATTTTCACTAATGTGTCTTAGAGACTCAATCACCCTATCCTCTTCATCTAAGATAATTGCATTTGTATACCGCCCGGTAAATTCAAAGCGAATTTTTACAATTTCGCTTTTAAAATTACTTTGATTTTTAGCAACAATTGTCAAAATCCTCTCTTTACTAAACGCATCAACAATCTTAGCTTTTGTAAATTTCCTCTCAAACACAATATCAAAAGGGGCTTTGAACTTTTTAATCAAAGGATAATCAATATTGATATAAATATCACCGCTCCCCTTTGTCAAATCAAAATAATACCTGTCATTATCAAACTGCATTAAAATAAGATTTTCATCAACCCTTAGGGCTTTTTTTATAATTTTATACTTTTTTATTCTATTTGCAATTTTTTCTAAGATAAAAGCTTTCAACTCAACTCCTTTGGCATATCTATATAATATCCTTGAAACCCATCAACTCCAATCTCTTTTAACTTTTCATAAATCTCTTTATTGCTTACAAACTCAGCAATTACCTCACATCCAAAATCTTTTGCCATTTTAGTAATATGCTTTGCTATTAAATAAGCTGGTCTTTTTAGGATATTTTTGATAATTTCTCCATCAATTTTTATAAAATCTGGCATAATTTTAGCAATATATAAAAAATTTGAATATCCACTTCCAAAATCGTCTATTGCAATTTTTACCCCATACTTTCTTACTTTATTTACAAAACTAAAAATCAATTCAAAATCTTCAATGCTATCACTCTCTAAAATTTCAACTATTACTCTATTTTGCATATTATATTCGTTGATTTTTTTTATAAAAAACCTAACAATTTTGGGATTTGCAATATCTTTAAATGAAAAATTAATAGAAACATCCTCTTCTTTAAAAGAGAAAATCTTAAAACTCTTTTCTATTACAATTTTAGTAATCTCAAAATAATAACTTGTAGGCTTAATTGCTGGAAGAAAATAGTAAGGAGAGATAAGGTTACCATCTTTATCCTTTATCCTAACTAACGCCTCATATGAAGGCTTCTTCTTCTCAATCTTTTGAAATACCGGAAAAACTCTATCTTCTTTTATCGCATCTTTGACTAATTTTAAAATCTCTAATTCTTGCTTTATCTTTTCTTCAAGTCCAAGAGATTCAGAATACTCTATAAAATCTAAATTTTTTTTCTTAGCATAGTTTAAAGCCAAATCAGCCTTTTGTTTAATGGCTTTATAATTACCATTAACAACCGCTCCTCTAAATGCAATATCAAAAGAAAAAATAGATTTATTATTTTTAACTTCTATTGGCAAAGAAAAAGACTTAACAATCCTCTTCCACAAAGTCAAAAAATTAACCCTCTCAAAAGCTACAAAAATAAACTGGTCAGCCCCAAGCCTATAAAGTTTTAAACTATCATATAAAAATCTCTCCAATTTCCTTGCAACACTCTTTAACAACAAATCCCCAATCTCTTCTCCATATAAATCATTAATCTTTGAAAAACCTTTAATATCCAAAAGTAAAACTCCACTAATTTCATACTCCATTATGTCTCTTTCAAAAGAGTATCTATTTGGCAAGTTCGTAAGAGTATCAAAATAGAAAAGATACTCTAACTTTTTATTCTTTTTAATTATTTCTTTTGTTTTTTGAATAACTTTTTTTTCTAACTCTTCATTCAACTCGTTAAGCTCTTGAGAAGTTACTTTGATAAGATGAGTTAATGGCTTTATTACATTAAATTCCTCTTTTAAAGAAAAATTTACTTTTATATTTGGTTTTACCTCATTTTCGCTCAAAATTAAAAAAGTCATAGTTTCATTCAAAAAAACCGGTTCTTTATCTTTAAAAAATTCACCATAAGTAAAAAACCCACTAACTGGTACAAAAGCAAAAGGAGCAATCTCATTTTTTATATACTCCCCTAAAAATCTCCTTCTTGCCATACAAGAATAGATAAAAATTGTTTCAATATAGTAACTTTGAAACTTTTTTAAAAGTTGTTTATCCTTTTCTAAAATAGAACTAACATCTGCAAACCCAAACTGAACTATCTCATCCTCTTCTAAATTCCCTCCAAAAATTAAAGAACCATCCCTATTTTGGCGAATAACCGCCCTTGCCAATTGAAAATCCCCTTTTTTAAATACCAAAGGAAACTGCACCCCAACTTTTACAATATCATACTCTCCAAAATAGTGTTCATAAACTTTTTTTGCTTTTGTATTATCTATCTCATAAACCCTATTTTTAATGGACTTAGTAATCCTCATCTTCTTCCCAACTCCAACCCAGTTAAAGCTAAAATCTTGATAAACATAAATATCCCCCTCAATCACAGCCCCAACTGCTCCCTTTTCTACAATAGAGCTATTATCAAAAACATAACTTCTTCTAAGATCCCCCCTATCACCAGCCATCCCACCAGCTATAATAAGATTACTAGCACTTCCAATTCCTTTTATAAAATCTTCTCCATTCATATACATACTATCACTAAAAACAATTAAAACTTTTGAATTTTTGCCAATAAGCCTTTTTGCAAACTGCTGCCCAAATTCAAAGCAAGGTTCATTTCTCCTAAGCAACAAAGTCTTAACCTTTGCTTTATCAAACAAAGAAACACTTATAACAATCTCCCCTTCTTTTACCTCTCCATTAATTATCTCCCCATCAGTAGTAGCTCCTATAATTTTTGCATTTGGATAGTATTTATTAATAGTATCAATTACTTCTTTAATTTTTTTTTTGTCCAAAACCCCACTAAAAATTTGAAATAAATTCTCCTTTTTCTCTAACCCCTTTAAAAAATCAATAAGCTTTTGCTTATTTTTAAAAATACAATTATAAGTCTTCATCCTTTCTCCTTAGCCACATCTAAGTCCATATTTTGCAAGTTCTATAAACTTCCTAACTTTCCTTTTATCCTTTTTACCTGGTCTCTCTTCAACTCCACTACTTACATCAACCCCATAAAAACCATACCTTCCAATCTCAAAAACATTCTCAGGAGTTAGCCCCCCGGCTAAAATTATCTTTGAATTATCCCTATTTTCAAACCACTCAATAGGAAGCCTTTTTCCACTTCCACCATACTCTTTTACAAAAGCATCTACTATTTTATAACTACTTCCGTATTTTTCCAAATCTTCTTTCTCTTTTGCCCTAACAACAGGTAAGTATTTACAATTAAGCCTCTTTAAAAACTCTTCATCCACATCAAAATGAATTTGAGCTATATCGGCTTTTAAAAATTCCATTGCTCCATTTATCGCATTAGCATCCATATTTACAAAAAGAGCAACCTTTGTAACAAAAGGAGG
>JBDONU010000076.1:0-10398 GCA_039831175.1 Nautiliaceae bacterium
CAATAGCACTCTTACCAACCCCTGGCTCTCCAACCAAAATAGGATTATTTTTTTTTCTTCTTGCCAAAATTTCAATAACTCTTTCAATCTCCTTTTCTCTTCCTATTACATCATCAAATTTTAAAGCTTTACTTGTAATTTCCTCTAAAAATCCATCAAAACTCTCTTTAAATTCCTCTTTTCTCTCTTCCTCTTTTTTAAGCTCTTTATGCAAAGCATCCATATCACTTAAATACTCTAAAATATCAACTCTTGATACATTAAATTCTCTTAAAAGCTGCACTGCATAACTCTCTTCAAATTCAAGCAAAGATGTAAAAAAATCAACTTCATCCGCATAATGCTTATTAATTCCTTCTACATGTGCAAACATCCTACTTACTGCTTGTTTTAAAGCTTGCGTCTCTTTTGGAAAAGCAACTTCTAAACTCTTTTCAATAAAAGTATCAAGATAATAATCAAGCCCTCTTATAAGATAATCAATATCTACGTGAAAATCTTTTAAAATATCTTTTATCGCTTCACTATCTCTTAATAAAACATAAAAAGCGTGGTCAATTGTAATATATTCTTGATGGCGTAATTTTGCCTCTTCTACTATGTTTTGTAAAATAATTTTTAGATTTTCTGTAATATTCATTAAGCCTCCTCCATTTTAGCTCTTAGTGGAAAACCTCTACTTCTTGCCATATTGTGAGTCTCATCAATTTTCTCCTTTGCAATCTCATAAGGATAAATCCCAACAACCGCACTTCCTTCTCTATCTATCTTATAAGTCAAATCAATAGCCTCTTGCTCTTTTTTGTGAAAAATACACTTTAACACTTCTATTACAAAATCAAAAGTAGTAAAATTATCATTTAAAAAAATGACCTTATAAAGTTTTGGTGTAATAAAACGAGTTTTAACTTTTCTTATCTCTTTTAATGCCATTATTCCTCCTTTATCATTCTCCACATCTCATCTTCACTAATTATCCTAACTCCAAGTTTTTTAGCCTTTTCATATTTGCTTCCAGGCTCTTTACCCACAATTAAAAAGTCCGTATTTTTACTAACACTACTACTAACCTTAGCTCCAAGCCTTTCTAAAAGCTCTTTTATCTCACTTCTTGGTCTACTCATAGTCCCAGTTAATACCATTTTTTTATCTTTAAAAATAGAGTTAATCTCTTCTTTTTTAGGATTTATAGGTTCTATAAGCTTAATAAGCTCTTTGATTTTATTTTTGTTTACTTTTATATACTCAGCCAAAGATTTTACCATCTCAGGACCAAAACCTTCAATCTCTAAAAATTCCTCAGGTTTATGTTTATAAAACTCAATCCCAAATTTCTCACATATCTTTTTGCTTGCAACTTCTCCTATATGCTCAATTCCAAGGGCATTTACAAATCTCCAACACTCAATTCCTTTTACTTTTTTTATGGCATTTATTAAATTCTCAGCCTTTTTCCTCGCAAACCCAGGAAGCTTTTGAAGATCTTGAACTTTTAACTTAAATAAATCAGTAATATCTTTTACAAGCCCTTTTTCATATAAAAGCTTAGCCACACTCTCACCAAGCCCTTCAATATCAAGGGCGTTTTTACTTGCTGCGTAAATTATAGTATTCACAACCCTTGCAGGGCAACTTAGATTTTGACACTTAATCAAAGCCCCTTCATCCAAAACCTCAGCCCCACAAACCGGGCAGTGGGTAGGACGTGGGATTTTCTTTTCAGTGCCTTTTCTTTTATGGTATAAGACTTTTGTAATTTTTGGAATTACATCTCCGCTTCTTATTACTATAACGTGATCTCCAATTCTTATATCCATCCTCTCAATCTCATCAAAATTATGAAGGGTAGCCCTCTCAACAATAACCCCCCCAATCTCAACAGGCTCCAAAATTGCAACAGGCGTTAAAACCCCAGTCCTTCCAACTTGCACCACTACATCTTTTAATACACTCTCTTTTTCAACTGCTGGGAATTTATAAGCCACCATCCATCTTGGATACTTAGTGGTATAGCCAAGTTTGTCAATAAATTCAAGCTCATTAATTTTTACCACCATCCCATCAAGCGTAACAGGCAAAGCATCCCTAATCTTTAAAAATTCATCATACTTTTTAAAAACACACTCAACATCTTCACACTCCCCTCTCTTTGGCGGTTCTTTAAACCCAAGGGAATAGACAAAGTCCATCATTTTTTTAAAGGTTTTAAACTCTTTTACAAACTCTTCTCTCTCTTTTTGATACTCCTCTTTACTAACTTCATCAGAATTTAAAACTTCAATTGGATATCCAACCCCCCAAGGATAAAACAGAAGCGGTCTACTTGCGGTAACTTTTACATCAAGCTGTCTAAGACTTCCGGCTGCTGCGTTTCTTGGATTTGCAAATGTACTCTCCCCCTTTTGCATCCTTTCTTGATTTAGCTTATCAAAATCTTTTTTACTGATAACAACCTCCCCCCTTATTTCAATAAGCTTTTTATAATCAATACTTAGCGGAATTGATTTTATCGTCTTTGCATTTTCAGTTACATCCTCTCCTACCTCCCCATCCCCTCTTGTCTCAGCCCTTATTAACACTCCATCTTTATAAACCAAATTTAAACTCGCTCCATCAAACTTTGGCTCAATGTAAAAACTAAAATTATCCCCTATTATCTTTCTTATTCTATTAACCCAATCTTTAAACTCTTCTTGACTAAAAACATCCTCCATTGACCACATTTTAGTAATGTGTCTTGCCTTTTTAAACCCTTCAAGCACAACATCCCCAACTCTTTGAGTAGGTGAAGTTTTATCAATTTTATCCGGATGCTCTTTTTCCCATCTCTTAACTTCTCTATAAAGCCTATCATACTCTTCATCAGTAACTAATGGATTATCCAAAACATAATAGTAATATGCCCATTTTTTTAAAGTGTCAACCGCCTTTTTATACTCTTGATAACTTTTAATCATTCTGCTTATCTCCTTTGGGAAGGTATATAATTATATCAAATTTGCAAAAAAATTCACTAAGCTTAGTCAATAATTTTATATTCTTTCATTAAGAGAGTTGATTAAATACTATTCAAATTTGTGAGCAAAAAGTTTCCTTTTTGAATTTTTGTTATAATAATATTACAAAAATGCAAATAAAAGGTCAAGCAATGAAAAAATTAATATTTGTTTCATTTTTATTACTATTTCTTGGATGCACTCAAGAACAACAAAACAAAATAGGTCGCTCAATTCAAAATTTAACCGGAGTTAATGGAGTTGTGGATATTTATAGTGGAGGAAAACTTGTTATGAGATTTTTAAAAGTAGATAAACTTACAACCGCTCACGGAACTGATGATAATTTACCTCGCCCTTATAGATTCGGATATGGATATATTGATAAAAATTTTAATTACAAAGTGGACAAAGGAGAGAAAAAAGTCTACTTTGAAATAACAAACTATGAAACTTATATTTTTTATGAAAATCCTTTTTAAAGTCTACTAACCCTTTTTTTGTCTCTCCTTACAAATTTACTTAAAAACTTACAATAATCGCTATAACATACATTCAGTCTCTCTTCTACGTTATGGGTGTTTTCAAATTGAAGCCTTAAATAATCAAACCCGTTATATCTATAAAACAAAACCCCACTATAAAAAAATTTCTTTTTATTTAAAAATTTGGTAATTTCTTCAATCTCTCTTGTGTGCAAGTTTATATCTGCATAAATCATCTCTCCTCTTAATTTTGCTTTTGCAAATAAAAGATTAAATCTATTTTCAAAATTTTTAACCTTCCCATCTATTATAATCCCAGAAATTTTTAAAAGTCTATTTTCCCAAAGAGAGAGTCTTTTTTTTATAGGTCTAATAGAGGCTTTTGAGAGAGGAAGAGACGCTTTTTTGTATCTATCTAAAATAAGTTTTTTATAAACCTTTGGAGCGTATAAAGAGCGTTTTTGAGTTTTAAAAATTTTATATCCAACAAACGTACCTGAGCGTTTTTCAAATTTTATATCCTTTTGGGCAATCCAAGAAGCCACCTCTCCAAGTTGAAGAGCCGTTTCTATCATTCCGTGTTTTAAATTTGCTTTTTGAGAAAAAGGATGAAACATAATAGCTTCTCCATATATAGCATAAAGCCCAAGACTTTCAGCTTTTTTTAATAAATAATCAAACATCTTGTTCATAAGTCCTCTTCCTTGAAAATCTGGATGCACAACAACAGCACCAATTTCCCCATTATATTTATCATTAACAGTTAATAAAAACTGCCCAACAACTCTCCCTCCAACCTCAGCAACTACTGGATAGTATTTTTTACTCTCAACCATCTCTTCCCACGTCTTTGGGTCATAAAAACTTTTTTTATAGTAAGTATCTCCGTAATTTAATCTAAAAAGTTCAACCACATCTTTTGCATCCTCTTTTTTCATATCTCTAATTATTGCATCTATTTTATCCCTTACAATAAAAAAAGGAGACGAAATACCAGTATGTCCTTTCATTTTAGCTCCTTTAAAATTCCTGCAAATATTTTTGCTCCAATTACCAAACTCTCCTCATCAATATCAAACCTTGGGTGATGCTGAGGATAACACGTATTTTTTCCATTACAACTACCAAGCCTAAAAAACGCACCTTTTACCACTTTTAAATAATTAGCAAAATCTTCTCCACCCATTACTGGAAGTTTTAAATCAATAGGCTTTGCAAACTTTTTAGCAGCCTTTATTACAACATCTACCATCTTATCGTCATTTATAAGCTCAGGATTTCCAAAAATATAATTAAAACTATACTTAGCCCCCATTGAACGACAAATCCCGGCAATCGCTTCATCCATCATCTCTTTAATATTTTGTCTTACTTTATCGTTTAAAGTCCTAACTGTTCCACTAAGTTTTACATAATCGCATATAATATTAGCAGCCTTTCCACCCTCAATAGTTCCAAATGAAATAACTGCCGGATGGAGTGGGTCTATTTTTCTGCTTACTATATGATTTATTGAATTTACTACAAGAGAGGCCGTCAAAATCGCATCAACCCCTTCATGAGGTCTTGCTCCATGAGAACTTTTACCAAAAATTTTAATCTCAAACATATCAGCACTCGCCATCATCTCACCATACTTATAGCCAATTTCGCCAGTTTTTAAATATGGATACATATGAAGCCCAAAAATGGCACTAACTCCTTCAAGTGCTCCATCTTTTATTAAATCTTCACTCCCCCCATCCATTACCTCTTCTTTATGCTGAAAAATACCTCTTATATTAAAGGGAAGCTCACTTTTGTGTCTATTACAAGCAAGTAAAAATCCTGTAAGTATTGCCGTATGTCCATCATGCCCACACGCATGCATTATCCCATCTTTTCTTGATTTGTAAGGTACGTTATTTTCTTCTTGAATAGGCAAAGCATCCATATCTGCTCTAAATGCAATTGTTGGAAGTTTTTTATCTACTTTTATATCCACAACCATTCCTGCGTGATTTTTAAAAATTTTGGTTTTTATATTTTCATTCTCCAAAATAGCTTTTACATAATCTCTTGTTGGATACTCTTCTCCTGAGAGGTCTGGATACATATGAATATGACGTCTAATTTCTATAATTTTAGGCTTTAATTTATCAATTTCAGCTACAACCTTTTCCATATTCGCCCTTTTTTTTATATTATATCAAAAAACAAAAGGGCAAAAATGGATGTTATTTCTCTTTTTAAAACCTTACTTAAATTTAAATCAATAACTCCAAATGAGGATGGAGCAATGGATTTTATAAAAGAGTATTTAAACGACTTTGAAATAATAGAAACTCAAAAAGAAGGAGTAAAAAATCTATTTATTTACAAAAAATTCTCAGATGGAGAACACCTTTGTTTTGGAGGACATATTGATGTAGTACCTCCTGGTGATGGATGGGAGAGTGACCCGTTTGAACCAGTTGAGAGAGATGGAAAAATATACGCAAGAGGAGCCCAAGATATGAAAAGTGGACTTGCAGCATTTTTATGGGCTATGAAAAACACTAAAAGCTTTAAAGGCACCCTAAGTGCACTTATTACAAGCGATGAAGAAGGAGATGCTATTTGGGGAACTAAATATATGCTTGAAGTTTTAAAAGAGAAAAACTTACTTCCAGATTATGCAATAGTAGCCGAGCCAACTTGTGAAAAAGAGTTTGGAGATGCAATAAAAATTGGAAGACGCGGTTCAATTAACGGAGTTTTAAAAAAAATAGGTCTTCAAGGACACGCTGCATACCCAGAAAAATCAATAAATCCTATACATAAAGTTGCACAAGTTTTACATAAAATTGCGGGAGTGGATTTAGACAAAGGAGATGAGTTTTTTGCTCCAAGTAAATTTGTAGTAACAGATATTAGAGCAGGAATGGAAGTTACAAACGTAACTCCTGGGGAACTTAAAATGATGTTTAACGTAAGAAACAATACTCAAACAGACAAAGAAAAAATTAAAAACTTTATTCATCAACACTTTAAAGATATGAATTACACTCTAACTCTAAAAGAGAGTGCAAAACCTTTTATTACAGACCCTAATACAAAAATTGTAAAAATGCTTGATAAAGCAATTAAAAAAGAGACAAACATAACTCCAAAACACTCAACTGCTGGGGGAACAAGCGATGCAAGATTTTTTGCCGAATATGGAATAAAGGTAGTTGAATTTGGAGTAAAAAATGATACAATTCACGCTCCAAACGAAAGAACAACCAAAGAAGAAGTTATTAAACTCTCAAAAATATTTAAAGATGTAATTGAAGAGTGGGAGTAGTTATTTTAACTCTACTTCCACAATTTCTCCTATCCTAAGTCCACTTCCAACAAGTTCAACTTTATAACTTGTAACATACTTTTTATCCGGCACTATCCAAGTTTTGTATACTTTAAAGTTACTTTTTTTGCCATTAATATAAACTTCTTTAAATCTTTTCATCTTATCAATAGGGATATAAATTGTAAGTTTTTCTTTTGAAATATCATCAACTTCTGCAATTTTTGCCCCAGGAGTTACATAATTATACTTATCAACATAAATTTGATTAACATATCCATTAACTTTAATAGACTTTTTATTAATCGTATCAAGAATCTTGGCTCTGTCTGCTTCAAGATTGCTAAGTTGAGACTTTAAAGAGAGAAGTTGATTTTTAGCAAGCATATAATCATAATACTTCAAATTTTTCTCTTCAAGAGATTTTGTTTTCAAAGCTTTATATCTCAAATAAGTTTCATACTTTCTTCTAACAATTGAAGCTTGATTTTGAATCTCACTTTTTAAAATATCAATCTGAGCGTTTATATTTCTAAGCTCAATTTTATCAACTGCATCATCAATCTTTACAAGCTCCCCTTTAAATACCTGAGCTTCTTTATCTTTTCTAACTTTTATAACTTGCCCAGCTACCGGAGAAGCTACCTCATACACATCAAAAGGCTCAACCTTGGCACTATAAGCAAATAAAAACAAAACACTACCCAAAAACATCATAAAAAATCTCATTTATACCCCTTGTGCAATTTTTTCATAAAGCTCACTATTTCCTTCTATAAAGGCTCTAACGATTGGATTTTTAGAAGCTTTAAAACTCTCAACATCTCCAAACTCAATAATCTCTCCCATATACAAAAACGCAACATAATCAGCACTCTTAAAAGTCTCTTTTAAATCGTGAGAAATTACAACGCTTGTCATATTATAATTTCTGTTTAAACTCTCAATCATTCTAGTGATTTTATCACTAATAATTGGATCAAGCCCACTTGTTGGTTCATCATAAAGGACATACTTTGGTTTTAGGATTATAGCTCTTGCAGTTGCTGCTCTTTTTCTCATCCCCCCACTTAATTCGTGAGGATAAAGATAAGCTACTCTTTTTGCATCAAGCCCTACCATTTCAAGCACTCTAAAAACTTCTCTTTTTATCTGAGTCTCTTTTAACTTTGTATGCTCTCTTAAAGGAAAAGCAACATTTTCATAAATATTCATACTATCAAACAATGCTCCCTCTTGAAAAGTAAATCCAACTCTTTTTCTAACCTCATAAAGCTCTTGCAAAGAAGCCCTCGCAACATTTATATCATCAACCCAAATATCACCAGAAGTTGGCTTTAAAAGTCCAACAATATGTTTAATAATAGTAGATTTTCCTTGTCCTGAAAGTCCTAAAATGTAGGTAATTTTACCATCATAAATATCAAGATTTACATCTTTTAAAACAACTTTATCTCCAAAAACCTTTTTTAAATGCCTTATCTTAATCAAAAAAACCCCCACAAAAATTTTAGGGGGATTATATCACAAAAGACTTACCTATTTGTTAATTTATCAGTAGAGTAAGCAAGCATAGGAATATAAACAAGAGTTAAAATACTCCCAACTAAAAGCCCACCAATAGCAACATCGGCAATTGGAGAGAGTCTCTCAAGTCCAACTGCTTTTTCTAACGCAATTGGTATCATTCCAGCAATTGTCCCAAAAGCCGTCATTAAAACCGGTCTAAATCTCAATTTAACACTCTCTTTTGCAGCTTCAAAAGGAGATTTTGTCTTAAACTCTTTATAAAAATCAATAAGCAATACGGCATTTTTTATAATTATTCCAAACAAAAGCAAAAGCCCAACCATACTTGGCATACAACTTGGCTTGTTGGCTATTAAAAGCGCCCACATTGCCCCTATCATAGACAAAGGCAAAACAACTATCATAATCAAAGCATATCTTATTGACTCATAAACAACCATTAAAGTTAAAACCAAAATCACAACTCCTATCAAAACAGCTTTAACAAGCCTTCTAAATGCATCGTTCATCTCTTTAATATCCCCAACTTGATAGTAATTTGTAACTTTATTCTCTTTTAAGATTTTATTTGCGTCATCTGTTATTTTACTAATTGGTCTTTTATTTCTATACCCTTTAACATCAATAGCATATTCTAAGTTATATCTATCAATCCTTGAATAAGTAAACTCTTTTTTAATATCGCCAAAATAACTAAGAGGAACTAAACCTTTTTTGGTATCTATTAACAAGTTTTTAAGCTCCTCATAAGAACTTTTAAATCGTATCCTAACTGGCTCGTTCATAGAAGGAAAAGAAACAATCCCAACTAAATTATCCTTCATCGCAATTTGAGATAAAATATCAATAGGAGTTATCCCAAACTCTATAGCTTTTTTTGAATCTATATCAACCACAACATCTTCAAAATCGCTATCCCAACTCTTTATTACACTCGTTAATCCTCTTACATTATACAGAACTTCTTTTGCTTTTTGAGCAATTTTTGGCAAATCATCATAAACTTCACTTCTAAATTGAACATCAAGAGGTGCTTTAATGGTAGAGAGCGCCGTTGCTCCAAAGTCAAAAACCGCAATCTTTTTAATTCCTTTTAAAGTAGCAAGTTTATCTCTTATCTCATCTTCAATCTCCCAAATCGTCTTTTTCCTATGAAATCTATCAACTGTAATAATACTCATCCCAACACTACTACCCCCACCTCCTGAGCCAATTGATAAAACTCCTCTCTCTGTACCAATTGCAATTGAGCTTTTAACAAGCCAAGGCTTTGAATTTAACCACTCTAAAAAAGGTTTTAATCTCTTTTTAGTTTCATCAGCATTTAAGTTTGAAGAAAATTCAATATCTGCTTTTATAATCCCAGTATCCATAGGAGGCATTACATCTCTTCCAATAGTTGGAAAAATATTTTTTAAAGAAAAAACCAAAAATAAAAAAGCCCCCATCATTAAAATAATCCTTCTTAAAATTCCTTTATTTGAAAAATCCAAAATTCCAATATAAAAAGGGATAAGCCTTGCAAAAGTTTTTTGATAAAGAGTTTCAAAAAACCTCTCAACTTTTGTTTTTTGGGTCCCCTTTTTATAAAGATAAGAAGCAAGTTTTGGAATAAAAGTAACCGATAAAAACCAAGAAATCAAAAGCGCTACAACAAGCGTCTCAATCAATGGTCTAAAAATTTTCTCTGGATATCCTCCAACAAACATCAAAGGAAAAATCACCGCAATCGTAGAGATAGTTCCTGCAAATATAGGCTTTAAAACCTCTTTGGTTCCATTATAAATTGCATTTTCATCCCCTTCTTGTAAATGTCTCTCAATATTTTCAAGCACAACAACTGCATCATCCGTTAACATTCCAAGTGCTAAAATAATAGCGGTATAAATTACAATATTAAGCTCACCTCCTGTTAAATATAAAAATGCCAAAGTCCCAAAAAATACCATAGGAATAGAGATAGCCGCCGCAATTAAAGCTCTAAAATTGGCTAAAAAAATTAATAAAACAAAAAGAGTATAAATAATCGCATCTTTTAAAGCTTCAAGCATATTATCATTTGAAGTCTCTATTAAATTCC
>JBDONU010000131.1:0-2948 GCA_039831175.1 Nautiliaceae bacterium
CACAACAGAAGCTATGGATTTGAAGAAGTTTGGGTACCTTTGATGGTAAATGAAGCTACAATGATAGGAACTGGTCAACTTCCAAAATTTAAAGAGGATTTGTTTAAAGTTGAAGATGAGGATTTATATTTAATTCCAACAGCAGAAGTGCCATTAACTAACCTTTTTAGAGATGAGATAATTACTGATTTGACCAATCCAATAAAACTCACTTCTTATACGCCTTGTTTTAGAAAAGAGGCTGGAAGCTATGGTAAAGATACAAAAGGAATAATACGCCAGCATCAGTTTGATAAAGTGGAGCTTGTAGCAATTACGCGTCCAGAAGATAGTGATAGAGTATTTGAAGAGATGGTAGAAGTTGCAAGTAAAGCCCTTGAAAAATTAAATCTACCTTATCGCCAGGTTATGCTTTGTACAGGGGACCTTGGATTTAGTGCGGCAAAAACTATTGATCTTGAAGTTTGGATTCCATCTCAAAACAGATATAGGGAAATAAGCTCAATTAGTAATACTCGCGATTTTCAAGCAAGAAGAGCAAAAATTAGATTTAAAGACGGCAAAAAAAATCGCCTTGTACATACTCTAAATGGGAGCAGTTTAGCAGTTGGTAGGACACTTGTAGCGATAATGGAGAATTACCAGACAAAAGATGGAAAAGTAGAAATCCCAGAGATTTTAAGAAAATATATGGTATAATAAACAAAAAAAGGAGAGTTATGAAATTTTCATCAAAAGATTTTAGAAGTAATTACAACCAAAACGCTTCTATTCAAACACAAAACACAACAACCAAAACAACCGAAATTAGCAATATCAACGCTTTTGTAAAAAGAGTTTATCAATTGGTAGCTGGAAGTTTGATAGCAGGTGCCGTTGGAGCTTATGTTGGGATTGGAATGGTTGGATATTTAATCTCTCAAAACGGACTTAGCTTTGCATACTGGGGAAGTGTGATTTTGGAGTTTGTTTTGCTTTTTGGCTTAATGTTTGCAAAAGACAAGTCCCCTCTTAATCTTATTTTACTTTTTGCCTTTACATTTATGAGCGGATTTACACTTGCACCAACCCTTGCGCTTTTTATATCAAAAGGGCTTGGATATGTAATTGGAGAAGCTTTTTTACTTAGTGCGGTAGCTTTTTTTGCACTTACAGTCTTTGCAATGAATACAAAAAGAGATTTTACCACAATGGGTAAAATTTTGTTTATTACTTTAATTATAGTAGTGGTAGCCGGGCTTATTAATATCTTTTTACATCTACCTTTACTCCAATTAATTATTGCATCAGTTAGTGCAATATTATTTAGCTTTTTTATCCTTTATGATACTCAAAACATTATAAGAGGAAATGTGAGTAATGAGATTGAAGCGGCTGTCAGTTTGTATCTTGATTTTCTAAACCTTTTTATATCACTTTTGCAAATCCTTGGATTTTTAAACAATGAAGAATAAAGCTCTAAGGACAATTGACTCAAATTTTAACAGATTTAAAGAGGGGATAAGGGTGGTTGAGGATATTTTAAGATATGAATTCTCCTCCCACCTTGCAAAAGAGTTAAAATCACTTCGCCATCTTAAAATCCCAAATTACAAAGAAGTAGTATTATCAAGAGATGCAAAAAACGATATTTTAAAACCCTCCACCAAATCTGAGCTTAACAAAAATTCCTTAGAAGAGATAATAATCGCAAACTTAAAAAGAAGCCAGGAGAGTGCGAGAGTATTAGAAGAGCTTTTTAAATTAATTGATACAAACACATCTGAAAAATTCAAAGATGCAAGGTATAGGCTTTATGAAATTGAAAAGGAGATAATTAAGATTTTAGAACAATAACCTCAAATTCAAGCTCTTTTATTAAATTTTTTTTACAAATCTTTCTTAACTTGTTTATATCAGCCATCTTTTTAGGATTTACACCCGAGAATTTTATATATCTTAACATCTCAATTGAAGTTTTAAACTCCTTTTTAAATTTTAAAATCTCAACCTTTGGAGATAAAACTTTTGAATACTCTAAAATCTCCTCTTTTGAATAAATTGGAGACTTAACTCCTAAAAATTGGTGAAGATTCTTGAAAGTATTGGAAGTAAAAAGGGCTAAGGTAAAAGACTTTTTAAACAAAGCAATATTTTCAAACACTTTTTTTAAATCCCTTGACCATTGAAGAGCTGAAAAAGAGACAATCTCCTCAAATTCAAACTCCCTTAACCTCTCAAAACACTTCCTCTCATCAAAATCACAAAGAAAAGTATTACAAGGATTTCTTTTTAGCATCTCTTCACTTTTATCAACCCCAAGATAAAAATCAAAATTCCTATACTTACAAAGCCCCTCACTCCCACACCCTAAATCAACAACCCTATTTTTTAAATTAAAAACATACCTTTTAATAATAGCTTTTTGAATATCATTATACTTGCTATAACTAAATGCAAACCTATTAAACCTCAAACCAGCTCCTTTATGTTATAATTCTACCAAAAAAGGCTTATAATGACTGGATTTTTAATAATAGTTCAAATTATCTTAGTAATTGCAATTACTATTTTAGTACTTCTTCAACGCTCAGAATCAATGGGGCTTGGTGCATATTCATCTTCAAACAACTCGGTATTTGGCGCAGGCGGACCTATGAACTTTTTGACAAAAGCGACTATGATTTTAGGATTTTTGTTTGTATTAAACACTTTAACTCTGGTTTATCTATATAACAAACAAGCAAACACATCAGCCCTTGATAAAGTGAAAATAGAAAAACAAATCCCAATCCCTCAGGCACCGGTTAAGTGAAATTTTTATCAATTTTCTTAGCAACTCTCCTCTTTGGAGATGCTCATATTTTTGTACTTCATAGAATTAACGACCACCGCCACCCATCTACAAACACCAAAACCGCTCAGCTAAAAAACTATTTTGAATTTTTAAAATCCCACAACTACAAAGT
>JBDONU010000100.1:0-10184 GCA_039831175.1 Nautiliaceae bacterium
AATTCCATTTGAAAAATTTGTATCCTTATAAAATAGAGTAACATTACTACCCAAGTCAACGCTATTAATTGAAGAAGTTGTTTTATTTACATCTTCAATAAAATAAAGCATTTTACCTAAATGAAGGTTATCGTTATATTTTACAATCTCAAAAGAGAAGTTTAAATCAATATCCTCTCCATAATTTCAAAATGTGACAAATTACTCTCAAAAACTCTACTTGCTGGTTTAATAAATCTCTCATCTCCACTATCATCACTATCAACCCTTGAAAACTCGCTCCCATTAACTTCTTTAATAGTAATATTAACTTCTCCAATCTCTGAATAATTAAGAGTAATATTTGCCTCCCCATTTCTAAACTCTCCTCCATTAACCTTTGTTAAATTCCCACTACTACATCTACTCTTCATCTCCTTTGCAACCAAAGCAACCGATGGAGAATTAATAAAAATAGTCTCATTATAATCCTTAACTTTACTTAAATTCTTATCAATGGCTTTAAATGTTATATTAAAATCCCTTCCACTTACAATACTTTTTTTATCAAAATCAAACTCAAAAGGTCTAATAGCAAAATCATCACTTGAATTTGATTCATTAAAATCTCCTCTAACAACTCCTTCAATATGGACTAAAACACACCTACTTGCCCTATTAACTTTAATTCCAATTAACTCCAAACACCCACTTACATTTGTATAATTACAATCTCCATTGCAAATATTTACAACCTCAAAACTCCCATTGCACTCTAAATTATTATCAAAATCATTAAACAAATATAAATCAACTTGCGTAATATTTGCAACATAACTTCTATTCCCTTTTTTAGCTAAAATAGTTAAGTTAAATTCATCATTTACAATTTTAGTCGTTAAATTATCATCCCAATTTAAAACTGCATTACATCTTGTCAAAGGAACATAATCAACCGCATTAAATAAAGCCGCCCCACTCTCAGGACAAACACAAACTCTACTACTTTCATCATAATTATTCCCCACCTTTTCGTTTAAGTAAATAGCTTTTATATCCCTATTACTTAACGCCTTATCAAATACCTTAACTTCATCCAAATGTCCATTAAAAAAATATCCTCCATATTCTGAGCCTATCATGTTCTTATAAGGTCCAATATCAACACTACCAAATGCGAGCAAAGAACTATCTTCCTCTCCATCAATATAAATTTTCATAAATATCCCATCATAAGTTACTGCTATATGATGCCAAAGGGTATCTACGATTGTGGTTGAAGAGAAAAGATATTTAACTTCTCCATTAATACTAAGCTGAAACAAAATTTTATTTCTATTACTACTATTCCAATAACTTGGTTCTGTATATCTTAGAGCATTCGTCCACGCTTGATTTGTAAAGATATTTTCAAGTCCGTCTTTGTTTTTATCATAATTTGGATTAGTAAATTTTATCCACGCCATATAAGTTAGAGTATTTACACTCAAAGAAGAGCTATTATTTATTTCCACATAACTTTTATTATCTGCAATAAAATATCCACTCCTACAAACGACTCCTATACTATCGGTATTTGCACCATCATAAGCAATTCCATTATTTTCGTTTAAAGAAGAATCAATTACTCCATTGCTCCAATTACACTCATCCATCATCCAGTTTGCTTGTATATCACTACTTGTAAAAAATCAATATGCCAAAACGCCAATAAAAAAAATAAAATCCTAAGCAATAAAAAATCCTATCAACGCAACTATTAACCCAAAAAGAAGCGGCATAGTAATTTTTAATATCCCATCAAACTTTTTGTAAAAATAAAACACCAAAAAAAGACTCATTATGTTAAAAAGTCCAAAAAAAACATACTTTCCAAAATAATCAAGAGTCTTATACAAAAGCAAATCAATCCTATAAAGCCCAATTATCACAAGCAAAAGCCCAACCAAAAGCCCAATTCTTTGCATCAAATTCCTTTTTTAAAAAATTATATCATTTTTGATAAAATTACTTAAAAAAGGATGAACTTGAAAAAATTATATCTTGCATCTCTTGGATGTGCAAAAAACTTAGTAGATAGTGAAGTAATGCTTGCAAAACTAAAAGAGTATAAAATCACTCAAAATCCAAACGAAGCTGATTTAATTATTGTAAATACCTGCGGATTTATTGATGCGGCAAAAGAGGAATCAATTGATACCATCTTATCCCTTGCAAACGAAAAAAAAGAAAATACTCAATTAGTAGTTACTGGATGTCTATCGGCAAGATATAAAGAAGCTCTTGTAAAAGAAATCCCAGAAGTTGATAAATGGTGCGGAGTTGGAGAGTATGGAAAGATTGATAAAGTAATAAAATCTCCTAAAAAAACTTTTTTTACAAACAAAGTCTTTTTAATTCATAACGAAGAGAGAATTATTACAGGAAGTAACTATCACGCTTACATTAAACTAAGTGAAGGATGCAATCAAAAGTGTGCCTTTTGTGCTATTCCATCTTTCAAAGGGAAACTTCAATCAAGAGATATAAAAGAAGTAATTGATGAGATTAAAAGATTAAAAGCAAAAGGATTTAAAGACTTTTCTCTAATAAGTCAAGATAGTTCTTCATACCTAAGAGATAAAGGAATAAGAGATGGACTTGAAAGATTAATTGATGAAATTGATAAAATTGATGGCATTAGCGCAAAAATACTCTATCTCTACCCAGCAACTACCACAAAAAGACTCATTAGAAAAATCTTCTCTTCAAAAAATGTAGTAAATTACTTTGATATGCCAATTCAACACATCTCTCAAAGAATGCTAAAAATTATGAAACGCCCAAGTTCTCAAAAAAAAATAAAAGAATTACTAACTGAAATGAGAAAAGAGTTTAGTTTTGTTAGAACCTCTGTAATTGTAGGACATCCAGGAGAGAGAGATGAAGATTTTGAAGAGTTAAAAGAATTTTTAAAAGAGTATCAATTTGATAGAGTAAATGTTTTTGCCTATTCAGACGAAGAAGGAACCGCCGCTTACAAAAGAAAAGATAAAATTCCACCAGAAATTATTGAAAAAAGATTAAAAGAGATTGAAAAAATTGTAAAACAAACAACCATAAACTCCCTAAAAAAATATCTCAATAAAGAGTGCGAAGGATTTTTAGAAGGAATGGTAGATGGACTTTTTTATGCAGTTAGACCAAAACTTTGGGCATATGAAATTGATGGAGACGTATTGATTAATGAGAGTGAAATTGAAGATTTAAAAGTTGGAGAATTATACAAAATCAAAATATCTCAACTTGCAGGAGATGAATTAATTGGAAGAATTATCAAATAAAAAAAATTTACTCGCTTTCTCAGCAGGAGTAGACTCTAGCGCCCTTTTTTTCTTTCTTTTGGAAAAAAACATCCCATTTGATATCGCAATTGTAAACTACCACACAAGAGAAACAAGCAACGAAGAAGTAGAATATGCAAAACATCTTGCAAAAAAATATAATAAAAAAATATTTATAAAAGATTGCTTTTTAGAAAAATTCAGCGAAAAAAGAGCAAGAGATTGTAGATATAAATTTTTTGAAGAAATTATAAAAAAATACGATTATCAAAACTTAATAACCGCTCATCAATTAAACGATAGATTTGAGTGGTTTTTAATGCAATTTAGCAAAGGAGCTGGATTAAAAGAGCTTATTGGAATGCAAAAAGTAGAAAAAAGAGAGTTTTATAATATAATAAGACCATTTTACTTAACTTCAAGAGATGAAATCTTAGAATATTTACAAAGAAACAATATAAAATACTTTATTGATAACTCAAACTTTGATTTAAAATATAAAAGAAACTTTATCCGTCACACTTTTTCAAACAAATTTATAAAAGAGTTTAAAGAGGGAGTAAAAAGAAGCTTTGAGTATTTAGAAGAAGATTTAGATCTTTTAATGGATAAAAAATGGAAAAAAATTAATAAACTCTACTTTTTTAAAAAAACAACTCCCAAAAAAGATATCAAAAAAGTTGACCTGATACTAAAAGAGCTAAAAACTTTACTTACAAAAGCTCAAAGAGATGAAATATTAAAGACTAATTTCTCTTGCGTAATTCAAGGCAAAATCGCAATAGACTCCTCAAAAGAGTATATATTCATATCTCCTTATGTTAAAATTACACTATCTAAAACTCAAAAAGAATTTTTTAGACGCTTAAAAATACCTCCAAAAGTTAGAAGCTATATCGCAAAGGAAAAGTTATGCCATATGTTATCTATGGAGACATTCACGGATGCTTAGAAGAGCTTGAAGAATTAAGAAAACTTATCCCAAAAAATTCAATAGAAATAAGCGTAGGAGATATTTTAGACAAAGGTCCATATCCAGTAGAAGCTTTAAGATATGTTAAAAAAAACAAAATCTTTACGATTATGGGAAATCACGAATACAAACACATAAGAAAATATTGGGGAAGAAATGTAAAACTTGATGAAGACCAGCAAAGAGTATATCCTAAGCTTAAAAAAGAAGATTTTGAATTTATAGAAACAATGCCTTTTTTCTTAAAACTAAATCGCCTAACAATTATTCACGCTGGAATTACAAACAAAATAAGATTAAACAATCCTCCTTTAAACATTATGACTTTATTGCTTTTTATAAGAGATGTTGATTTAAACCATAAATTTTTACCCCTAAATCACGATAACAAAAATGCAAGATACTGGGCAGATGTTTATGATGGACACGAAGGATTTATCGTTTATGGACATAATCCATTTTTAGAAATTAAAAAAAATAGATTCTCAGCCGGAATTGATACTGGATGCGTATACGGAAACAAATTAACCGCAATTATCATTCCAAATACCCTAAAACCTTGGGAGTATGAAATTATTCAAGTTAAAGCAAAAAAGCAATATGCAACTCCTCATTTTGAGCTTAAAAAACCATAACCTACTTGCTTTTTTTTATAAAATAAATTATAATTTCAATCCAGCTGGACCCGTAGCTCAGCTGGTTAGAGCAACCGGCTCATAACCGGTTGGTCGCAGGTTCGAGTCCTGCCGGGTCCACCACTGCCTCGGTAGCTCAGTTGGTAGAGCAAGGGACTGAAAATCCCTGTGTCGGCGGTTCGATTCCGTCCCGAGGCACCATCTACAAAATGCCAAAAAGGCAAAATCTATTTTAGCTTAATAAGCGTTCCTTGTGCTAAAAAATCTACTACTTCCTTACCTTCGTTATTTGTAGAAGTAATTGTTTTAATGTCAATATTTTTTACTCCATCAGCATTTAACTCTTTTGCTTGTTCTTGAAGATAAATAATTGCTTGTCTAATAGCATCAGTTGGATAAACTTCATTATAAAGTTTCTCACTCTCTACTCTAACCCCTGAATAAGCGATAGTAACACATTCATGAGGTTCTTGAATTTCTCCAAAACTTAAAATCATATTCTCCAAATTAGCCATTTTAACTCCTTTTTTTCTAAAAGTATACCAAAATTTTATAATTAACTAAGGCAACTTTTAGTCTTTGGCACTAATTTTTAGATAAAGAGAAAAAGAGATTAATCTCTTCTCTCTTTAATTCTTGCTTTTTTACCAGTTTTTCCTCTTAAATAGTAAAGTTTTGCTCTTCTTACTTTACCTTTTCTAACAACTTCTAAACTCGCAATTGAATCGCTATAAAGCGGGAAAATTCTCTCAACTCCAATGTTGTTTGCTCCAATTTTTCTAACCGTAAAAGTTTTACCAGCCCCTCTTCCTTTAATAGCAATTACAACGCCCTCAAAATTTTGAATCCTCTTTTTATCTCCCTCTTTAATCAAAACTCCAACTTTTACTGTATCCCCTGGTCTAAATTCTGGAATATTTTTCGCTTTTTGTGCAATTTGAGCTTCTTCAAAAGCCTCAATGTATCTATTTCTCATTATCTCTCCTTTGTGCCATTGGCTCATTTATGAGCATTCACACTTAATTTTGAGTTGAAATTATACTAAAATTTTTTATATTTTCAAATCCGGGCGATGAAAAAGAGTTTTATACAAAGCCGCTTTTGTTTTCCACTCTTTTATTTTTTTATGATTCCCACTCTTTAAAACCAAAGGCACATCCCCCATTTTTGAAAATTGCGGAGCTTCTAATAAATTATTATTAAAACTCTCTTCTTTTAAAGACTCTCTATTCCCAAGAACTCCATCAACATTTCTAAGTACACTATCAGCAATACACAAAGCCCCAAGCTCTCCACCGCTTAATACAAAATCCCCAATACTCATAACTTCATTTGCAAAGTCTTCAATTAATCTCTCATCAAATCCTTCATATCTCCCACTTACCAAAAAAATAACATCCTCTCTTGCAAGTCTAATTGCATCTTTTTGATTATATTTTTTACCAACAGGAGTTAAAAATATAACTCTTGCAAGTGGATATTTTTTTTTATATTCACTAAGCGCTTCTCTTAAAGCTTCATTATCCAAAATCATCCCAGCTCCACCTCCTACAATAGGAGTATCTACTTTTTTATATCTGTTTTTAGCAAAATTTCTAAAATTAACAACTTCAATTTCAAAAAGACTTTTATCAAGTGCTTTTGATAAGATACCGCTTTGAAAGTAAGAATAGATAATATCAGGGAAAAGAGAAAAAAAAATTATCTTCATTTTAGCGAGTCAAGAAGCTCAAAAGCCCCAATTGCTATAATTTTTTTATTATCAACATCTACATCTTTTACATTTCTCTTAAAATTAATTAAAAGCCTCTTTGGATACCCTTTTTCTCTAAGTTTCTCATCAACTTCAATTACCAAATAATCTTCATCCGCTCTTTCTATCTCTACAACTTTACCTACTCTAACTTCTTTATTATCTATCTTTTCAAAGATATCACACCCTTCAATATCAAACCAAAAATACTCACCCTCTTTTAATTCAATCTCTTCTTTTGTTTTCTTAGGAGTAGTATAAAGAGTTCTATTTGTAAGTTTTTTTGCATCTTCTGGCGAGTTGACGCCTTTGAATTTTACAAGCCCTCTTTTTAAATCAATATCTTCAATCGTAAGTTCAACTCTATCGGATTTAAAAGAAGCCCCCTTTTTAAACTGCTCTGGAAAATCGCTTAAAATATGGAGCTTCTGCCATCCTCTAACCCCAAAACTCTTACCGATTTTTGCAATAGGAATTTTTTTATTCTTCATAAGGTTTAACCGTTATTTTATAATCTTTATTATCTTTTGCTTTACACCCACTAATTACAATCTTAATAGCTTTTACCAAGCTGCCACCCTTTCCAATAATCCTACCAACATCACTCTTTTTAGCATAAATTACTATTTCATTAAAGTCACTACGCTCAATTACCTCAGCTTTTATCTTCTCAGGTTCAAAACTAAGAAGTTTTGCATATTCTATCACAAAGTCAACAACCATTAAGCGTTAGTTAATCTCTCTTCATAAATTTTTTTAAGTTTACTAACTCTATCACTCATTTGAGCACCAATTGATAACCAATAATTCATTCTCTTTAAGTCAATTTTAATATCTTTTGGATTTGTTAACGGATTATAATATCCAATACTTTCAATCCATCCACTATCTCTTCTTTTTCTGCTATCTGTTACCACAATTCTATAAAAAGGTCTCTTTTTTCTACCAAATCTTGCAAGTCTAATTTTTACCACATTATCTCCTTATTTTAATTTTTTCCCACCAACCAACCCAATTAAATTTTAATTTGGAATTTTAATTAATTATTTTGGAAATTTCAAGTGCTGCGCCATTGCTGTTAACTCTTTTAAATCAGGAATTTTCTTCCCAGCAAACTTTTTAGCCATCTTTGCCGCATTTTGAAATTGCTTATTTATTCTATTAACCTCTTGCACACTAAGTCCAGCTCCCTTTGCAATTCTACGACGCCTACTTGCTGATTCTTTAATTAAATGAGGATTTTCTCTTTCCTTTTTCGTCATTGAGTTAATCATAGCTTTAATTTTTTTTATCTCAGCTGAATTTTCCAAATCAATATCTCCAATTTGTTTTAAAAGCCCCCCCATACCAGGAATCATAGACAAAAGATTTTTCATACTTCCAAGCTTTTTCATCTGTTCAAGTTGAGCTAAAAAGTCATTATAGTTAAATTGCCCTTTTTTTAACTTCTTAGTAAGTTTTTTAGCCTCTTTCTCATCAATTACTGCGGTTGTTTTCTCAACCAAACTTTCAATATCCCCAGCTCCCATCAAACGACTTACAATCCTATCTGGAATAAACACTTCTAAATCTGCAATCTTTTCACCTATTCCTATAAATCTAAGAGGTTTTTTGACTTGATGAGCGATACTAAGCGCTACTCCACCTTTACTATCTCCATCAAACTTTGTAAGAATAACTCCTGTAATATCAAGTTTTTCATCAAAAGATTTTGCCGTATTTATCGCATCTTTACCAGTTAGAGAATCTGCTACATAAAAAATCTCATTTGGATTTACCTCACTCTTCATTCTTACCAGCTCATCCATAAGCTCTTCATCAATTGCAAGGCGCCCAGCCGTATCTATAATAACTACATCATAAAATTTCTCTTTTGCAAACTCTACTCCTTTTTTTGCAACCTTAATGGCATCTTTTGCATTCTCATCATAAAAAATATCAAGATTATTTTGCTCTGCAAGCTGCTTTAACTGCTCAATGGCTGCAAGTCTTTGCAAATCGGCTGCTACCATTAATACTTTTTTCTTCTTAAAAGTTTTAAGATAATAAGCAAGCTTTGCAGTCGTAGTTGTCTTACCGCTACCTTGAAGCCCGCTCATCATTACAATTGTTGGAGGCTTTGGAGCAAAAACAAACCCATAATTCCCAGGTGCTGTTAAAATCTCTCTTAACGCTTCTTCAAGCGCTAAAAAGAAATTTGCTCTTCCAATCCCTTTTTTTCTTGTCTCAACCTCAACTTTGTGTAAAAGCTCTTTTGTTGTTTTAAAATGCACATCCGCTTTCAAAAGATTCTTTTTAAGCTCGTTTAATGCCTTTTTTAAAGACTTTTCATCATCTTTTAATCTTATTTTATTAATTGCACTCTTAAAACTCTCACTAATTTTATCAAACATATTACCCCTTTACTTTTTTTTGCCTTTTTTCTTTCTTCCATAGCTTTGTTGCTCTCTCATAACAAAATCTCTTGGCTCTGGCGATGTAAACTCATAATCAAATAATTTAAACTTATGGTGATGAAGCATTACTCTCTTATAAGGTTCTCCTCCATACTTTTCATCTCCAATAATTGGATGCTCAATAGCACTCAAATGAGCTCTTATTTGATGAGTTTTACCAGTATGAATTATAGCTTTTATTTTTGATTTTTTTCTAAATGCCAAAATCGGCTCAATTTCGGTTATAGCATCTTCTCCATCTTTACTTACCTTTGCAAATGCTCCTGATTTTGTCTTAATTACTTTTATTGGAAACTCAATTCTTTCTGGCTCCGCTACAATTCCACTAACCCAAGCTAAATACTCTTTATAAACATTTCTTTTTTTAAACTCTTCAATAGCCTTTTTTCTAAAATCTTCATTTTTTGTCATCACTAAAATACCGCTTGTCTCTTTATCAAGTCTGTGTAAAAGAGGATATTTAAACTTTTTGCTAACCTCCTCACTTGTCACATAAGGGGGCTTATCAACTACCAAAATATTATTATCCTCAAAAATTTTTTTAATTCCATCAACTTTTTCAATCTTGAATTTAGTATTAACAGGCAAAAGCCCTCTTGCTATTTTTATTTTTCTATCGTGAGCGTAAACAACTCCTTTATCAATTAACTCTTTTGCCCTTCTATTTGAAATTCCTTCTTGCTTTGCAAGAAGAACATAAGCTTTTTCTTTTTTCAATTTAACCCTTTTTTATTAAAATTATACCAAAAAACAGCTTTAAGGAATTTTTAAGAATTAACAAAAATTTAATATTAACTTAACATTAAATTAATATAATCGAAATATTAATATAATAGAAATAAGGATACTTATAAAAAAGAAGATTTATCCCAAACTTTATCTTAAATTTAATAAAAGTTTAAGAAAAAAAGGGATATAATTGTAAGCACACAAAATTAACAAGGAGTTAACAATGAAATTTGGAAAACTTTTACTCGCAGCAGCTATTGGATTAAGTTTTAGTGCATCAGTAGCACTTGCAGATTACAATGTAGGATTTAAATACTACAATAAATACATAAAAGG
>JBDONU010000117.1:0-10176 GCA_039831175.1 Nautiliaceae bacterium
TTGCCTTTGTTGGAAATTTAAGGGAGAAAAAGAGTAAATATTTAGCCGTTATTCCAATTGTTTCTTTAAACGATGAAGTAAAAGGGATTTTTGTAATTGAACAAATTCCCTTTTTTAACCTCTCAAAAGATACTCTTTTGATTATTTCGCTTTTCCTTAGCTATTTTGTAAATTTAATTGAGGGGATTGAAGAGTTTAAAGGTATTATGAAGATTGATCCATTTATTGCAAGAGAGATTAAGACTCTAAGACATATTTTTAGAAAATATAAAGTTGAGAGTTATCTTGTAATTTTTCATATCAAAAGTGATATTCAAAAAGCTCATATTCAAAAGTATATAAGAGGGAGTGATATTGTGTTTGAGTATAAAGATAAGTTTTGTGTAATTTTACCATTTACTTCCTCTCTTGGGGTTAGTAAGTTTGTTGAGAGAATGACAAAAGAGATGGAGCTAACTTATACTATTGTTGATTTATCAAAAACTGATTTAGAAGAGATTCAAGAGTTATTGGATAAAGTTTAATGGAGAAAAAAGTGAGCGCTAAGCTTTGGTATTATGCTTTTTTAGATATTTCTGGGCTTAGTTTGCTTTTGTATAATGATAATTTAACTACATTTTTAGCTTTTTTAACCCTTCATCTTTTCGCTTCTATTGGGATTGCATTTTTAGTTTATCTTGGACTTCCAAGCAAATATAAAGAGCCAAAAATTTATGTTTTGACTTTTTTGTTTTTGTTTATTTTTTTTATTCCGATAGTTTCGTATGTTGGATTTTTTTTGTATGTTACTTTTTTTAAAAAGGTTGTAAAAGAGGAAGATTTTAAACCTTTGTATTTGGATTTTAAGAAGCTTTTTTTAATTGATGAGGTGCAGTTTGTAAGGAGAATGTTTGGAGAGGGTGGGGTTGTTATGTATATCAAGAATAGAAATTTAAATCCTGAGCTTAGGTTAAAAGCTTTTTTGATAATTTCTGAGAATATCTCTCCTCAAACTATTAAGCTTTTAAAACTTGGATTATCTGATACGGTAGATGAGATTAGGCTTCTTAGTTTCTCTATTTTATCAAGGCTTGAAAAGAAGTTAAATGATGAAATTTACAAACTTGAACAAGAGGGAGTTGAGAAAAATAGACTAAAAATTGCAAAGCTTTATTGGGAATTTATTTATTTAAATTTAGCCGATGAAATTTTCCAAAAAATTATTATTAAAAGAATTTTGGAGCTTTTAGAGGGACTTGATAGTAAAGAAGCTAAGATGCTTTATTTAAAAATCTATCTTTTAGAGAAAAATTTTGATAAAATAAAAGAAATTTTATCTATAATGGAAGAAAATGAAGAGACTGCTCCATATTTTATGGAGATAGCATATTATGATAGAGATTTTGATAGAATAAAAGAGCTTATGAAAAAGTATCCTTCCATTAGGTTTGTTCCAAAATTTTATCCAATATATAGGTTGTGGTGTGAAAATTGTTAGAGATGGGGATTATGATATTTTGTTAATAGCAGAGGGGACTTATCCTTATATAAGAGGTGGAGTTTCAAGCTGGATTCACCAGCTTATTAACGGGTTGCCTGAATTTAACTTTGGGATAGTTTTTCTTGGATCACGACCTGAGGATTATGGGGAGATGCGATATGAATTGCCTAAGAATCTAACTTATCTTTATGTAGATTATCTTTTCAAAGATAGCGAAAAGCCCCCACCTCATTATATTCCAAGGTATAAAGGTTTTAAAGCAGTTAGAGATTTGCATGAATGGTTTAGGAGTGGAAGTTTTGATATTCCAGATAGCGTAAAATCACTTGATTTTTATAATAAAGTGGTGCCTTTTGAGAATTTTTTGTATTCGGAATCTTCTTGGGATTATATTCAAGAAGAATATACAAGAAATTGTCCAGACTCTCCTTTTATTGACTATTTTTGGTCGGTTAGAAATATGCATACTCCAATTTGGAGGGTTGTTAGCGTTGCTAATAATGTAAAAAAACCCAAAATCATCCACTCCCCTTCAACTGGATATGCTGGATTTTTGGGAGCTTTGTTGCATTTTCATTATCATTTGCCTTTTATTTTAACAGAGCATGGAATTTATGTAAGAGAGAGAAAGATTGATATGCTAAATGCTACTTGGTTAAAGGATAATAAAACGATTTTTCAAAAGAAGCTTGGAGAACTTGCTTATGCTAAGCAGATGTGGATTAGATTTTTTGAGAGTTTGGGGCGTATTACTTATGAAGCGGCAAATCCTATTATTTCTTTGTTTGAAGGAGCAAGGAAAATTCAGATAAAATATGGGGCAAGACCAGAGAGGACAAGGGTTATTCCAAATGGGGTTGATGTTGAGAGACTTGCAAAAGTTAGAAAAAAGGAGATTCCAAAAGTTGTAACTTTAATTGGAAGGGTTGTGCCAATTAAAGATATAAAGACTTTTATTAAGGCAATGAAAATTGCAGTTGATGCAATGCCAGATGTAGAGGGGTGGATAGTAGGTCCTGAGGATGAAGATCCAAATTATGCAAAAGAGTGTCATATTTTAGTAGAATCTCTTGGACTTCAAGATAAAGTAAAGTTTCTTGGATTTCAAAATATTATGGATATTATGCCAAAGACTGGGATTTTGACATTAACTTCTATTAGTGAAGGAATGCCTCTTACTGTAATTGAAGGATTTGCTGCTGGGCTTCCTTGTGTTGCAACTGATGTTGGGAGTTGTAGAGATTTGATTGAGGGGGGGAGTGAAGAGGATAAAAAGCTTGGAAGAGCTGGATTTGTTGTGCCAATTGCAAATCCAGGAGCTGCGGCTGAGGGGTATATTAAGCTTTTAAGTGATGAAGAGACTTATAGGAAATGTCAAAATACTGCAATAAAAAGAGTTGAAACTTATTATACAAAGGAACAATTTTTAAATAGTTATAGGGAGCTTTATAATCAGTTTTTAGAGGAGATTAGGGAAGGTAAATGGCAGGGATAGGTTTTGAGATTCGTAAAATCTTAAAAGAGAAGACTATTTTTTCTGTTATTAAAGCTTTTTCTTATGCTGGGGTTGTAAGCTCTGGTCCTTGGATTATTTCTATGATTAGTATTTTTATTGCAGGTTATATTGCAAATAATATTTTTCACTATTCAAGGGGTGTTGTTGAATTTACTATTATGGTAACTTATTTAATTGCATTTAGTCTTATCTTTTCTGGATTTTTCCAACTCTCTTTTACTAGATATGTTAGTGATTTGATTTTTATGGGTAAAAAAAACGAAGTTTTATCAAATACCATTGGAGTTATTATTTTCAATTTAGTGACTGGATTTATTTTTATATTACCTTTTACGATCTCTTTGTTTGAGGCTACTAAAAGTTTTTTGACCGCTTTTTCGTTTCTTAATACTTTTTTAGTGCTTGATGTTTTATGGATTGTAAATGTTGTTTTAACAGGACTTAAAAGATATAAATATATTACTTATTCGTTTTTGTTTTCATATCTTTTAATGGTAGTTTTAATTTATTTTTTAGGGGATAGAGGGATTGAATTTTTTATTTTTTCGTTTTTTATTGGGCAAGCGGTTTTGCTTTTTTTGCTTATGGGGCTTTTATTTTATGAGTTTGATTCGGATAAGTTAGTTAGGTTTGATTTTTTAAAGACAAAGTATAAAGATTTGATAATTATTGGGTTTTTGTTAAATCTTAGTATTTGGATTGATAAGTTTTTGTTTTGGTTTAATCCATCAACAAGTGAAAAAGTTGCTGGATTTTTGAGATATTCTCCAATTTATGATTATCCAATTTTTTTGGCTTATCTCTCAATTGCTCCTGCTATGGCTATGTTTTTATTAAGGATTGAGACTGATTTTGCTTTATATTATGATAAATATTTCTCAGCGGCAAGGGAAGGTGGGACATTAAAAGAGCTTTATTTGTATGCGAATGATATGAAAGATGCTGCAAGAGTTGGGCTTGCTGAGATTTTAAGGGTTCAGTTATCGTTTTTAGCAATTTTAGTTATGTTTGATAAGCCAATTTTTAAGTTTTTTAAGATTCCATTAGTTTATATTCCTCTTTTTATGATAGATTTGGTTGGAACTACTTTGCAAGTTTTTTTTATGGCAATTTTAACAATTTTATTTTACCTTGATAAAAGAAGAGATGTTATGAAACTTGTAATTTTACTTTTTGTTGCAAATTTCTTTTTTACAATTATTACTCAAATGCTTGGACCATATTTTTATGGATATGGATCTGCTTTGGCTTATTTTTTGGTATCATTGCTTGGATTGTTTTATTTAAATAAAGCTATGAAAAGGTTGCACTATGAGACTTTTATGCTTCTTTAATCTGTTTGTATCGTTTTTATTTGCTCTAAGTGTTGGGTTTAATTATTCATATGATATTCCAAGAGAGGTTTTTTATACATATGATTGGCTTGTTATTAATGAAGATGTAAAAAGAGTTTATCCAACTACTTCTAAACTTATAGGGTATGTTGATGTTGGAGAACAAGATGATAAAAAAGATATAAAAGATAGTTGGATTATTGGTGAGAATAAAAGATGGCATAGCTATATAATGGATATTAGAAATAAAGAATATCAGGATTATTTAATTAAAAAAATGAAGAAAATGAGCTATAACTTCGATGGTTTTTTCTTTGATGCTTTGGATAGTTATGAACTTACAAATGTAGATAAAACCTCTTACAAAAAAGCATTGATTGAGTTTTTTAAAAGGGTTAAGAAAATTTTTAAGGGAAAAATTTTAATTTATAATAGAGGGTTTGATATTGCAAAAGTGGTTAAACCAACTGCTGTTGTAGCTGAAAATTTATTTGAAGTTGATGGGAAACCTTTAAATGAGAGTGAGAGAAGATGGATTATTGAAAAACTTAATGAAGTAAAAAAAGAAGGAATTATTCCAATTGGGATAGAGTATGTAACTCCTTATAATCAAAAAGAGGCAATAAAGATAGCCAAAAAGATAAGAAAGCTTGGGTTTTTACCTTATGTTGGGGATATTAATTTAAAAGCGGTTGGAGTTAGTAATACTTATCTTCTTCCAAGAAAAATTTTAATTGTATATGATGAAGAAGCTCACAAAAGGGACTCTTTGGCTCATACTATGGTATCTATGCCCCTTGAATTTTTTGGATATGTTCCAAAGCTTGTCTCTTATAAGCGTCTTCCAAAAGATACTTCCATTTATCAAGCGATAATTGTTGTTTTAGAGAGTGGGAGGAGTTTTAATAGTTTGGCTTCTTGGTATAAAGAACAGATTAAAAAAGGTAAAAAGATTTTGTTTTTAGGAGATTTTGGACTTGATGATTTGAGTTTTCTTGGGATTGAGACTTTTGTTGGAGATAAAAAATGTAAGTTAGAGAGTAAGAAAATTAATCCATTTGAGGCTAATTTTGTTCCAACTTCAATCTATTATTATCCAAAAGATGCAAAGGATTTAATTGTTTATAAGTGTGGTGAATATAAAAATGTGGTTGCGGCTAAAACTAAATGGGGAGGATATTTTGTTAATCCTTTTGTTGAGTTTGGGGATTATATTTTGTGGAGGGTAAATCCTTTTGAATTTATTCCATATGTTTTGGATTTACCAAGAGAGCCACTTCCAGATTATACCACAGAAAATGGAGGGAGAATTTGGTATTCTCATCTTGATGGAGATGGTTTTTTTAATATGCATGTGGGATATAATAAATTTTCAGCAGAAGTTGTTTATGAAAAAATTTTTAAAAAATATAATAAACCTTTTTCTGCTTCTGTGATTGTTGGGACCTTTTTAAAAAATGGTCCATATCCTTTGCTAGTTGATAGGGGAAAAAAAGTTTTAAAAAAAATTTATAAATTAAAAAATATAGAACCGGCAACTCATACATTTTCTCATCCATTTGATTGGCAAACGCATCCAATCCCTCACTTACCTATTAAGGGATATAAATTTTCTTTTTATCAAGAAGTTGTTGGAGCTGCTAGGATTTTAGAGAAGTGGATTAATAAACCAGTTAGAGAGGTTTTTTGGAGTGGAAATTGTAATCCATCAAAAGATGTTTTAAAACTTGCGTATGAAAATGGTATTTTTAATATGAATGGAAAAGATACTTATATTACTTATGATAAAAAATTTTTAATGCTAATAGCTCCACTTGGAATATGGGAGGGAGATTATTTTCAAATATATGGTCAAATTGCGAATGAAGAAATTTTTACTGATTTGTGGAAGCATAAAGCTGGATATGTAAAAGCAATTCAGACAATGAAACTCACAGATGATAAGTATAGGTTAAAACCTATTGATGTCTATTTTCACTATTATATTGGTTCAACTGATATTTCACTTTGGAGTTTAGAAAAAGTTTTGAAATATTCTCTCTCTCAAAAGATTGTACCAATGTTTGCAAGTGATTTTATAAAAATTGTTTTGGATTTTGAAAATTCAGTAATGATAAGAGGTTTAGACGGAGAGTATTATTTTAGAAACGATAGTAATCTTAGGACTTTAAAGATAAAAGGAAAAGTTAATATTGATATGGTGAAAAGCCAGGGAGTTATTGGATATGACTATTTAAAAGGATATACTTATATTTGGCTTGATAATTCTATTTCGCATAAAATTGTTTTTGGTAGAAGTAAAAGGTCTTATTTAATTTTTGCAAATAAGAGACTTTTGGAAAAACGAGGAAATGAGTATATATTTGATAATAGGTTTGGGAGATTAAAAATTAAGTTTAATTTGCAAAAAAAGTGTAAAATTTTCAAAAAAAAATTTAAAGTAAAGGTCATTTGCAAATGAGACTTCCCAGAAGATAAGCAGTTTTTAAATTTAAAAGAAGTGATTGTTTTTTTCTTATTATTTGTTATCTTGTTTGTCAGCTTTTATCCTAGGAATATCTTAAAAGATATAGTATTAAAAAGCAATAGCGAAGCTTCAATTCAATATCTCCAAAACTTAGTAGAAGATTATAAAAACGATAAAGCTTTTAAAGTTATTTTATTAAATAAATATATAAAAGTTGGTTTTTATGATAAGGCTCTTAGATTTTTAAAAAAGATAAATTCTCCTTATCTTAGGTTTTACTATGAGTATCTGATTTATAAAAGATTATACTTTGCTTCAAAGCATAAAGAAAAGCTAAAAAAAAAGCTTCATACTCTACTCTTAGAGCTTTATTATATTTCTTATTATTTTCTTTTACATCCTCCCACGAGCGAGAATAGAAAGTTTTATGAAAAAAAGATTGGACCTAAGAGATTGTTTAAGCTTATTTTTAAAGAAGCGATTGAATTTGGATTTTTTGATATTGCAAAAGAGAGTTTAAAGTATGTGGATGATTTAAAGTTTAAAATAGAGTTTAGTTTAGAGTTTAAAGAGTATAAAAAAAGTTTTGAGTATATGGTGATTTATTTATCAAATCACTTTAATGAGAAATATTTAATTGAGTTAATTTCTCTTGCTTATTATTTTCAAAATCAACCTATACCAGAGGATGAAAAGAAATATTATTTTAAGATGGCATATGTTTTTACTAAAAAATATTATAAACAAATAAAAACAAAAAGAGGATATGAAGCAATTTTGAGTATTGGGCTTAAATTTAAAGATAAAGAGCTTGTAAAATATTCAGTTAGTAAAGTTAATAATATAAATCTTTTAATTCAAGCTTATTCGTTTTTAAAAGATTATTTAAAGGCTGCTAAGTATGCAATGAAAAAAGGTGATTGTTTAATAGCTGGTTATATGTTTAATAATGAAGGTTATTTGAAAAAAGCTCTTAAATGTTTTTTAAAAGCTGGAATTAATGAAAAAACTGAGTCAATTATTCTTTACCTTGCTAATAAGTTAAGAAAGTATGATTTAGTGTTAAGGATTATGAAAGAGAAAGTTTTAAGAGGAGATTATGAAAAGTTGTCTGTGCTTACTTATGCATTTTTAAATAGCTTAAAATTTGAAGAAGCTGAGAGGTTTTATTGGAAAATGTATAGAAAGACTCATAATGATATTTTTTTACATCAGCTTTTTGTAATTTATTATAATTTAGGAGAAATTGATAAATTAAAAAGACTTGCCTTTGTTTTTAAAAGCCTTGATTTAAATAAAGCTATCTATTTTAGCGATATTCTTATTTCAGATAGAAATTATAAAAAAGCACTCTTAGTTATGAAAAAGTCAAAAACAAAAAATCTCTTTTACTACCAAAGAATGTATTTTTTAGCAACTCAATTGAATGATAAAAAGTTAAAGGAGTTTTATCTTAAAAAGATTTTAGCCTTTAAAAAAGATGTAATTTATATTGGATATCTTTTTAAACTCTACAAAGCTGATAATCCAAAAAGAGCATTTGAATTTTTAAAGAAAAATTATATTCCAAGTGAGTATTTACTTTATTTGTTGTTTGATGTTGCATTTGAGCTGGGAAAATATGATTTTATTGTAAATTTTAATCCTCGTTTTAAAAAATTGCCTGAGTTTTATTATACTTTTTTAATTAAAGCTTACATGGCTCTTGGTAGAATTGATAAAGTTAAGGAGGTTTATGAAAAGATTTTTTTTAAGTATCCGTCTTTGAGAGATGATTTTTTTTGGTTTTTAATCTCTCATAAAGATAAGGATATAAGAAAGTATTTAAAGTATATTAAAAATCCTCAAATTCTCTATCAAGCATATTTGCTTCTTGGGGATAAAAAAAGGGCGGTTGGTATTTTAAAAAAGCTTGCAGAAAGTGGAGATATTGAATTGTTAATTAACTACTTTTACTCTACTGATTCTAAGAAAGAAAAATATTGGGTTTATAAGCTAATTGATGAAAAAATTCAGCAAACCCCAAAACTTTTATTTAATAAAAATATTTTGGATTTTTATTTTTGGACTTCTTTGATGTATAAATCAAGTTATGAGATACGAAAGCTTTTAAAGTTTATTAAAGAGCATAAACTTGGATATAAGCACTATCTTTGTATCTATTATGATTATTTTAATATGTTTGATGCTATGAAGTTTAAGTGTAGGAGAGTTAATTGAGATTTATTATCTTTTTAATAGGAGTTTTTCTTTGGGGGAGTTATTACTCAATTGAGATTTATAGGGGAGATGGTATTTCTGCTATGAAGCTTTTGAATCATTTAGAAGGGATAAAAAGAAGATTTTGTTTTATTTATCCTTTGGGAGGAGAGGTTAGTGTTAGGTGTTTGGTATCTAAGAGTAAGAAAAGTTTAGAGATTAAAGACTTTAAGGGAAAAGTTGTAAAAGATGATTTTTTTAAGGTAAGAGAGTTTATAAATTTAACTCCAAGTGCTTATTTGATATTAAAGGATAGCTTTTATAAAAGCGTGCCGTTTGATGTGAGAGTTGATTTTTATTTAAATGCTAAGAGTGATGAATTATATTATTTAACAGGCATTATGAGAGAGTATCAAAAAGTGCAAGCTTATGCTATTATGAAAGATTATAAAAAAGCAGAAGATGCTCTTTTTAAGTTAAAGCAAATTAATGCCCTCTCTTATGCGAGTTATTATGACTTTTTTACTAAAACTGGCAATAGTTTTTTTACCTCTTTTGAATATCAAAAAGATTATACCTTTCTTTTTAATTTAAAGTATAAAAAGGCTTCTTATACTTTTTTTAATATAAACTCCTTAATTGATGCTTTGCTTATTCAAAAAAGTATTTATCCTTATGAGATTTTAATAGGAGGAGTTAGAGATAAGAGAAGTGATTTTGTTGTTGGAATAAGTAGAAATTTTACTTTTCCTTTGTTTACTTCAACTCTTTTTATTGCAAAATCTTATCCTAATAGATTTTTGCTTTTAGATAAAAAGTATATTACAAAGCAAGATTTAATCTCTTTAAATTCAACTTATAAAAGAGGAAGAAACACTTTTAATCTTTTAACTTCCATTGCTAAGAATAGATTAAGTTTTCACCGCTTTTTTAGCTATAAAGTAGAATCAAACTTTCAACATCAAGCTCATTATAATCTTTTTTATACTATCTCTTTAAAAAGAGAAGGATATTCAAATTATTTGCAAACTTATGATGAAATAAGTCTTGGAGTATTGTATGGGGTTATGGATAATAAGAGTAAAAAGCTAAAAGGTTTTATTAATCCATCAGTTGTATATAATGATGTTGGAGGGTTTGGATTTGGAGTAATTTTAGGAGTTAAGAGAAGAGTTATAAA
>JBDONU010000020.1:0-10167 GCA_039831175.1 Nautiliaceae bacterium
ATATCTTTGTTTTCGTATTTTTTTAAATCAAATTCTTGAAGAATTCTCTCAATCCTATCATCTAAATTCCAGGCATTGTGAAAGTCAAGGAATTTAGAGATTTTATCCATTTCAGTTTGAATTTGTCTATTGTTAGGGTCGTTTGAGAGGAGGGTAGTTAGTTCTAAATATCTATTATAAGCCTCTTTAAATTCTGTAAGTTCATTTTCAATCGCTTCTCTAACACTCACGCCTGAACTAAATTTTGGCTGTTGAAGGAGTCTTTTTATTTTTATTCCGTTTTTTGTAATTACTTCGCCTTTATCTGGGAGAATAGTACCATCAATTATTTTCATTAAAGTAGATTTTCCGCTTCCGTTTTTACCAATAAGGGCTACTCTTTCATTTTCATCTAAGTGAAAATCAACATCGCATAAAATTTTTTGAGCTTCATAAGATTTGCTTACATTTAGTAAATCAATTAGTGCCATAGTTTTCCTTAAAATATTTTTTTGCTGTTTGAATATCTTTTAATATAGCCTCTTTTAAATCGTGTATATTATCAAATTTTTTATTTTCTCTTAAAAATTCAATAAACTTAATTTCTATCAGTTTTTTTTCTTTAAAAGGGGTTAGGATATGGGTCTCTATTGAAAAGTTATCATCAGTTGAGCGTTTGCCAATAAAAGTTAGTGAGGGGGATGAATTTGTTTTGGTGATAAAAACCCCTTTTGGAAGGGTGTATGGCTTTATAAGTTCAATGTTTATTGTTGGTAAAAGTTCTCTGCTCCCAAGTCCTTGGCCTTTTATTTTAGTGCCTTTGATTTTGTATGGTCTTCCAAGAAGAGAATTTGCTTTTTTGATTTTGTTTTTTTTAATAAGTTCTCTTATTACTTTTGAATGGATTGGGATGTTGTCTTTTTTTATCTCTTTTATCACTTCAACCTTAAACCTTTTTTGGAGCAGTTTTAAATCCCCTTCTCTTTTTTTGCCAAATCTAAAATCTTCTCCTACTATTATTTTTTTAATATTGAGCGATTTTAGATACTCCATAAATTCATCTGCGCTCTTTTGTTTAATCTCTTCAAGTTTTAAATACTCAAAGGCTTTATCAAAATAGTAAACCCTATCAAACCCAGGGGTTAGCGATGAACCTTTTTCAATTATTATCACTAAATCAGCTCTTTTTATAAGTTCTTGGTGAGCTAAGTGCACCCCATCAAATCCCCCGATTGTTGCTCTCATTTTTTTTCCTTAAAATATTGGATTATATTTTTTGCATCTTTTTTGTTTAGTACGGTTTTAAGCTCCTCAGAAGATGCTTTTTTAATATTTTCAAAACTTCCAAAATAATCAAGAAGTCTTTTTAATTTTATTTTTCCAATACCTTTTATTTTTAGAAGTTCAATCTCTTTGTCTTTTTTTATCTTTGTTTTTCTATGAAACTCTATTGCTTTTTTGTGTGCTTCATCTCTTAGGCGTTGGAGAAGTTGTAATCTTTTATCTGTTGGTGGGAGGGAGAGTTTTTGGATTTGATTATCTTTATAAAAATAGATTGTATCTTTTGCACTTCCTTTTGCGCGGTGGGCTTTTTTATCTATTTTCTCTTTTGCAATTGCCAAAACATCAACATTTGCACCAGTTGAATCAATTATCTCCTTTGCAATTTTTAACTGTGCTTCTCCTCCGTCAATTAGCCACATATCAGGCGGAGGGAGTTTATTAAACTTTTTAGCCCTTCTTAAAAGAAGCTCTCTTATTTGAGAGTATTCATCTTTGTTTTCTAAGTGATATAGTCTATATTCTGATTTTTTAAACTTATCAACTTCCCAAACTACCATAGCTCCCACACTAGCTTGGGTTTGTAAGTGAGAGGTATCAAAAACTTCTATTTTATAAGGAGTATTTTGAAGTTCAAATAGTAATTTTATCTCTTCTAAGATGGTATTTTCTTTTTGATTTTTTATAACTTCAAGGGCGTTTAATTTTGCAAGTTTTATTAAGTTTTTATACTCTTTTTTAGTAGGAGTTAGGATAGAAATTTTTTTATTTAATTTCTCATTTAATACTTTTTCAAGCCACTCTTTTTCTTTAAAATCTTCTCCTACTAATATTTTTGATGAGGTAAGGGGAGTTTTTGTTAAATAAAACTCTAAAATTGCTCTTATATAAATTTCATTTTTCTCCGGAGTTGTTTGAGAATTTATTATGTTGTGAGAACTTGCAATAACTTTTCCTTCTCTTACAAAAATCTTAATTACCACCGCCTTTTTATCAAAAATTTCTACTGCAAAAATATCTAAATCTTCAAGTTTTGCCAAATCAACATTTGAGTAAGTTTTTGTATTTTCGATTGCTTTTATTCTGTCTCTAATTTCTGCTGCTTCTTCAAATTGTAAATTATTGGCATATTTTTCCATTTTTTTGTATAAAACTTCTAAGAGTTTATTTTTGTTTTTTATAAGTTCAATTGCTTTTTTTACTATCTCTTTATATTCAGTTGAAGTAACTTTTCCTTCACAAGGTCCAAGGCATCTTTTCATTTGATAATAAATGCAAGTTTTTTTACCTTTTAGGCAGGATTTGCTCTGCACAAGAGGAAACTCTTCATAAATTGTTTTTAATATCTCTTTTGCTCCGCTGCTAAATGGACCAAAGTATTTAATGTTTTTTCCTTTTATGACTTTTCTGGTAATATCTGGCATTGGAAATAGCTCATCAAAATTTACATAAATGTAAGGATAGGTTTTATCATCTCTTAGAAGAATATTGTATTTTGGTTTTAGTTGTTTAATGAGTGAATTTTCAAGGATTAAAGCATCATTTTCGCTCTCTACTACTATATAATTTAAATCTTTTGCTTCGCTTATCATTTTATAAATTCTTGGGGAGAGATTATCAGCTGGGCGAAGAGGGTTAAAACGAAAATAACTTTTTACTCTTTTTTTGAGATTTTTTGCTTTTCCTATATATAAAAGCCTTCCATTTTTATCAAAATATTGATAAACTCCTGGTTTTTGAGGAAGAGTTTTAATTTTTTCAATCAACCTCTCTCCTTTAAAATAGTTTTTATCTCTTCAAATTTTTTGGTTATTTTTGGATTTTTGGCTTTTATCTTAAACTCTCCTTTTGCACTTTTTTGAGGAAAAGTAATAGTTTTTATTATCTCTTTTTTTAGGGGTTTGTATTTATAAAAAGTTTTTATCATTTTAATCTCAATTCCTTTACAAGGAGGTTGGATTACTTTTATTATTTGAATCCCTTTTATAGGCGGGGAGAGTTTTACTTTTAATCTATAAAGTTTTAGAGTATTAATTATATACTTTATAGTTTGTTGATTGAAGTATATCTCTTTTCTTATAGCCGGATGTGTTACTTCTAAGAAAAGAGTATTATTCTTAATTGCCCCTTTTGATACAAATTTTTTGTAATTTTTAGGTAGAAGTGATATAATTTGCCTTAAACAACGAGCTTTTTGTAAATCTTTTGAAAAAGGTTTTAGTAAATGGTTAAGTATTTTATCCGCTTTTCTCATATTGTAATTATATCACTATTTTTAGGGTGTGGCTATAAAGCCCCTCCCACTTGGCAAGAATCGCCAAAAGAGACAAATGCAAGTGATTTAAAAATACTTGATATTAATTCAACACTAAAAGTAAAAATGGGGGTGTGATGAAGTTTGATTGTATAGTTATAGGAAGTGGGATTGCTGGGCTTTGGAGCGCTAAATTTTTGAATGAAGCTGGTAAAAAAACTTTAATTATTACAAAAAATCAAGTATGGGATTGTAATAGCTTTTATGCCCAAGGTGGAGTTACAATGGCTGTTGATGAGAATGATGTTCCTTTGCATATTGAAGATACACTAAAAGCTGGTGCTTTTCATAATAAAAAAGAAGCAGTTGAAATTTTAAGTAAAGCTTCTTTAAATTTAAAAAGAGAACTTTTAGAGTATGGGTTTAGGTTTGATATTGGAGTTACAAGGGAAGGAGCCCATAGCGTAAGAAGAGTTTTTCACGCAGGAGGAGATGCTACTGGAAGAGAGCTTCATAGATTTATTTTTAAAAAAGATAAAAGTTTTTTGCTTGATGAAGCGGTAGTTTTTGATCTGCTTTTAAAAGAAGGGGTTGCTTATGGGGTTAGCGTATTTAAAAATGGTAAAAAATTTAATATTTATGCAAATAATGTAATAATTGCAAGTGGTGGAATTGGGGCTTTATATAAGTATGATACAAATGCAAGAACAATTAGTGGGGATTTACAAGGTCTTTGTGTGGAAAAGGGAATTGAATTAAAAGATATGGAGATGACCCAGTTTCATCCAACCGTTTTTATAGAAACTCGCTTCTCTCAAAAACTTCTATTAACGGAAGCTTTAAGAGGTGAGGGGGCAAAAGTTGTGGATGAAGAGGGGAGAAGATTTTTGTTTGAGTATGATAAAAGAGGAGAGCTTGCAAGTAGGGATATTGTAAGTAGAGCTATTTTTCTTCATCAACAAAAGGGGCATAAAGTATTCTTAGATGTTAGTATGTTTGATGAAGATTATTTTAAAAAGCGATTTCCTACAATTTATCAAAAGTTAATAGATTATGATATTAATGTTCCATATGAGCTAATTCCAATTTCTCCGGCGTTTCATTATATGATGGGAGGAGTTGAGGTTGATTGTAATTCAAAAGTAAAAGGTTTTGAGAATTTGTATGCGGTTGGTGAAGTTGCTTATACTGGGGTTCATGGAGCAAATAGGCTTGCGAGTAACTCTTTGCTTGAATGTTTTGTGTTTGCAAAAAAAGCAGCTAGGGATATTCTGTCTTCTTCATTCAAAGCAGAAGATAAAGAGTTTGATATAACTAATGAAGAGCTTATAAAAAGCGATGATAAAAATTATAAGAATATGTTAAGAGATATTATGTGGAGAAGAGTTGGAATTGTTAGAAGTAAAGATGGCTTAAAAGAGGCGTTAGAGTTTATAGATTCTAATATCTCAAAAGTTGGTAGGCTTACACGGTTTAGATTTTTAACAGCAAGGGAAATTGTAAAAGCAGCCTTGGAGAAAGAAAAATCTCTTGGAGCACATTTTAGAAAGGATTAATATGGAAATTCATAATTTTACTCACACTTGGGTTGGATGGGCAGTTTTGGCGGTGTTTGTGATAGGTTATATTGCAATAGCAGCAGAAGAGAAACTTAGAATGAATAAAGCAAAGCCGGCTTTATTTATCGGTACTTTTTCGTTTATGTTAATTGGGATTTATTTTGCGATAAATCATCTTGACCCAACCCCTCTTCATGAAGAGATGAAAAACTTAATTGAAGAGATTGCCGAAATTTTCTTTTTCTTATTTGTTGCAATGACTTATATTGAAACTCTTATTGAAAGAGGAGTATTTGAAGCGTTAAGATTTAGGCTTATTTCAAGGGGTTATAGTTATAAAAAGCTATTTTGGATTACCGGGATTTTAGCTTTTTGGATAAGTCCTGTGGCTGATAATCTAACAACGGCACTCATTTTGTCAACGGTGCTTTTAACAATTGATAAAACGAGGTTTGATTTTTTAGTTCCAGGAGCAATTAATATTGTAGTGGCGGCAAATGCTGGTGGAGCTTGGTCTCCTTTTGGGGATATTACTACTCTTATGGCGTGGACTGCTGGTAAGGGGGAGTTTAAAGACTTTTTGATGCTGTTTCCGGCTTCTTTAATAGGGTGGCTTATAACGGCGTTTTTACTTAGTCTCTTTGTGCCAAGAGGAGAACCTCATTTTGATGCTTTGACTACTCCAAAGGTTGAAATTAAAAAAGGTGGGATGGTAGTAGTGTTTTTAGGAATATTAACTATTATTATTGCCGTAGTTGGACATATTGCTTTTCATTTTCCGGCGATGTGGGGGATGATGTTTGGACTTTCTTTGCTTTTGCTTTACTCTCTCTATCACAAAGTAAAACATAAAGAGCATTTTGATGTGTTTGTTAATATGGCAAAAGTTGAGAATGATACTTTGCTTTTCTTTTTTGGGATTTTAAGTGCAGTTGGCGCTTTATACTTTCTTGGATGGCTTTTTTACATTACAAAACTTTATGAAATTATAGGACCTACTTGGGCAAATATTGGAGTTGGGATTATTAGTGCAATTATTGATAATGTACCTGTAATGGCAGCTATTTTAAAAGCAAATCCTCCTATGGGAATTGATGAGTGGATGCTTGTGACTTTAACTGCTGGGATTGGTGGGAGTTTAATCAGTTTTGGAAGTGCGGCTGGGGTTGGTGTTATGGGGAGAATGAAAGGTATTTATACATTCTCTTCTCATATGAAATTTGCTTGGACTGTGTTTTTAGGCTATGTTGTGAGTATTTTAATTTGGTATTTACAATTTGAAATACTTGGACTTTATTGATAAAATTTCAACAAAAAGGATAAAGATGCAATTAGAAATTTTAATACTTGATTTTGGCAGCCAATATACTCAACTTATTGCAAGAAGATTAAGAGAGGAGGGGATTTATAGCGAAATTGTTCCTTATTTTGATGGGCTTAAAGTAGCAAAAGAGAAAAAGCCAAAAGGTATTATTTTTAGTGGAGGACCAGCAAGTGTATATGATAAAGATGCATATAGAGTAGATAAAGAGATTTATAATCTTGGGCTTCCGATTTTAGGTATTTGTTATGGTATGCAGCTGATAACCGTTGATTTTGGGGGAGAGGTTGTTAGGGCAGATCATCACGAATATGGAAAAGCTGAGCTTTTTATTGATGAGCCTCATTTGCTTTTTGATGATGTAAGTAACCCTACAATTGTTTGGATGAGTCACTCAGATAGAGTTGAGAAGCTTCCAAAAGGATTTAAAAGAATTGCCCACACTTCAAATGCTCCTTATGCGGCTATTGTAAATGAAGAGAAAAATATCTATGCAATTCAGTTTCATCCAGAGGTTACTCATACTATTGAGGGAAGTAAAATTTTAAGAAATTTTGCAAGGAAAATTTGTAAAGTTACAAGCAAATGGGATATGGCTTACTTTGCAAAAGAACAAATTAAAAAAATTAAAGAACAAGTTGGCGATAACAAAGTAATTTGTGCTTTAAGCGGAGGAGTTGATAGTAGTGTAACTGCGGCTCTTTTACACGAAGCAATTGGAGATAAATTAATTCCAATTTTTGTTGATACCGGACTTCTTAGAAAAAATGAAAGAGAGCAGGTAGAGCACGCTTTTAAGAATGTTTTAAAAGTTCCATTAATTACGGTTGATGCAAAAGATAAGTTTTTAGGTAGATTAAATGGGGTAACAGACCCAGAAGAAAAGAGAAAAATTATTGGTCATACATTTATTGAAGTGTTTGAAGAAGAGGCAAAAAAACACAAAGATGCAAAATTTCTAGCACAAGGTACTTTATATCCAGATGTGATTGAATCTGTATCTGTTAAAGGACCAAGCAAAACTATTAAATCTCATCACAATGTTGGTGGGCTTCCAGATTGGATGAAGTTTGAATTGATTGAGCCTTTAAGAGAGCTTTTTAAAGATGAGGTTAGAAAACTTGGACTTGAACTTGGACTTCCAGAGGAGCTTGTTTATCGTCATCCATTCCCAGGACCAGGACTTGCTATTAGAATTATGGGTGAAGTAAATGAGAGGGATTTGGAGATTTTAAGAGAAGCTGATGCTATCTTTATTCAAGAACTAAAAGCCTGGGGCCTTTATGATAAGGTATGGCAAGCGTTTGCTGTGCTTTTGAATGTAAGAAGTGTTGGGGTAATGGGAGATAATAGAACTTATGACAATACTATCGCTCTTAGGGCTGTAAGTTCAACTGATGGGATGACCGCTACTTTTTCGCGTCTTCCGTATGAGTTTTTAGAGAGAGTTTCAACTAGAATTATTAATGAAGTGGATGGAGTTAATAGGGTAGTTTATGATATTTCTTCTAAACCTCCTGCAACGATTGAGTGGGAGTGATATGATTTATCTTTTAACGGATGAAAAATATGATGGGGTTTTAAATTATCCTGTTATTAAGATTAATTTTTTATCAGTCTCCCCAGATTTTAGGGGAGTTGATTTTTTGCTTTTTACTTCAAAAAATGGGGTTAGGGCAATTGATCGAGTAAATGATGAATGGAAAAGAATTCCATCTCTTGTGATAGGGGATGGAACAAAAGAAGAAGTCTTAAAAAGAGGTGGTAAGATTGAATATATAGCTAAAAATTCTTATGGGGATGAGTTTGCAAAAGAGATTGATAAAAAGTATAAGGGTAAAAATATTTTGTTTTTTAGAGCTAAAAAGATTATTTCAAATATAACTTTTAAAAACAACATTTTAAAAGAGGTGATTGTTTATGAGACAAAATGTAATAAGCCAGAAAATAATTTGAAAAAACCTTCAATTGTTATTTTTTCTTCTCCTTCTACTGTAAAGTGTTTTTCTAAGATAGAAGATTTTAAAGAAATTATTCCAGTTGCAATTGGTAAAAAAACAAAAAAAACTCTTTTAGACTATTTTAAAGAAAATGAAATTTTTATGCCAAGTAAGCCTTCTATAAAAAAATGTATTGAACTCGCAAAAAGTTTATATTCTAATGATCAAAAAAACTGATTGACAATTACTCACAGTTTTGGTATAATTATTATTAATAAGCCTGAGAGGAGCGCTACCCGCACATTTTGGGGCCCTACACGAACTTTTTTAGGGAGATGGTAGTGGCTGGGGTGTGTGGCGGCCCTTGTTGGCTGCCCCTAAACCAGCCCTCCTATCCCATACTTTGAGGCTTATGGGAGCCCAAAGTCACTGCGTGAACGCCCTCTCGGGCTTTTTTTTATTTTTTGAAAATTTTTTAGAAAAAATATTATGTTAATTTTTGCATTTAATCATTACAAAAAAAAACACAAAAAAATACACAAAATAAAAACTACATAAAACCTCAAAAAACTTGCATAATTTCAGTAATTTTGGTTTAATTAAACTAAAAAAGGATAACAATGTTTGATCCGTTTGACGAAAATAAAACCCCAAAAGATAAATTTTTTGAAATTATATTTCACGCAAACAGAAATTTAGTAATTGAAGAATTAGAAGAGGTTTTCAAAAGACTTGCAGCTCTTGAAATCTTAGCTGAGGAGTGTTATAAAGATGAATTAGAACAAAAAATTCAAGAAATAATTTTTACAAAATCAGAAGAACTTGAAGAGATGGAAAATGATTTATACATTCACTCAATGTCAAATATTTTAACAAAAAATGAATAAAGATTTAGTATGTTTTATGAAATTTTAGATGAAATGTTTAATGATATAAAAGAATATAAAGACATTAAAAAAGGCAAGGGAATAAGAGGAAAATTAATTACAATTATTAACCCATCAGCTCAAAAACTTGCAGCAATTGTAGAGGCTATTCATCTTGCAAGTTTGCTTCATGATGATGTAATTGATGATGCAAACATAAGAAGAGGAGTTATTTCAATTAACGCAAAATATGGAGAACATACCGCAGTTATGCTTGGAGATATAATCTATTCAAAAGCATTTTTTGAGCTTACAAAGTTTCCAAGTGAAATAGCGTCTCTTATATCAAATGCCGTATACCTTTTATCAAAAGGTGAGCTTGAAGATGTAAAACTTTCAAAAATTATCAATTTAGATAAACAAAAATATATGGAAATGATTTACAAAAAAACTGCTTCATTAATTGAGGCAGCTTGTGGAGCTAGTGCGATTTCAAGGGATTTTCCGGCTGAGAATTTTAAAACCTATGGTAAAAATATTGGACTTGCCTTTCAAATTGTGGATGATTTGCTTGATATTATTCAAGATGAAAAAACGCTTGGTAAACCATCGATGCACGATTTTTACGAAGGGAAATTTACACTTCCTTATATTTACCTTTTTCAAAGAGCAAAAGAGAATGAAAAAAATGAACTCAAAAAGCTTTACAAAAAAGAATTAAATAAAAACGATAAAAAGTTTATTTTGGAGTTAATGCAAAAATATAATGTAATTGAGGATACATTTAATGAAGCAAAAGAGCTTATTAAAAAAGCAAAAGAAGCGATTAAAGATTTTGAAATTAAAGAGTTAGAAGAAATTGCAGATAAAATTGTAAAAAGGACTTTTTAGTGGAAATCAATATCAATCATATAAGAAATCCAGAATATATCTTAGTTGGAAATAAAAAAGTAAAACTTGATGAGTT
>JBDONU010000107.1:0-2887 GCA_039831175.1 Nautiliaceae bacterium
CTTATAAAATTGCGGCACACGCGGCTGATATCGCAAGAAAAATCCCGGGAGTTAGACGTGTGGATGATGAAATGAGCGATGCAAGATATCATTTTGACTGGAAGAGACAGTTTGAGCTTGCACTTGATCCAGAAAGAGCAAGAGAGTATCACGATGAGACTCTGCCGCAAGAAGTATTTAAAGAGGCTGAGTTTTGTTCTATGTGTGGTCCTAAGTTTTGTTCTTATAAAGTAACGCAAGAGAGTTTGGAGAACTTTAACTGGGAAGAGTTTAAAAAAGAAGCGGCTAAAAAGATTAAAAAAGAGAGTGTTTAATATTGACAAATAGCAAAAAAAGTAATATAAAAAGAAAAAATTTAAGGAGATAAAGTGAAAGAAAAAATTCAACAAGCCCTAAAAAACGTTATTTATCCGGGCTTTAAAAAAAGTGTAGTTGATTTTGGATTTGTAAAGGATGTTGAAGTAAGTGAAGATGGTAAAAAAGCCATTATTACTTATCAAATTCCATCAACCGATGATGAAGTGGCTCAAAAATTAAATGATGCAACGGTTGATGAGCTTAAAAAAATAGGAATTGAAGCCACAACTCAGATAATAAGACCAAAAAAACCAAGAGAGACATCTTCTCGTGGTGTAAATAAAATGCCAAATGTAAAAGATTTTGTAATGGTATCTTCTGGTAAAGGCGGGGTTGGTAAATCTACAACTGCGGTAAATTTAGCACTTGCCCTTAGTAAAGAGGGCAAAAAAGTAGGTATTTTAGATGGTGATATTTATGGTCCAAATGTATCTAGAATGCTTGGAATGCAGTATAAAAAACTAGAAGTTGTCGGGAATAAAGTAAAACCTTTTGAAAATTACGGGGTTAAATTTATGTCAATGGCAAATCTTCTTCCAGAAGGTAAGGCTTTAATGTGGAGAGGTGCTATGCTTGTAAAAGCACTTCAACAATTTATGGAAGATGTTGATTGGGGCGAACTTGATATTTTAGTTATTGATATGCCACCTGGAACTGGTGATGCTCAAATGACAATGGCTCAACAAGTTCCTGTAACTGCAGGAGTAGCTGTTACCACTCCTCAAACAGTTGCAGTGGATGATGCAAAAAGAAGTATGGATATGTTTAGGCAGCTTCATATTCCAATTGCTGGCGTGATTGAAAATATGAGCGGGTTTATCTGTCCTAATTGTGGTGAGAAGTATGATATTTTTGGAAGCGGGGCGGCTGAAAAGCTTGCAAAAGAGTATGATACAAAGATTTTAGCAAAAATTCCGATTGAACCGGCTGTTAGAGAAGGCGGTGATAAAGGCGAGCCAATTGTTGTATCAAGACCTGATAGTGAAAGTGCAAAAGCGTTTAGCAAAGCTGCAAAAGAACTTCTTAAATTTATTGATTATGTTCATCAAGAGGACCTTGCCGGAAATGAAATGATTCAGCCAATTTATGGAGTAAATGGGGCTCCTAGTGCGTGTAGCGTAAAATAACCGCTTTTTTGCGGTTATTTAAATACCAAGCTTTTTAAAGTAGAATTTATATACTCTTTTGGTGGAGTAATTTCTTCTTTAAAATTAAAATCTGAGTTGTCTTCAATAAGCTTTATAAACTCTTCTTTACTTATTTTTGGGTCGTTTGTGCAGGCTATTAGAGTTGTTGAATTATGTGATAGTTTATGGAGATTTTTTATTAGTTTTATATAATCTTTGCTTGCTATAAAGCTTCCTTTTTGAAAAGTTGGAGGGTCAATTATTATAATGTCGTAAGGGGATTTTTTTGTAAGTTTATTAAAAGCTTTTAGGATATTATAAGGCCAAAAAGAGATATTTTTTGTATTTAAGTTGTTTATTGCGTGATTTTTTTGACCTGTTTTTAAAACTCCTTTATTCATATCTACATTAACTATCTCTTTTGCGCCTCCTCTTCTTGCAAATAGAGAAAATCCGCAGGTATAAGCAAAAAGGTTAAGTGTTTTTTTATCTTTACTTATCTTTTCTACATAACTTCTTGCATTTTTGGTATCGCCGAAATAACCTATGTTTTGATTTAAAAAATTTAGTTTAAATTTTATTCCGTTTTCTAATGCAAAGGCATTGTGAGGGATATCTCCTCTTATTGCAGAGGTTTCGTTTTTGTAGCGTCTTTTTATGATGATATTTTTATATTTACTTGGGGCTTGATTAAATATTTTTATAAACTCTTTTTCATCAACTTCTTCATAAAACTGAATAAAGAGTATCTCTCCTATGCTATCAATCGTTAAGAAAGGATAAGTTTTTTCTCCTCTTCCGTGGTAGAGTCTTTTAAATTCTTTGGTGGTTGGTTGATTTATTATTTCAAGCAGGTTCATTTATTACCTTTTTTAAAATTTTAGCAAAAAGAGTATAATTTGAAAAAAGGAACCCAATGAAACTTAAAGTCTTTACAACCCAGCGTCAGATAAGAGAGTGGCTAAAAGAAAAAGATAATCAGTTTCTTGATAAGTTTATAACTCTTGGGGAGTTTTTGGAAAAAGTTGTAGTGGTTGATGGGGTTAAGTTTATTGATAAGGATTTAAGAAAAACATATCTTTTTGAAGCTATAAAAAGTGTTGAAGTTGAAAAGCTTGGAATTGATAGAGAGTTTATAAATTTTTTTGACGATAGTGATTTTATTTTTGGTTTTTTTAATGAGCTTTTTTTAGAAAGAGCCGATATTGATGATGTGATGTTAAAGGATATCTATTTAGATTATGAGGAGCATTTGCTTATATTAAAAGAGATATTTAAAAATTACAAAGAGCTTTTAAGTAAAGATGGATATATCGATAAATTTTTGATAGAGGATTTTAGAATAAATGAGGGGCTTTTAGAGGGAGTTGAAGAGATAGAAATCAGGCTTGATGGCTATTTGA
>JBDONU010000045.1:0-36308 GCA_039831175.1 Nautiliaceae bacterium
GATACTGCATCCTTACGGATGTGGGAAAGTAGCTCCCTGCTACACTTGATAGTGATTAAAATTTAAATAATCAGTGACTGGCGCTTATTATAAATGTTTCTCTTCTTTGTGTTTTTTTAATTTCATTCTTTATTAAGCTTTGTTAAATTGTTAAAAAGAAGCTTAGATTCTTATTACTTTTACTAAGCTTCCTTTCTCTTTACTTCCTTCTTTCTCCTCAATTACTGCTAGGGCGTTTTAAGAGCTTGATTTTTTGTTTTAATTGAGCTTTAATTTTAAAAAAGGTCTTTTATGAATAAAGAGGAACTAAGAAAAATTTTAGATAAGATTGAAATAGAGGATGATTTTTTAAAAGAGGTTGAAAATTTTATTAAAACTCATCCTTTTTTAGCAATTACTTTGGCGATGTTTTTTGGATATCTTTTAGGAAAATCAAAGTGACGCTTGGGGATATTATTTTTGGATTGGCTGATTTTGTAAAGGATTTTGGGTTTGAGGAAGTAGAGAAAAGAGTTAAGAGGATTATTCTTTTTTTAGCCAGTATTGTTTTAATGATTTTTGGGATATGTTTTTTTGGATTTGCAATTTTTGAATATTTTACGGATAAAGTAGTTGCCTCTTTAATTGTGGGATTGTTCTTTTTTGTTGTTTCTTTTATTATACTTTTGTTGCAACGAGTTATAAAATAGAGAGATATCTCTCTATTCCATCTGGTGCAAGAGTTAAGATTTCTCCTTTAAGTTGTTTTGAGGCTAAAATATTTGCAGCCGTTGAGATACCTCCTTTTACTGGCATTTTTTTTGTATATTCAATTGCTTTGTTATCCTCAATTAATATTACATCATCAATAAGTTTTAAGTCTAAGATTTTTGAGATAAATCCAGCTCCTATTCCTTGAATTTTGTGGGGTTTTATTGGAAGGTTTTTATTTTTTAATTTATTGTAGATTATTGGAGAGTTTATTGATTCAACTCCTATAATTTTTACTCCAAGTGGTTTTAATATTTTTCCAATTCCTGTAATGCTACCTCCACTTCCTACCGCACATACAAAATAATTTGGGATTGAAATTTGATTTATTATCTCTAATGCGGTAATTTCTTGGGAAGCTGGATTTAGAGGGTTTTCAAATTGATTTGCGTAATATGCATCTGTTTTTTTAATATATTCTTTTGCTTGTTTTATAGCTTCATTTATTCCACCATCTGTTAATATTAAATTTGCTCCATATATTTTGAGAAGTTTTTGTCTCTCTATTGAATAGCTTTTTGGCATAAATATTGTGGTTTTTAAATTAAATTTTTTAGCATAATAAGCAAGTGAGATACCTGTATTTCCACTTGTTACTTCTACTATCTCTTTTTTACCTTTTAAAAATGCATCCTTACAAATAAAGAGTGCTGGTCTGTCTTTTGTACTTCCTGCTGGATTTTTAAATTCAAGTTTAATTGAAATATTGTCTTGTTTGAAAATAGGGGTATTAAACATCTTTTACTCCTTTTAAAAAAATAGCGCCAATTGTACTTGAAATTATAGAAATAATAAAAAATAAAAAAGCTCCAATTATGCCATAAGTTGGGTTTATATGTAAGTATTCAAGCCCATAAAGAAATGTTAGCTCTCTTAATCCAACTCCTCCAACAGAAATTGGTATGACACTTACAATTGATGATATAAAAAATAATATTAAAAAGTCTATAATATGAAAATTTATTCCAAGGGATAGTAAAATTGCAAGGAATGTAAACATTTGAAGAAGTTGAATTACAATTGAAAAAACAAATGGTAAAAAAGTAAATTCTTTAAAAAAGACTTTCTTTATAAAAAATAAAAAAAGAGGAGTAAAAAGAGCGATTATAATAAATAACCAAGAAAATTTTGCACTTAATAAAATTCCAAGTAAAAAGAAAATTGCAAAAAGTCCTGAGATTCTATCAATTAGTAGGGCTTTTATTATTAATTTGTATCCTTTTTTATAATTTTTTTCAAATTTGTAAGCTTTATAAGCATCTCCTCCTATCCCTCCTGGTAGTAAAGCATTATAAAACATCCCAACATAATAAAGCATTACTTGTTTTTTAAAAGTTGGAGTTATTTTTATATTTTGTAAATAAAGATGCACTCTAAGAGCGGATATGATTTGGGAGAGATTAAATACTATAAATCCAATAAAAAGCCAGAAAGGATTTTTTAGATGAATGTTTTTTAGTTGATTGATGTCTATTTTATGAAAAATGATAACAAAGGCTAAAATTATAAAAGCGATTTTTATAAAAAGTTTAATTTTTTTCAAGGTTTTCTTTTGAGATGATTTCTTTTATTACATAAGGTTTTTTGCCTTGACTTTCATAATAAGTTCTCATCATAATTTCTGCTAAAAATCCAGTGGTAATTAATTGGATTCCTCCAAGGATTAACATAGTTCCAAGAGTTAATAAAGGGCGGTTGCCGATATTTTCTCCAAAGAGTTTGCAAAGTAGTAAATAAAAGTCAATTAAAACTCCAAGACTAAAAGAGATAAATCCAATAGTCCCAAAAAAGTGCATTGGTTTTTGGCCAAATCTTTGCATAAATACTAAATACATCAAGTCGCTAATTACTTTAAATATTCTGTTAAATCCGTATTTACTTTTTCCAAATTGTCTTTCTCTGTGATTTACTGGCACTTCTGTAATTTTTGCCCCATACATTTTTGCTAAAATAGGTATAAATCTATGTAGTTCTCCATACAGTCCCAAGTTTTTAGCAACATCTTTTTTGAATACTTTTAAAGTACATCCATAATCGCTTATATTAACTCCTGTTATTTTTCTTATGATTTTATTTGCTACTTTACTTAAAAATTTTCTGAACGGTTCATCTTTTCTTTTTGCTCTAATTCCAGCGACTACATCATATCCTTCTTTTAATTTTTCTATCATCATTGGGATATCTTTTGGGTCATTTTGTAAATCTCCATCAATTGTTACTATTATATCTCCACTTGCAATTTCTATTCCAGCTGCCATTGCTGAGGTTTGTCCATAGTTTCTATTGAGAATTACGAGTTTTGTTTTTTCGTTCATATGTTTTTTAATCTCATCTATTGTATTATCAGTACTTCCATCATCTACTAAAATAAGCTCATAGTCAAACTCTTTTAAAGCTTCATCTACTTCTTTTATCAAATATTTTACATTCTCCTCTTCATTCATAAGTGGGACTACCACTGAGATTTTCATTTGTAGCCTTTTTGATAAAATTATATCTAAAAATGGAATAGGATGAAGATATTTAAAATTGTAGCTTTATTTATATACACTTTAATTGTTTTAGGACTTGCTTGGCTTGCTTATTTAACTCAAAGTGGTAATTTTTATGAAATTGCGCCTGGAGTTTATCGTTCCCATCAACTTTATGAATTTAATTTGCCAAAATTTTATAAGAAGTATCATTTTAAAACCATTCTTAATTTAAGAGGTAAAAAAGATACAAGTTGGTATTGGTATGAAGAGAAATTTTGTAAAGAGCATAATATTACTCTTATTAATTTTAAGATTAGTGATAAAAAGGTCCAAAGTGTTAAAACTATGCAAAAGTTAATTGCTATTATTAAAAATTCTAAAAAGCCAATTTTAATCCATTGCAAAGCGGGAGCGGATAGGACGGGGCTTGTTAGTGCTTTGTATCTTTACTCTATTAATGATAAAAATGCTTCAAAAATGCTTAGCTTTAAATATGGACACCTTCCATTTTGGAAAACTAAGGCAATGGATTTGAGTTTTAAAAAGTTTATAGAGTATGAGAATAAATCAAGTAAAGTAAAATGATTCCAAAAACGATTCTATAAACTCCAAATGGAATAAGTGTATATTTTGTTACGAATTTTAAAAACCATTTTACCGCTATATAGCTTGAAATAAAACTAACGATAAATCCAGTTGCAAGCACTATTATATTTTGACTGGAAAAAGAGTTAAGATTTTTTAATATCTCATATCCGCTTGCGGCAAACATTGTAGGAATTGCAAGTAAAAAGCTAAAATCAGCAGCACATTTTCTGCTAAGCCCGCTTAGCATTCCTCCCACAATTGTTGCCCCGCTTCTGCTTGTCCCAGGTATTATTGCAAAGATTTGAAATAATCCAATTATAAAAGCTTGTTTGAAACTTACTTTCTCAACATCTTCTGTAAAATTTTTTCTTTTTTTATGCCAAGCTTCCACCAAAAAAAATACAAACCCTCCTATTATAAACATAATTGCTGAGGTTTTTATAGTAAAAAGGGGTTTTAAATATTTACCAGCAATTAATCCAACAACTGCAAGTGGCAAAAAGGCGATAAATACTTTTAGCCATAAATTTATCTCTTTTAGTTTGATTTTATTTAAATAAATTAATACAATTGCCAAAGTTGCTCCAAGTTGGATTATTACTTCAAAAGCGATATGATTTTGAGTTTGGGGAATTTTTAGAAGTTTTGAGACGATAATCATATGAGCGGTGGAGGATATTGGTAAAAATTCTGTAATTCCCTCAACAATTCCTAAAATTATGCTATCAATTATTGTCATTTGCATTCCTTTTTTATAAAATTGTAACTAAAAAGGAGGGAAAAATGGATTTAACTCAAATTGAAAACACTCTAAAAAAAATGGGAATGGTAATAGAAAAACTCTCAATAAAAGTTGATGAGCTTGATAAAAGAGTTAAAGAGCTTGAAAACAAATTAAATAGCGAAAAAAAATTTTCAAGCGAAGATTTAAAAGCTTCAACTAATTCTACTCAAACTACAACTCAATCAGCTCAATCTCAACAAACAACTCAATCTCAACAAAGCTCAATGGGAAGTTTTGGAAGTAGCTTTTTAGGTTCAATGGCTGGGACTATGGCTGGAATGGGACTTTATAATCTACTTTTTAATCATTCGGTATCACCTGAGGAGTTTGGAAAAGAGATTGGAGCTGGTGAGCTTGAAGATATTAACGAAAAATTGAGTGAAATTGATGAGAAGTTAGATGAAATTGATGATAAACTTGATGACCTTGATAAAGACGTGATGGATGATTATTTTGAGAGTTATGAAGAAGAGACTTTTGATGATGATTTTGCAAGCGGATTTGATGATTTTGATGGGTTTGATGAAGTATAAGGAGAGATTAAAGAGTTATTAAGCTAATCTCTCCATCTTTTTCTACTTCAAGTAAAGCATCTCCTTTATCAAGTCCTTTTAAAAGTTTTTTTAATTGCTCAATTGATGTTACTTTTACCCATTTACCAGTTTTTATAGTTTTAACTTTTAAAATTACATCACCTTTTTGAAGCCCCATCATAGCTGGATATGAATCAGGCTCAACATCTTCAACTACTATTGAATTTTTTTCTTGTGAGAGAGTTACTCCTTTTAATAGTTTAATATCAGTAATTTTTACTTTTTTAGTTTTTAATGCTTGAAGTTTTGCTTTTATAGTTATGTATTTTCCATTTCTAAATACTCTTAGAGTAACTTCTGTATCTGGTCCTTTAAATGCGATTTTATTTCTAAGCTCGCTTGCGTTTTGGACTTTTTCTCCATCTACTGCTACGATTATATCACCTGGTTTTAATCCAGCTTTGCTTGCTGCTGAGTTTGGTTCAACCTTTGTGATTAGCACTCCGTGATCAATTCCGTATAGTTTTGCTTTATCAGGGTCAATGTTTGTAATATACACTCCTAAATATCCTCTTACGACTTTTCCATATTTAATAAGCGAAGTTACTACAAATTTCATCATATCGCTTGGAATTGCAAATCCAATTCCATTATTTGCTCCGCTTGCTGTTAGGATAGCTGAATTTATTCCAATGAGTCTTCCTTTTAAGTCTACTAATGCACCTCCGCTATTTCCTGGGTTAATTGCTGCATCGGTTTGGATAAAGTCTTCATATGAATTAATCCCAATTGAGCTTCTATTTGTTGCACTTACAATTCCTTGTGTTACCGTTTCTCCAAGTCCAAATGGATTTCCAATAGCTAATACAATATCTCCAACTTGCACTTTGTTTGAGTCTCCAATTGTAATTGGAGTTAGATTTTTTGCGTCAATTTTTATCAAAGCAAGGTCAGTTTTTGGGTCGCTTCCAATTACTTTTGCTTTGTATTTTTTCCCATCTTTTAGCGTAACTGTTATTTTGGTTGCGTTACTGATTACATGATAATTTGTAACAATGTATCCATCTTTGCTGATTATAACTCCACTTCCAAGAGCCATCTCTTTTTTCTTTTGAGGTCTTTTAGGTTCCCTAAATCCAAAAAATCTTTGAAAAAACGGGTCATTAAAAAATCTTTTGAATTGTTCTGGAATTTTAAACTCTACTACTTTTTCGGTTGATATGTTTACAACACTTGGAATAACTTTTTTTACAATTGGCGCAAATGAAATTACAGCTCCATTAATTGTTGGTGAAACTCTTTTTAAGTCTGAATTATCAATTTTTAAGTGAATACTCTCTTTTGCAAAAAGAGCAAGGGCAAGTGTTGTTGCAAGAATCAATTTTTTCATATAAACTCCTTAAAGTTTTAGTTTATTATATGCAACTTTAATTAAAAGTAAATGAAAAAGGTTGAGTTACCACCACGCAATTATTTCGTCTATATTTTGATTCTCTTTTTTCTTAAACATATGGTATAAATATCTTGCAAACATATCTGTTTCAATATTTACTCTTTGGAGGGGTTTATAGTATTTAAAAAGGGTATTTTCAAAAGTGTGAGGAATAATCGTTAATCTAAATCTATCGCTAAAAACTTCGTTAATTGTAAGGCTTACTCCATCAATTGCTATGCTTCCTTTTGGAATTATGTATTTCATAATGTTAGGGGAGGTTTTAATTATTACATCATAAGAATTTTTATTCTTTTTAATCTCTAAAATCTCCCCTATTGCGTCAATGTGTCCTTGAATTAAGTGTCCATCAATTCTATCTCCAAATCTAAGGGCTGGCTCAATATGGACTAATTTTCCAGTTGCATAATTTTCTATTGCAATTATTTTTTGAGTTTCAGGAGATAGCTCCACTTCAAATCCATCGGAGTATATTTTTGTGGCAGTAAGGCAAACTCCATTAACTGCAATACTATCGCCTATTTTTGGAATATATTTGCTTTTTAAGGTTAGTTTATTGTTTGATAAGCTTTTTATTTTTGCTAGTTCTCTTACTAATCCGTTAAACACTATTTAAGTCCTTTTTTTTCGATTGTAACAACGACGGCTCCTCTAAAATCTCCTACTTTGTATCCAATTGCTTTGTCGTTTGGGTATAGTTTATTTATAATTTTGTGAAGTTGTGGATTGATGTTTGTTCCATGGCATAATAAGCAGAGTTGAGAGACTTTTATAGGTTCATAGACAACTACCATTTTTCCATACTCTTTTACAATTGGTTTTTGAGTTTTGCTAAGTTTTTTCAAAATTGGTTGATCTGTAATGTTTGGATAGTTTGAGTTGTTTCTGTTTTTAAAAGAGATTCTTTTTATTTTTATTTTAGTGTGAAATTTTTGACTCATTTGAAGTGCAAACTTCATACTTAAAGGATAGGCTTTTGTTTTGCAAAACATTAAAGCATCTTCCATTGAATAGTTTTTTAAAGTTTTTAAAATCTGAGCTTCTAAGTAATCAAGATAAGCTTTTGAGGCGGTATTGGCAATTTTTAGAGCTTGTGATTTTTGGGAAGGTGTTAGAGCAAGAAGTGCAGTTGATATGAATGTAAGTAAAGTTAATTTTTTCAATTTATCCCCCTTTAAAGTTTTATTATTTTATTAAAATTAAAAATATTTTTCAATTAACTCTTTTACCTCCTCATAAGAAGTTGCTTTGTTTATTTTGCTTCTAAATTCACTTGCGTTTTTTGTTCCTTTTGAATAAGCGTGAGCGTGTTTTCTAAACAAAATTACTCCATATTCTCCGTAAAAATTAACCATCTCTTTTAAGTGAGTTAGGATCACTTCTTTTTTTTGAGCGGGGGTTATTGAGCCTTTTTGTTTCATTTCAAGAAAAATCCAAGGTTTTCCAACTGCACCTCTTCCAATTGCTATTCCATCTGCTTGGGTAAAATCTAAAACCTCTTTTGCTTTTTGATAGCTTGTAATATCTCCATTTGCAATTACTGGAATGTTTACAGCTTTTTTTGCTTTTTTAATCTCTTCATAATTTGCACTCCCTTTATACATTTGAGTAACTAATCTTCCATGAATTGTTAAGAATTCAATTCCTAAATCTTCAAGAAGTTTTGAAATATTTTCTACATTACTTTTATCAAATCCAAGGCGAATTTTTGCGCTTACCGGTTTTTTAGAAGTTGAGGTTATTGTTTTTACGATTTTAATTAGTTTTTCTTTATTCTCTTCTTTTAACAATACTCCTCCAAATCCGGATCTTCTTGCTTTGTTAACTGGGCATCCAAGATTGATATCAATTCCATCAATCCATGGAATTTCGTTGATTATCTCAACTGCTTTTTTTGCGTTTTCTGTATTATTTGCTGCAATTTGCACAAAGTAGGGGTATTCTTGTGGAGATTTTTGGAGCATTTTTTGTGTTTTTTCGTTATTATAGGCAATTGCGTTTACATTGGTCATTTCTGAAAAAGTTAAATCGCATCCAAATTGTTTCACAACGCTTCTAAATGGCAAATCAGTATAGGCTGCCATTGGAGCGAGGGTGTAGATTTTATTTGCAAAGAGCTGAGTTAATATACTCATCAATATCCGCCTTAATTTGATTTTCTTTAAGTTTTAAATAAAACTCAAAAAATTTAAGTTCATTCTCTTCAATTACTTTTTTTGCAAGTTCTAAGTGAGAATATTTTAATGCCAAGTATGCATATCCCCATTTTAGAGGTTTTAATATTTCAAGTTCTTTATCAGGGGTTCTTGTTTGATAAATCTCTTTTGCAAAAGTTATCTCTTCTTTTGGAGTTAGCTTTGCTTTTTTTGTTAAAAGATCAATTTTTTCGTCCATTTTATGGGCAATAAGTATTTCTAAATTAATATCATATGGGTATTTTAAAATCTCTTTTATTGGAGCAGTTTTTGCGAAGATATAAAATGCCTCTTTTTTAATCTCTTCGTTTTTAAATTTTTTTAAAACTTCTTTTGCATAGCTTGGTTCTTTTTTGAGTCTATTTTTGATGTTTAGTAAAAACCAAGGATTGTCTTCTTTGATTTTTAGTTTACTTATATCAATTACTTCTTCATTTAGCAATTTTTGAATTTTTTCTAAAAATTCAAACTCTTCTATTTTTTTAGGAGTAATTTCTAATCCGTTTATTAATGTTGTGAAGTTATTGATTGGTTTTAGAATTTTTACTTCTTTGATCTCATCTTTGTAGAGGATTTTGTTTTTGATGTTGTTTTTTATTATTTCAATCTCTTTTTGGATATTTTTCTTTAAAAAAGAGCTTTTTAGGGATGTAAAGCTCATAAAAATAATAGAAAAAAAGTAAAAAATAAGTAAAATTCCCCCAATCCAAATTGCGTTTGGTAAAGTAATGTTAACTCCGGCTATTGAGTAAGTTGATGTGGAGTTGTCTTGAAAATAAATAAAAAGAGAAATTGTCAAAATAAAAATTAAAGAAAATAGTGAATATTTTTTCATCTTTGCTCTTTTTCTATAATTGTTCTACATTTGATGCAATATTTTGCAAATGGTTTTATTTTTAACCTCTCTTCGTTTATGTAATCATCACACATCTCACAAATTCCATAATCTCCTCTTTTGATTTTCTCCAAAGCATCTTCAATCTCTTTTAATTCTTCTTTTAGCTTCATATAAACATTAAATTCTCTGCTTGTATCCATACTTGCTACTGCAAAATCTCCATCCTCTTTAATATCGCATGAGCTAATTTCACTAATGTCTTGGGAGATGGAGTATAAAATTTTTTCAATTTCCGCTTTTCTTGTAAGTAAGATCTCTTGAAACTCTTTTAAATTCATTTTTTTCTCCTTTTTATTTGTGGTAAGGGTGGTTATTTTTGATTGTTAGTCCTCTGTAAATTTGTTCAAATAGCACAAGTTTTGCGATTTTGTGACTCATTGTAAGAGGACTTAAAGATATATTAACTCCCTTTTTTTTAAACTCCTCATCAAATCCGAAAGCTCCTCCTATAAAGAAGTTAATTTGGGAGTGATTTAGCAAAGAAGCAAATTCAAAACTATCAACTAACTTCCCATCGGGAGTTAATATAACATTAAATCCGTTTTTGGTATACTTTTCAAATAGCTTTGAGTATTCTTTTTGAGGGTTTTGGGATTTTGCAAGATTTTTAGAGTAAAGAGTTATATTTTTGATGTTTGCAAAAGGTTTAGATTTTTTTATAAATTCATCTATCTCTTTTTTAAAATCCTCTTTTTTTTCGATTGAGTAGATATTAATTTGCATATATCGCTTCCTACTACTTTGAATTTTGCTGGAATTTTATCATAAATTTTTACTCCTCCAATAACGGCTACCGGGTGATAAGATAAATTTATAAGCTCAATAATTTTATCTCCTAAAATATTAGAAGTATTTTTTGTAGAGGTTTTTCTGTAAGCTCCAAGTCCAATATAACTTAGAGGAAGAGAGTTAGCTTCTAAAATTTCTTTTTTATTGTGAGTAGAGAGCCCAATTATTTTTCTTTTTTTGGAGTTTGTAGAGGAGATAAAAAATTTATCGTTTTTTATCTCCCAGTTTCCCTCTTTTATTGCTTTTATAAACTCATATTTACTAATGTCAAATTTCAAAGAGTAATAATCCAAATCCTCTTGTCCTATGTGAATTCCATCCGCTTCATTTAAAAGTGCAATTTCATCGTTTATAATAAGGGGCTTTTTCCAATATTTTCTAATTTCTTTTAATCTCTCTTTTTTTTCTTTTAAAGTGGAGTTTTTGTCTCTGTATTGTAAAATTTTTGCTTTTAATCCTTTTGCTTTTTTACAAAATTCTTTTATTGATACATTGTATTTTTGGAGTGTATCAAAATCAAGCAGAGCGTATAGAGCCATTTTTTTTTCTTAGGGTGTATTTTAATAAATCAGCAATTGTTTTTTTTAATTCTTTTCTCTTAACTACCATATCAATAAGCCCGTGTTCTAATAAAAATTCAGCCCTTTGGAATCCATCTGGTAATTCTTCTTTTATTGTATCTTTAATGACTCTTGCCCCAGCAAATCCAATCATTGCCCCAGGTTCTGCAATGATAAAGTCTCCCAAAAAAGCAAAACTTGCGCTAACCCCTCCAAAAGTAGGGTCTGTTAGCACTGAGATGTAGGGGAGCTTGTGTTCGGCTAAGCTGGCAAGGGCAGCACTTGTTTTTGCCATTTGCATAAGAGAGAAGGTAGACTCTTGCATTCTTGCCCCACCACTTGTTGATATTATTACAAGTCCTTGTTTTTTATCAATGGCTCTCATTACAGCTCTTGTAATTTTTTCTCCCTCAACACTTCCAAGACTTCCTCCCATAAAATCAAAATCAAATACTACCAGTTGAGTTGGAATTCCATTAATCTTACACTCCCCAGCAATTACTGCACTTTTTCTTCCAGTTTTTTTATAATTCTCTTCAATTCTTTTTTTATAGCTTTTTTTATCTACAAAATTTAAAGGGTCAACTGGTTCTAAGTTTGCGTCATACTCAACAAAAGTTCCCTCATCTGCAAGAAGTTTTATTCTATCTTCTGCTTTCATTCTAAAATGGTATTCGCATTGAGGGCAAGTATTTTCATTTTTTAAAATTTCTTTGTAAAAGATAATATTACCACATCTTGGACATTTTACCCAGTTTTTAGGATTTTCTTGGGTAGTTGGTTGTGGGCGTTTAAATTTTTTTAGGAAGTCTCCAAATCCCATCTTATTCCTTTATAATGTTTAAAATTTCTTCTAAGTATTCATATTTTGGGCTCATTACAATTAAATCATCTTCAAAATGCCAAAAACAATCGCTATTGTAAAATTTTGCAGCTGCTATATCAAACTCTCTAATTTCACCTTTGTAAATTACTGCTTTGCTTGCTTCTCCATATGCAAGAGATAAGCTCAAAGCTCCTGGTGCTCTAAATTTCAGGTTATGTTTTGCAAGTTTAGTAACAATTTCTGGATTTTTATATGCTTTTTCAAAAATCACGACATCGTGGCGGAAGTTTGCGTGAAATGGTTTTCTAAAAAGATTATCAAACTTTTTGCCATTTTCATCTCTTATAAAATAATCTCCGTTGCTTAAATTAACTATTACGCTTGCAGTATCTTCAAAATAGATACTTGTCCCAAAGTATGGAATATTGTTTGATACATTATAGCTTCCATCAATTGGATCAATTATTATTGTTTTGTCTTTTTTATTATCAATATATCCAGCCTCTTCACTTAAAATGTTTCCAAATTCTGATAGCTTTTCAATTAAAATTTTCTCAGCAATAAGGTCAATGTTTAAGCTTCTATCACCTCCAAATCCAATTCCTTTCTCTTCAAATAAGTTAAGCTCTTCATGTAAAGCTCTTATGATTTTTAAAGCACAGCATAAAGCTGCGTCTGTGAAATTGCTACTTAGACTCATTTTTATTTCCTATTTGAGTCCAATTTAGGGGTTTAAAATTTTCATCGTATAAACTTGGGGTTCCTCTTGCTTGAAGCTCTTCAACTGCTTTTTTTGATTTTTCAAGTTCTTCGTTGAATTTTTTAATCTGCTCTTTTGTAGGGTGGAAATTTTTCCACTCATTGCTTCCTGATAAAACTTCTTTTAATCTTTTTGCCCTCTCTTCATCAGTTTTTCCAGCTAAGATGTAATAGCTCATAGCTTTTGCGTTTTTATGAAACGGAAGAGGGTATAAAATAACATGGACTTTATAATTTTTTGCTAAATACTCTTTTTTTTGTTTTTCCATCATCTTACAAAATGGACACTCTGGATCAGTTACAAGATATAAATCTTTTTTGCCGCTTCCAAAGCTAAATAGCACTCCTTGGTTGATAATTTTTGCATTTTTAGGGAAGTTTGGCATAACTGGTTTTTTTGTTTTGTTATCAATTACTCTTCCAAGAATTGTATATTTTTTATCAGCCGTAATATAAATAATTCCATTTCCTCTTGGAGTGTCAATTTCTATAATGTAGAAATTATCTTTTTTAGTCCCTTTTATTTTGATGTTTTTATCTTTTTTCATTGCCGCACTAAGTTCTGGATAAATAGGCGATGATTTTAGGATGTTTATAACCTCTTGTTGAGGTAATGCTTTATCAAATGCAAAAAGACTTGCCGCTATACTTAAACTTAAAATAAATTTTTTCATTGAATCTCCTTTAAAATTTTATTTACGATTTCTTTTGGATTTTTTGCTTTATAAATTGGTCTTCCCACTACTATAAAATCTACTAAATTCTCTTTTGCTTCTTTTATATTTGCTACTCTTTTTTGGTCCTCCGCTTTTTCTTTAAACGGGCGAATTCCAGGAGTTAAGGTAATAAAATTTTGACTTGTAGCTTCTTTTATCTCTTTACTCTCCCATACACTGCAAACTACTCCATCAAGCCCGGCTTCATAAGATAAAAGGGCAAATTCTTTTGCTTTTGTTTTAATGTCGCTTCCGTAAATTTTTTTAAATTCCTCTTCATCAAAGCTTGTAAGAGCGGTGACCGCTAAGACTAATGGGCGATTTTGAAATTTTGAGAGTCTCTTCATTACCGCTTCCATTGCCCTTTTTCCGGCACTTGCGTGGATGTTAAACATATTAACCCCAAGTTTTGCTATCTCTTCGCTTGCATCTGCCATTGTGTTTGGAATATCGTATAACTTCAAATCCAAAAATATATTATACCCCATTTTCTTTAACTCAATAATAAATTCCTTACAATCCCTTATATAACTTCTAAAACCAACTTTTAGCCACACATCCTTTGAATACTCTTTTAGCTCTTTTGCAAGTTTTAAATTCTCTTCTTTACTTTTACTATCAAGTGCAATGCAAAGTTTCATTTTTTACCTTTTTCAACTTTTGGAAGGGTTATCCCTTTTTGTCCGTGGTATTTTCCTTTTTTATCGGCATAGCTAACATCACACATCTCATCAGCCCCTAAGAAGATAAGCTGAGCAATTCCTTCATTTGCATATATTTTTGCTGGAAGAGGGGTTGTGTTTGATATTTCAATGGTAATATGCCCTTCCCACTCAGGCTCAATTGGGGTTACATTTACAATAATCCCGCATCTTGCATAAGTACTTTTTCCAACGCAAATTGCCAAAACATCCCGTGGCATTTTAAAATATTCAACGCTTCTACACAGTGCAAAAGAGTTTGGAGGTATAATGCAATCTCCTTTTACCTTTACAACATTTCTCTCATCAAAGTTTTTAGGGTCAACGATAGTTGAATTTATATTGGTAAATACCATAAACTCGTCGCTAACTCTTATATCATATCCATATGAGCTAACTCCATAGCTTATGATGCCATCTCTTACTTGCTTTTCTTCAAAAGGGGTTATCATTCCAAACTCTCTTGCCATTTTTTTAATCCATTTATCCGACTTTACCCCCATTTAATTCCTTTTTCTTAAAATTGTATCAAATTTATGTTATTATTTTACTAAAAGCCTAAGGGGAGAGAATGGATTTAAAAACTATAAAAGAGATTTTAAAAGCATTTGATAAATCAAGTGCGAGTACTTTTGAATTTGAAAATGATGAATTTAGAATTTATATTGATAAAAATAATCCTCAAAGCAATTCTCAAAATCAAGTAATAGCTCCTCAACAACCTCAACAGACGCCAATTGTTCAACACATTGAAGCAAAGCCAGAGTGCGAAGTAGAAGGTGAGCTTATTACTTCTCCAATGGTAGGGACTTTTTATCAAGCACCAAGTCCTGATAGCCCTCCTTATGTAAAGGTTGGGGATAAGGTTAAAAAGGGGCAGACTTTGTGCATTATTGAGGCAATGAAAATTATGAATGAGCTTGAAGCTGAGTTTGATTGTGAGATTTTGGAAGTTTTGGTAGAAGATGGACAACCGGTTGAATATGATACTCCATTATTTAGAGTAAAAAGGCTAAGTTAATGAGACTTAAAAGAATCTTAATAGCCAATAGGGGAGAAATTGCGCTTAGAGCAATTAGGGCTATTCATAAGCTAAATAAAGAGGCGGTTTGTATCTATTCAAAAGCGGATAAAGATGCAATTTATCTTGAATTTGCAGATGGGGCGGTTTGTGTGGGACCTGAAAAAAGTAGCGATAGCTACCTTAATATTCCCGCAATCATTACAGCCGCTGAGATGACGGAGTGTGATGCGATTTTCCCGGGATATGGGTTTTTGAGTGAAAACCAAAACTTTGTAGAAATTTGCAAAGCTCACAATATCGCTTTTATTGGACCAAGTCTTGAAGTTATGGAGCTTATGGCAGATAAAAGCAAAGCCAAAGAGGTTATGAAAAAAGCGGGAGTTCCTGTAATTCCCGGGAGTGATGGGGCTGTAAAAAGCATAAAAGAGGCTAAAAAAGTAGCTAGTGAGATTGGATATCCTGTAATCTTAAAAGCTGCAAGCGGTGGTGGTGGAAGAGGTATGAGGGTTGTTGAAGATGAGAGTTATTTGGAAAACGCCTTTTTAGCCGCAAGCAGTGAAGCTGAGAGTGCTTTTGGAGACCCGACTATTTATATGGAAAAATATATCCAAAAACCGCGTCATATTGAAGTGCAAATCCTTGGAGATAAACACGGGAATGTTGTTCATCTTGGAGAGAGAGATTGTACCCTTCAAAGAAGACATCAAAAACTTATAGAAGAGTCCCCAGCTACCATTCTTGATGAAAAAACTCGCAAGAAGCTTCTTGATACGGCGGTAAAAGCGGCAAAAGCGATTGGGTATTATAGTGCTGGGACTATTGAATTTTTGGTTGATAAGGATTTGAATTTTTACTTTATGGAGATGAATACCCGCCTTCAAGTAGAGCATCCGGTAAGTGAAATGGTAACAGGGCTTGATATAGTGGAGTGGATGATAAGGATTGAAGAGGGGGATAAAATTCCAAGTCAAGATGAAATTGAATTTAAAGGACACGCGATTGAGTGTAGGATTTTAGCCGAAGATCCAGAGAAATTTGTGCCAAATCCTGGAAAGATTCAAAAATTATATGTGCCAGGTGGAAAAGATGTAAGGGTTGATACTCATATTTATGCTGGATATATTATTCCTCCACACTATGATAGCTTAATTGCGAAGGTTATTACTTGGGGGAAAGATAGGGATGAGGCTATAAGAGTGATGAAAGAGGCATTAAGGGAATTTAAAATAACTGGAATTAAAACAACCATTCCTTTTCATCTTAAAATGCTTGAAAATGAAGATTTTTTAAATAATAATTACGATACAAAATATTTAGAGTTAAGGGAGAACTCTTAAAGAAGTAATCTCTCCTTTAACATCTCCTACTTTTAAAACATTTTTTACTACTCCTTTTATGGTTACCCAATTGGAGTTGTTAACATCCAAAAATAAAATTCCCTTATCCCCGGCAAATACTTTATTGTAGAGGTTAATTTTTAATTTTGTTGTAGATTTTGATTTTTGAAGAATGCTAACATCAACCCTTCCTGTGTGCCTTTCTCCTCCTAATGCTTTAAAAGTTTGGAATTTGGAGTGCATTATTTTTGGTAAATTCCAATAAAGGGTCAAAATATCGTTTTTTGCAAAAAAGTTAAGGGTTTTTTTGTAGATAAATTTTCCATTTTTATACTTTGTTTTATAAATTTTGGAGTTATTGTAATCAAAAGAGTAAATAAGGGTATATTGTTTTCCGTTTCTTATGATTATACTTTTGTATTCAAGAGGGATTAGTATATTATTTTTAATAATTCCATTTGATTGGTAGATTTGGGTTAGATTTATAAATTTTTTTGCAAATCCAGTTGTTTTGGAGATTGTAGTAATTAGATAATGCGAATTAAATTTTTTAAAATTTCCGCTTGCAGTAGCAATTGTCCCAAACCATCCATAGTTTGCTTTATAAGTTGCACTTATCTCAAATCCAAGACTAAAAATTCCAATAAATAATAGTAAAATTATTCTCATAATTAACCTTTTTGAAAATTATATCAAAGGAGAGAGATGAAGATTGTATTTTTGGATGCTTTAACGCTTGGAGATGTTGATTTTGATAGGTTTAAAGAGTTTGGAGATGTTAGGGTGTATGATGTTACTTTAAGAGATGAGGTTATAGATAGAGTAAAGGATGTGGATATTGTTGTGACAAATAAGGTTGTAATTAATAAAGAGGTGATGGATAATTCTAACATAAAGTTTATTCAAGTTGCGGCAACTGGGATGAATAATGTAGATTTAGAGTATGCAAAGAAAAAAGGGATTTTAGTTAAAAATGTAAGTGGGTATTCTACTTTTTCTGTTGTACAGCATACTTTTGCATTAGTGCTTGGGCTTTTGAATAGGGTAAAATATTTTGATGAATATACTCGCAGTGAGTATTCAAAAAGTAAAATTTTTACTCATATTGTGCCTTGGTTTGAGATAAAGGGTAAAAGATGGGGGATTATTGGGCTTGGAAGTATAGGCAAAGAGGTTGCAAAAGTTGCAAAGGCTTTTGGGGCTGAGATTGTTTATTATTCAACAAGCGGTAAAAATAACTCAAAAGAGTATAAAAAAGTAGAGCTTGATGAGCTTTTAAAAAGTAGCGATATTATCTCAATTCACGCCCCTTTAAATGATAATACCAAAAATTTAATAAGGTTTGATGAGATTATGAAAATAAAAGATGGGGCGATTTTATTAAATTTGGGAAGAGGTGGAATTATAAATGAGAGAGATTTAGCAAAAGCACTTAGCGTTAAAAATATTTTTGTAGGGCTTGATGTGTTTGAAAAAGAGCCAATTAACGAAGATAATCCTTTACTAAAATTTAAAGATAAAACTCTCTTATCTCCTCATATTGCTTGGACGAGTATTGAAGCAAGAGAGAGGTTAATGGATGGGATTTATCAAAACATTAAGCAATTTCTAAATCGCTAAATTTATTTTTAAACTCTTCTAAAATTAAGCTTTTTATGTAAGATGGATTTTCTTTTACCCAAAAAGAAGCGGTAAAAGAGATGGAAGTAGGAGAGATTGAGGTTGTGATAATGGAGGGAGGAGGGGATTTTAGGATATTTGGATTAGAAGAGATTACATTTAGGATGTTTTGTTTTAAAGAGTTAATATCTTTGGTGGATGTAGCTTTGATTTGAAGGAAGATTTTTTTGGATTTTGTTTTTGAATAGTTTATGATTTTTGTAGAGATTATGTTTGAGTTTGGGAGTATTGTTAGAGTATTTTCATTTGTTAATATGTGAGTTTGAAAAACTCCTATTAAATTGACTCTTCCCTCAACTCCTCCAATCTCAACATAATCTCCAACTTCAAATGGTCTTAATATCAAAATAACAATCCCAGCTCCGATATTTGCAAAATTTTTTTGTAAAGCAAGCCCAATTGTAACTCCAATGGCTCCAATCATAGCGGCAAATGAAGTTGTATTTATTCCAAGAGCGTTGATTGCACTTGCGATTACTAAAAAAATAAGTCCAAAGTAGATTAGTCTTTGAAGAAATTTCTCTAAGGTTGGATCTAAATTAATCTTTTCAAATGCTTTTACTATAAATTTTGATATCCATTTGACGATAAAATGGCCAATTATTAAGATTAAGATTGAGCTAAGCAAGTGAGGGAGGTAAGAGAGTATTTTATTTATCATATTTTTCCCAGTTGTTTGAAGTTATTATGAATTGTAAAAGTTTAACATAAAGCTCTTTTTTTTGAGAATATCTTTTAAGAGTTTCAGCTGCTTTGGTGCCTGTTAGGGTTTTGTTTTGTTCTCTTATTTTTTTTCTTAAATCTCTAAATTCTTTGTAGGCTCTATTTCTATTTAGATTTAGCATATAGGCTCTAAGGGATGCTTCAATTGATGGAAAAATTTTTATTGAATAGGCAATTTTTATATTTTTGTATCTGCTTTTTGGTTTTAATCCTTTGTTTGAATATTCCCAATGCCCAAATAAATTATTTGCTTCTCTTGCAAATCTACTCTTACCCCAAGCGCTCTCAACTGCTGCTTGGGCGAGTGCGAGGGAGGGAGGAACTATATCTACTCTTTTTAAAAACTCTTTTTTATTTGTTAGCTCTTTTATATGATAAATAGAAGCAATTTTGGCAAGGAAAATAACTTTGTTAGGTTCTATTAAAAAGTAAGGGTCATTAAATATTGATATTATCTTTTTTCTAAGCTTTAAAATACTTTGATTTTCTTTTTTAATGAGTGGGAGCATAATTGATACGAATGCTTTTTTTTGTTTGTCTACATTTTTGATTTTATAATACCAGCTTGGAAATGCGGCGTATATTTTTATAGTAATCAAAACTATTACTATCTTTTTCAAAATAATCTTCCTTGAATTGATTTTAGTTTATAGCTTTTTCTGTGAATATCGCAATATCCATACTCTTTTATTTTTTGGATGTGCTCTTTTGTTATGTAGCCTTTGTGTTGTTTGAAATTATAGTTAGGATAGAGTTTGTCCATTTCTATCATAAATTTATCTCTACTGACTTTTGCCAAAATGCTTGCTGCACTAATCTCTTTTATTTTTAAGTCTCCTTTTATAATTGTTTTTATTCCTTTTACTCCAAAATTTGTATTTCCATCAAAAATGTATTCATCTGCTTTTATTGTGGATTTAATTTCAATTAATGCTTCTTTTATAACTTGACTTAGTCCTTTTTTATCAATCTCTTGTGGTTCTTTATAAACAATATGATAAATTGAAATCTCTTTGATTATTTCAAAAAATTCTTTTCTTTTTTTAGGAGTTAATTTTTTAGAGTCTGTTAGCTTTTTAATTATTTTATCTTTTTTGATAAATTTGCATCCAGCAACAACCAAAGGTCCAGCACAACATCCTCTGCCAGCTTCGTCTATTCCGCAAATTTCCATTGTATAAATGGCATCACCTCCACTTTGAATTTTTGGTATTTTATCTCAAATTCATTTGAGATTGTAATAATTGTTAATTTTTTTATATCTTTTATTTTTGATAGTTTTTCTTTAATTATCTCTTTATCAGCAAAAGGTGAGACTAAGATTGCTTCTTTTTTTTCTGGCATGTAAAATGTAACTCCCTCTTTATAGTAGACTTTTTCTTTTAGCTCTAAAAAGATAATATTTTCAAATGTATACTGGATATTTTTTCTGTTTGTTAGGATATTTTTAAAAGCAAAGTTATAAGAGAAAAATTTTTTAGGTGATTTTGGAGAGTTGAATTTTTCAACTTCAAAAATGACTCTATCTTCTATTAACTCTTTTACGACTGAATAGAATCTATCCTTGCTTATTTTAAAGTCTCTTTTTAGGATTTGGAATATTTGATAGAGAGTAAATTTTTCGCCTATGTTTGCTAAAAACATTTTTAAAATTCTTTTGTCATATTCTAAAAGTTCGAATGTTTCTTTTAAGTATTCATTATTAAAATATTCTTCATTAATTATTCTTGGGAAATTTCCAAGTCTTAAAAATTTATCAAAAGAGGCATTGATTGAGAGAGTATTATCAAATGCGAAAAACTCTTCAAAATCAAGTGCTCTTAATTCTATTTTTTTGAATCCTTTAATGGAGATACTTTTAGTTGAAGTTATAAAAGTTGGTTTATTTGGAATTGGGATTGAAAAGTCATAATTTTCAAAGATTACTAAATCACAGTTTTTGAAGTTAAAGTCTTTTTCTTTATAATCTTTAAAATCAATATATTTATATTTGCCTTTGAAATTTTTTAAGAAGTTAAATATTAAAAAAGTTTTACCGACTCTTTTTGGACCTGTTATTAATGTGTTTTCAAGTTTAAGGGACTCTTTTCTATTTAAAATTTTTTTTGGGATCATCACCTTTCTTTTTAAATAATTATAATCAATCTTTTAAACAAAAGTCAAAAACTCATAACCAAAGTTATGAGTTAAAGTAATCTTGGATAGATTTTACTTTAATTTGTGAGTTTTGCAAAAATTTAATTGCCTCAATTGCCGCACGGGCTGCTGGGATTGTTGTAAAGTATGGGATATTTTGGTTTAGTACTTCTCTTCTTATAATTTTTGCATCATCTTTGCTGGCTTTATTGTCACTGGTATTAATAACTAAGCTAATCTCTTCGTTTTTAATCATATCCACGACATTTGGTCTGCCTTCGCTAACTTTTAATACCCTCTCACACTCAATCCCGGCATTTTTTATCACTTTATAAGTTCCGCTTGTAGCTACAATCTCAAATCCAAGCTCTTTAAATGCTTTTGCAATTTCTGGTGCAAACTCTTTATCAAGGTCTGTTAGGGAGATAAATACTTTTCCGTTTGTTGGTAAGAAATTTTTAGCCGCTGCTTGTGCTTTTGCAAAGCTTTCTCCAAAGCTTTTACTAATTCCCATAACTTCTCCGGTTGATTTCATTTCCGGTCCAAGAATTAAATCAGCTCCTGGGAGTTTGTTAAACGGAAATACCGCTTCTTTAACGGCTATGTGTCCTTTTAGTTTTGGTTTGTAAACATTCCCATTCCACTCTACGACATTATATTTATCATAAAAATCAAGTGCTTCTTTTAATACTTTTCCATCATTAATCTTAGGATTATAAGTCAAATTCCACATAACTCTTGTTGCAACTTTTGCCATTGGAATGCCTGTGGCTTTACTTACAAAAGGTACGGTTCTACTTGCTCTTGGATTTACTTCAATAAGGTAGAGTTTATCTTTGTGAAGGGCGTATTGGATATTTAAAAGTCCCTTTACTCCAAGTTTTAAAGCAATCTCTTTTGTTGCGTTTTCAATCTCTTTTAATTTTTCTTCACTAATACTAACGCTTGGCAAGCTGCACGCACTATCTCCACTATGGATTCCAGCTTCTTCGATATGTTGCATAATTCCGCCAATATACACTTCTGTGGTATCACTTATTGCATCAACATCAAGTTCAATTGCTCTATCTAAAAATTTATCAATTAATACCGGACTTTCATTGCTAACACTTACTGCTTCATCCATATATTCTTTAAGTTCATCTTCGTTATAAACAATCCTCATAGCTCTTCCACCAAGCACATAGCTTGGTCTAACAAGCACTGGATATCCAATCTCTTTTGCGATTGTAAAAGCTTCTTCTTTTGTAAAAGCAGTTCCATTTTGAGGTTGATTTAGTCCAAGCTCTTTTATAAACTCAGAGAATTTTTCTCTATCTTCTGCAATGTCAATTACTTTGGCACTCGTTCCAATAATTTTTGCACCAATACTTGTTAGGGGTTTTGCAAGTTTTAGTGGAGTTTGTCCTCCAAAATGGACAATTACTCCATCTGGATTTTCACGCTCTACTACATTTCTTACCCTCTCAAAGTCAATTGGCTCAAAGTATAAGACATCACTTGTGTCATAATCGGTTGATACGGTTTCTGGGTTGCAGTTATACATTATCGTCTTCACTCCAAGGTCATTTAGTGCAAAAGCTGCGTGCACGCAACAATAATCAAATTCAATTCCCTGTCCAATTCTGTTTGGACCGCCTCCTAGGATTAATACTTTCTTTTCATCTTTTAAGTCACTCTCTCTTAGAGGAACATTTTTTGTAATATTTGTTGATGAATAGAGATAACTTGTAGTGGTATCAAATTCGGCAGCACATGTATCAACTTCATTATAATCAAGCTCAATTCCCAATCTTTTTCTTGCGTTATAGACATCGTTTTCATTAACCCCGATTAACTTTGCAATCATCTTATCACTAAATCCGTAAGTCTTTGCTTTTCTTAATTTTTCTTCATCGTTTAAAATTTCAATATCAATCTCTTTTTCAAAATCTACTATCTCTTTAATTTGATTTAAAAACCACTTATCAATGTTTGTTAGTTCATATACTTCATCAACACTTTTACCTATCCTAAATGCTTCTGCTACATACAAAATCCTCTCATCGTTTGGAATTCTAAGCTTTTTAATAAGTTCATTCTCATCACATTCTCTTCTTTCAAATCCGCTAAGTCCGGTTTCAAGGGAGCAGAGTGCTTTTTGGATTGACTCTTTAAAAGTCCTTCCAATTGCCATAACCTCTCCAACGCTTTTCATTGAAGTGGTTAGCGTTGAATTGGCACTTGGGAATTTTTCAAATGTAAAGCGTGGAATTTTTGTAACAATATAATCAATCACCGGCTCAAAACTTGCAGCAGTCCCTGTGATGTCATTTTTAATCTCATCAAGCGTATATCCAACAGCAAGAAGGGTGGCAACTTTTGCTATTGGATAGCCTGTGGCTTTACTTGCAAGGGCTGAGCTTCTGCTAACTCTTGGATTCATCTCAATTACGACCATTCTACCGTTTTTTGGATTTATAGCAAACTGGACGTTACTTCCACCAGTATCCACTCCAATCTCTCTTAAAATTGCAAAGCTTGCATCCCTTAACCTTTGATACTCTTTATCTGTTAGTGTTAGAGCCGGGGCAACCGTTATGCTATCTCCTGTGTGCACTCCCATAGGGTCAAAGTTTTCTATACTACATACAATTATGCAGTTATCTTCCTTGTCACGAATTACCTCCATCTCATACTCTTTCCATCCAAGGAGGCTTTCTAGTATCTCAATCTCGCTAATTGGGCTTGCTTCAAGTCCTGTTTTTGCAAGCTCTTTAAATTCATCCATATTATAAGCAACTCCGCTCCCAAGTCCTCCAAGAGTATAAGCTGCCCTTACAATCAAAGGGAATCCAATCTCTTTTGCAATTTTGACCGCTTCATCAAGGGTGTGAGCTGTTGCACTTTTTGCAAGGTCTAATCCGATTTTTTCAATTGCTTTTTTAAACTCTTCTCTATCTTCACCTTTTTTAATCGCTTGGGGGTTTGCTCCAAGAAACTCTATACCTTCAAGCATCCCCTTTTCATACATCTCCATCGCAACATTAAGAGCGGTTTGACCTCCCATTGTAGGAAGTATTGCATCAACATTTTCTTTTTCTATTATTTTTTTAACAACTTCTGGGGTAATTGGCTCAATATAAGTAGCATCGGCAAATTCTGGATCGGTCATAATTGTAGCTGGGTTTGAGTTTATTAAAACAACCCTGTATCCAAGAGATTTTAAAGTCTTTGCGGCTTGGACTCCTGAGTAGTCAAATTCGCTTGCTTGTCCTATTACGATTGGTCCTGAACCTATTAAAAGAATGGTTTTTATATCTTCTCTTTTTGGCATAATGCACCTTTTTTATATGCAATTATACAAAAGTTTAAATATAATTTTGAAAAAAGGAAAAAAGTGAAACTTCCTCAAAAGATTGAAGCTTTAAGAAGAGCTACTATTTTTAACAAAAAGACTCGCAAGTTTGCTTTAAATGAGCTTAAAAAAGATAAAAGTTATCTTAGCAAGTGTTTACGAGAGGATCTGAGGGAAAATTCTATTTTTAGGAATTATGAGGATTATTTGGTTTCTGTTGTTTTAGAAAGAGATGGAGTTATGGAGAGATTAAAGCCAATCTCTTTTGGGAGGGTTTTTAATTCAAAAGAGTTTTTAAAACTTTACCTTCAAGATTTTAAAAGGGTTCCGTTGGAATTTAGGGTAAGAAAAGTAGGAGTTTTTGATACGGAGACCACTGATATTTTCGGATACATCCTCTCATACGCTTTTGTAATTGAGGATTTAAGTGAATTTAAGATTCAAAAAGAGGTTTATGAGCTTTTAAATCCAAAAGCAAAGATTAAAAAAGAAGCTTATGAAGTGCATAAAATAAGTGAAGAGATGGTAAAAGATAAACCTACTTTTATGGAAAGAAAGAATGAAATTTTAGCATTGTTTGATGAGGTTGATATGGTTGTTGGCCATAATGTTTTTTTTGACTTTGGAATATTAAAAAGGGAGCTTGAAAGAGCAAAGCATTTTCCAAACATTATAGAGGTACCAATATTTGATACTATGTTTTATAGTTGGGATATTGTTGTTTTGGATAAAAAAAAGCAGCCTCGCCTTGAAGAAGCGGTGGCGTTTTTTTTAGGAAATATGCAAGTTAACTATCATAATGCGTTAGAGGATGTGAAAATGACTTTGCAAGTTTTTAATAAATTAATTCAAGATGGAGAAAAATTCTCTTGAAAAGCTATAAAAATTTGATATAATTCGCTTTACAAAGCGGGCTTAGCTCAGTTGGCTAGAGCGCCACCTTGCCAAGGTGGAGGTCGCGGGTTCGAGTCCCGTAGCCCGCTCCATTGGCGCCATAGCCAAGTGGCTAAGGCAGGGGCCTGCAAAGCCCTGATCCCCGGTTCGAATCCGGGTGGCGCCTCCATTAAGTTTTTTTTAAGAAACTTATGCTACAATTCTACCCCAAGCCCGGGTGGCGGAACTGGTAGACGCAAGGGACTTAAAATCCCTCGGGCGATTAAGCCCGTGCCGGTTCGAGTCCGGCCCCGGGCACCACTTTATGGAGAGGTGGCCGAGTGGTTGAAGGCGGCGGCCTTGAAAGCCGTTGTACGGGCAACCGTACCGTGGGTTCGAATCCCACCCTCTCCGCCACTTAATCAAAATCCCCTAAAGTTCGCCACTTTCACAAAACAAACCAAACAGTGTCAGTTATTTTCGTGGGATTTTAACTGACAGTGTGACTGACAGTTAGCAAATTATTTAATATTTTTATTTCTTTTTGAGTGTTCTTGATTAATGACTTTAATTTTGTTTTATTATCCCATATTAAATTATTTATATCATCAAATATTTCTATCCATTCTTTGTATTTAGAATATGGCTTAATAATATTTTTCCAAATTGCTATTACTTCATAAATAAACTTTTCTTTATTTATATTAAAGTCAAATCCTTCTTGTAGACAGTCTTCAAAGATAATTTCAATCTTTTTTATGTTCTTATTATGCAGTTTTGTATTCATATTTATAAGGAATTGATATAATTGGTGCATTTCAAAAAGAGATAAAAATTCCTCATTACTTAATGCTAAAATTTTATTTATCTGATTTTCAGAAGTTGTTTTCTTAGATTCTTCATTTTTATTTACATTATCCATTGTTTCTTCTGGAATATTTAAAATCATTAATTGATAATCTAATTCGTCAATAGGTGTTAATAATAAATTTCTGATTGTGTTATTTGTTGAAGGTCTATTGACTTTTTCTTCTTTTTTTATATTTTTAATGAAATTATGAATACTTAATGAATACTTTATAGGATTGTCAGTATATATATAATAGATTGCTTTTTCTTGTGTATCGTGATAAAAAGGAAGTGTTGAGAACTCTTCAATATCTATCTGTTTTTGTTTGTATAATGATATATAATGCTTAATTTTATATTCAGGTAGTGTTAATTCTTTATCAGGATAATCTATAAAAAAAAACTTATAGATATAAAAAAGCTTATATTTTTCTAAAAAAGTCATAAATTTTCTATGGTCTTCTTGTGAAATATTATCAACTTGCCATAGTATTTGCTTACTCATTTCTAAAAATTTTTTAAATTTATAAGAAAATTTAATACTAATACTATTCATTTTTCGCTTTTATTATAAAATTTAATAGCTTTATCATATTTATCTAATTCTCCCCAGATATACTTTCCATTTAATGGATAGCTAACTTCTTTATATAAAATTTTAGCTTCTGTATAAACAGTATCTTTATCAAACTTATCCCTTAATAATTTACATTTTTTAATTAAATCTATTTTTAACTCTTTGTTTAGTTGTTTAAGCTTATTTATAAGAATTGAAATATGTTCTTGTTTTTTGTGATTTGGATAATCTTTTTGAATTTGTCTAAACAAATATAACATTGTAAGTTTTCTTTTTAAATCAGTGCATTTTACATCTTTTATTGATAAATGTTTTTGTTTATCAGAGCCAATTTTTGATATCAATTGATAAATTTGTTTATTTATTTCCTCAGGTAAGTTTGTATAAATTTGTAATATTTTAATTTTTCTATTTTTATATGAGAACGGCATATTGCTATAATTAGGTAATGTATATAAATTTTTCAATGCTAATACACTTTTTAATTTAGTATACTCTATTTTTATATAAAACTTTCCTTTTCCTAATTTAATTACTTTTATTAAATGATATATATCAAACATTGAATTTGTAATTTCATTATAATGATACCCTGCAAGTTTAAATAATCTATTTTTCAAATTTTTCATGTTATTAATACTTTCGCCTGAAAATATCTGTTCAACATTCTTTTCATATATATTAGAAGCTTCTAATTCAAATAATCTAAAGAATGTTTCAAACACATCATCTCTAAAAATAACAAATGCAATTAATTGAAATAATTTTTCTTTTTCAATATTTCTATAATATTCATCTTCAACTTCTGAGATATTATCAAAAAGATTGACTAATTGATAAAATAAACTATTTTTAATATTACTATTCATTGCTCCACTCATCACTAATTCTTTCAGCCTGTTTCAAAACCATCTCAATTGCCTCTTTTGTTTTATCTGGCGGATATTTATAACGTCTAAGCAGTATTCTAATTCTATTTTTAATTTTAGCTCTTATGTTTTCTCTATATTTCCAATCAACAGTTACATTTCTTCTAAGGGTTTCAGTAAGTTCAATGGCTATTTTTTTAAGTGTTTCATCCCCAAGTTCTCTAACTGCCAATTCGTTAAGTGCTAATGCCTCATAAAAGGCAATTTCATCTTCATTTAATCCTAAATTGTTCCCTTTTTGAAATTCAGCTCTAAAATCTTTTGCCATTGCTATAAGTTCTTCTATTACCTGAGCGGTTTGGATAGTTCTATTATGATATTTATTTAAAATACTTTTTAGCCTCTCAGAAAATTTTTGTTCTCTTACAATATTAGTTTTACTTCTTGATTTAATCTCATTTCTAAGTAGCTTTTCAAGAAGTTCTACTGCTAAGTTTTTATGCTCCATCTCTTTTACATCATCTAAAAACTCATCGGATAAAATAGAAATATTTGGCTTATCTAACCCTACCAATTCAAAAATATCTTCAATACCTTCTACTTTTATGGAGTTATCAATGATATGCTTGATTGATTTATTAGTTTTTCTTCTTTTATTTACATCAGATTTTAAGAACATACTTTTTATGGCTTGAAAAAATGCTATCTCTTCTTTATATTCATTAGCCTTTTCAAGAGTTGAACACAAACTATAAGCTTTGCTAAGAGCCGTAACCTCATCTAAAAATCTTTTTTTTCCATCTTCAAGTCCTAAAATAAAATTAGCAGCAGGTGCTAAAAGTTTATAAGGATTTGTTTTATATTCAGAATAATCAAAACCATGAAACATTCCCCTAATAATATCAATTCTTTTTATAATCTCATTATATGCTTCATCAATAGAGATTGCATTTTTTCCTTTACCGCCTGAGCTTGTATAAATTTTTAGGGCATTTTTTAATTCATTTGCTATTCCTATATAATCAACTATCAATCCTCCCTCTTTCCCTTTAAATACTCTATTTACTCTTGCAATTGCCTGCATCAGATTATGCCCACGCATTGGTTTATCAATATACATAGTATGAAGGCTTGGTACATCAAAACCTGTTAGCCACATATCTACTACAATTACAAGTTTTAGTTCATCATCTGGGTTTTTAAATCTTCTTTCTATCTCTTTTTTTATTTTTTTAGGATAAATATGCTTTTGTAATTTCTCACTATCACTACTGCTTCCTGTCATTATCACTTTTATAAAACCTTTTAATGGGTCATCACTGTGCCACTCAGGACGAATAGAGATAATCTCATTATACAAATCTACCGCAACTTCTCTACTGATTGCTACAATCATTCCTTTACCATCAAGGACTTTTAGCCTATTTTCAAAATGTTCAACTATATCTTTTGCAATGGCTCTTAACCTCTCTTTTGCTCCTACAAGTTTTTCTAAATTGCTCCATTTACTCTTAATTTTTTCTCTTGTTATTTCATCTTCATTTTTCAATAAACTCTCAATCTTACTATCAATCTCTTCTAAATTAGCAATATTTAACTTAGCAAGCCTGCTTTCATAATATATTGGCACAGTTGCTCCATCTTTTACAGCATCTTCTATATCATAAATTGAGATATAATCCCCAAATACCCTCCTTGTATCTTTATCTTCGCTTTCAATCGGTGTTCCTGTAAATCCTATAAAAGTAGCATTAGGAAGTGCATCTCTAAGATACTTTGCATATCCATATTTAAATTTATCACCTCTTAATACCGCTTCAAATCCATAATGGCTTCTATGGGCTTCATCTGCAATTACTATAATATTATCTCTAAGACTTAGAGTTGGAAATTTATCTTCATTCTCTTTTAGTGCAAACTTTTGAATAGTCGTAAATATAACCCCGCCACTTTGTTTTTTACTAAGTATTTCTCTTAAATCATCAATACTTTCAACTTGAATTGGCTTTTGTTTTAATAGCTCACTTGATTTTGCAAAAGTATTTAAAAGCTGGTCATCTAAATCATTTCTATCCGTTACTACTAAAATAGTAGGATTTCTTAAATCCCTATCTTTTATAATTTTACCAGCTAAAAACACCATAGATAAACTCTTACCACTTCCTTGTGTATGCCAAACAATCCCGGCTTTACCGTTTTTTGCTTCTTTTATGGCTTTAATAGCTCGTCTTACTGCATGAAATTGATGATATCCGGCAATTTTTTTAATAATCTCTTTTTCGTCATCTTCAAAAGTAATAAAATTTTGAATATAATCAATTAGATACTCTTTTTTAAAAAAGCCCTTAATCAATGTTTCAAGCTGATAAGAAAATGGATTTTTTTCATCATCAACATATTTCCAATACATAAATCTTTCAAAATTGCTACTAAGAGAGCCTATTTTTGCTTCGATTCCATCACTTATAATCAAAGCTTCATTGTAAATAAACAAATCCTCTATATTGTTTTTATAAGTTTGAAGTTGTTCATACGCATCAAAAAGAGTGGCATTAACTTCAGCTGGATTTTTTAGCTCCATTACAAAAAGAGGCATTCCATTTATAAACACTACAACATCCGCTCTGTGTGTTTTTTTGCCCCTAACGCTAAATTGATTAACTACCAAAAAATCGTTATTCTCGGGATTTTCAAAATCAATTAGCTTTACTATTTCAGTAGTTTTTTTATCATCTTTTGCAATTTCTACCGGAATACCTTCTATTAGTTTTTTGTGAAACTCTTTATTATTTTGTATAAGAGTTGGGAAGTTTTGTTTTTTTAATGAAATAACCGCTTCTTCAATTGCTTCGCTTGGCAAATTGTTTATTTTTGTTAGAGCATTTTTTAATCTATCTTCAAGTATAACCTCATCTAAATTTCTATCAATCTCACTTCCATACTTATACTCATACCCCAACTCTTTTAGCCAATCAATTGCCAAATTTTCTACTTGGTTTTCATCAATTAAGCCCATTTTCTATTCCTTTTATATCCAATTCATCAACTTCAATTTCCCCGTTTATTAGTTTTGGTAAGAGAGTATCTCTTAGTTCTTGCAGGGTTTGGATTTGTTGGGTGTTGTTTAATATTTCATCAAAAATAGGAATAGTAAATTTTTCATATTCTCTAATAACATCTTCATTTTTAACTAAGTATAAATAATTAATTGATTTTCCAGCATGTAATATTGTTGTTCCTGTTGCATATTGTTTAATTAAATCTTGAATGTAATCACTTTGCATTAAAAAATAAATAAAAGCATTTGAATAGTTTTTAGCAGTTATTTTTCTAATACCACTTGAATAACTACCATTTAAAAATGCACTCACTCTACCTATTGTTCCATCAAAAGAAACCAACACCTCTCCAAATTTAGATATTTTATTTTTACTAACTTTTGTTGGAATATATACATTTGCTTTTGTTTCTAAATCTTTTACCCTATAAAAAGGAATTAAATTTTTGTTTTTAATCTCTTCTTCTGTCGGATTTTCAAAATAAAATTTACTTCCTGGCTCTACCCCTCTTTCAAATTTAAACTCATCCTTTAAATAAACAACCTCCCACCCCTTAGGAATTTTGCCAATTTCACTTTCCATAAATTCACTTGGGAAAAGTTTTATAATATATTCACTTATTCCAAACTCTTTGGCTATTTCGCTATCGCTTTTGCCTTCTTCTTTTGCTTTTACAATGTCAAAATCTACAAACCACGACTTAAAAATAGCCTTTGCCATCTCTTCAAGTGTTTCATTTATATTTTGTAATGTTTCAATCTTTTCATCTATTATAGATAACATATCAGCTATCTTTTTAGTTGTTACATAATCTTTATAAGGTATTTTTAAATTTTCAATTATAGACGCATTAATATTAGCTTGATTAGCGCTTCCACTTGCATTAGAAGCCAAATAATATTGAACCTCTTTTTGAGATAAGAAATAAAAAATATATTTCAACTCTATATTGTTATTTTTTAAAATCAATCTACCCACTCTTTGATTTAATAAACATACAGGAATGTTTTTATTAACATAAGCAACTTTTCCTACCATAGAGTTACTTTGATTTACATTAGAGCCAGTCATCGATATTAATACATCTCCATGATTAATAATATAATTTTTAGCTATTTTTAAAAATTCTTCATTTACATAATCTGCTTCTGTTAAGTCTATTTTATTATTCACTAAGTTTTTTATTTTTACAATGGGAATTCCTTTATCTAAAAAATCTCTACTTTTAAAAGCATACCCTCCTTGCACTTTAATAAACTCTCCCAACTTAACCTCTTTCCACTCACTCATCTTTTTCCTTTTTTGAAGTATATGCTTGTCTTGGACTATTTGGACTTGAAAAATACGGATATAGCTTTTCTTTTGCTACAAGTTCTGAAATATAATCTTTTACTAAGTCTTTGTTTCTATTTAATAGAATTGCTAAAAGCTCAGGTGAAAAATATCCATACTTACAAATATCAGCAATAATTGAATGCATTTTCTCTTTTTTAACTCTTTTTTTATTAGCAATTGGAGCAATTATTTTATTAATTTCTTCTAAAATTTCTGATGAAATATCTTCTTTTTTATAAAATCTAATACCCTTAGTAGTTTTTATAACACCCTCAGTAGACTTTCTAATACCCCCAGTAGCTTCTGTAATACCCCCAGTAGAAGTTCTAATACCCTCAGTAGCTAATTTATATGTTGAACCTTTTCCAATTCCTTCTTTTTGTAAAAAGCCATTTTCTGTTAATTTTTTCAAAATACTACTTACATCACTTGGATGCATATCTAAAATCTCTAAAATTCTTTTGTGGTTTATCTCTTCTTCAATATAAGCAGTTGCTAGTATTGTTATTTCTTGCTCATTTAGTTCATCAAATTTACTACCAAACATAGCTTTTAATTCATTAATAGTCTCTTCACTTAATAGATTAATAGTTCGTAATTCCAATAATGTTTGAGGATGATGTTCATTTTTTTCATATAATAGCGGTTTTGCAAAATTATATTTTTTCCATGCTTGAAATATTTTTGGTATTCCAGAACCTGCTTTTTCTGCATAACCTATAAGCATAAGCATTTTTTGAATATTTCTATTTCTACAATCACTCTCACCTCCCCTTATTGCTATTTCAAGAGGAATTCTCATAAGCCCTGGATTTCTAAATCCAAACATATCTGGTCTTTTTACAACTAAAATTGATAATCTTTCGCTATAATCAGCATGAACTAATGCATTAATTAAAGCTTCTCTAATAGCTTGATGTATTGGAGTGTCTTCTTGTCTTTGTGCATTTTTAGACTAAATGGCACTTTTAGATTTTCATATAACTTGACTATTACTTTTCTATAAAAATCAAAAATATTTCCACTCCAAGTGCCATCTGGATAAATTCTATCAACCCATCTTCTCTCAGCTACTGCTCTTGGTCTTTCTTGATAATCAACCATATAATATGGAAAAACTTCCTCTATTGCTCTTTGCTTTCCAAACATCAATAGTCCTGCTTTTGTTAAGCCGACATCTCCCGTTTCTCTGTTTTTACCATATCCACCAATATTTCTTAAAAAATCAATATCATTTAATTCAATAAAAGGATGGTCAGGTTTATGAGATTTAAATATATTTCTATATGCATAAAATGTGCTAAGTTCTATATCATCTAAACCAAAATTTTTGAGCACCTCACTATCTCTGCTATCTTCTATTTGCTCAGCCAAAAATCTTTTTACACATTCAGGCTTACATTTATAATCTCCCTCACCTTGTCTAATATAAGTTCCTGTTAGTGGGTTTTGTCCTTTATATATTGGTCTTTGCTTTCTTGATGCTCTTGGAACTTTTATCCAAATAATGTTTTTTTGTTCAATACTAAGAATTTGCACATCTTCATTCTTTAAAATATTTAGGCTTATTTTTTGAGGATTATTCAATATATCAAACAATTCTTTAATCACATTTTCTGGATTTTTGATACCTATAATCTCAATGCTTTCACCTTTTTCTTCAATTCCTAAAAATATATTACCTCCATTTGTATTTGCCATTGCAGAGTATGTTTCTAACAAATCATTAGGTAGTTTCCCTCTTCCATCTTTACCAGTTGCTTTTTTAAATTCTACTTCAAAGCTTTCTTTTAACGCTAAAATATCTTCTTTTGAAGTAACAATTATCATTTGCTATCCTCTAAACTAAATCCAAGCTCTTTTAAATTATGTATAAGCAAACTTTCAAGTTCTCTGTTTTTCGCAAGTTCGCTTGATAGCTTTTTAGTTAGCTTTTCCATTTTTTCTTTAAAAGGCTCTTTCTCTTCATCACTTTCAGCAATACCTACATATCTTCCAGGAGTTAAAATAAAATTTTCTTTTTCAATATCTTCTATTAAAGCTACTTTATAAACTCCTTTTTTATCAACATCTTCACCTTTTCTAAATTTATGAAAAGTAGAAGCTATCTCTTTTATATCTTTTTCAGTTAATATTCTTTGTTTTCTATCTAACATCTGCCCAAAATCTCTTGCGTCAATAAAAAGAGTTTTTCCTTTTTGGGGTTTGTTTTTATTAAGAATCCAAATAGAAGCAGGTATTCCCGTATTAAAAAACAGTTTATCAGGAAGTGCTATAATTGCTTCAACTAAATCAGTTTTTACAATATTTTCTCTTATTTTATCTTCTCCACCTGTTGTAGAGCTTAAAGAGCCATTTGCAAGCACAAGTCCTACTACTCCATTTGGTGCCGTGTGATATAGCATATGCTGCATCCAAGCAAAATTGGCATTGCTTTTTGGTGGGGTTCCATAAATCCATCTTCTATCATTTTCTAAACTCGGATGCCACCATTCATCTTGATTAAAAGGAGGATTTGCTAAAACAAAATCTGCTCTCAAATCTGGGTGCTGGTCTTTTGTAAAAGTATCTGCTGGCTCTTTGCCGAAATTAAAATCAAGCCCACGAATAACCATATTCATAATAGCAAGTCGCCAAGTTGTAGGGTTTGATTCTTGTCCGTATATTGAAATATCCTCTATTCTCCCACCGTGAGCTTCAATAAACTTTTCACTACTTATAAAAAACCCTCCACTTCCCATTGCTGGGTCATATACTTTACCTTTATAAGGTTCAATCATTTCAACTATTAAATTAACAATAGATTTTGGAGTATAAAATTGTCCTCCTTTTTTACCTTCCGCTGCTGCAAATTGACCTAAAAAATATTCATATACATGACCTAAAATATCTTTTGCTTTTAGGCTTTCATGTTCAAAAGGTATTTCGCTTATTAAATCTACTAAATCAGCAAGTTTTGATTGCTCTATTTGAAGCCTTGCATAATCCTTGTTTAATACTCTTTTTAACTTTGGATTTTCCCTCTCTATTGCTTCAAGTGCATCGTCTATTAATTTACCAGCACTTTTAAATTCTTTGCCATCAGGCAATTTTGCACCAATTGAAAGCCTAATGTTTTCTTGGATATATTTCCATCTGGCAATTTCTGGCACCCAAAAAACATTTTTTTCAGTGTAATAATCCCTTACTTCAAGCTCTTCTTTTATTAACTCTTCATCATCGCCAAGATATAATTCACTATTTGGATTTCTAAATTCATTTTCAAGCTCTTTTCTTCTTGCTTCAAATGAGTCTGATACATATTTTAAAAATATAAGTCCCAAAACTACATGCTTATAAACCGCTGCATCAAGATTAGAGCGTAATTTTTCGGCACTTTTCCAAAGCTTTTTTTCAAGATTATGTAAAAAATCCTTTTCACTCATTTAATTCCTTTATGATTTATATTTTACCATTTTATCAAAAATAGGAAAAATCCATCTTTTTAAGGTATATATATTTGAAGGAGCTGCTATGTTTAAATTAATGGTAATTATTAAATTTGTAATCTATCAATTCAAAAGGAGGCAATATGAGAGAAGTTCAAGTATTAGTTGAAGCTACAAATATTATGGCTAATATCGCAAAAACCTTATTAACGAAAAAATAACCTCTTTTGCGTTATATACATATGAAAAAAATACAAAAGGAGGCTTTTATGAATTTAGCAAAATGGTATTTCAGAGCAAAAAAAGTGGCTAATGTAATTAATGCAGCGTTAGATGTAATTGATGGTATAAGGAGCAAAAAATGAGTATTGTTATGCCGTTAAACAACGAAATATTAAGAAACAAAGCACCGAGCGTGTTTGCCTCTCATCCCATTGAAGACGTAAGCGATAGATACGCTTTTATTCCTACAATTAGTGTAATAGATGTATTCAGGGACAGCGGATGGTATCCCGTTGAAGTAAAGGAAAGTAGGGTCAGAACCCTTAATAAAAAAGGCTATCAAAAACATCTTATCAGATTCAGACACTTAGACCATATCCTGACAAAAGAACCTGACATTCCAGAGATTATTTTAACAAACTCACACGATAAAACATCATCTTTTATCATTAAACTTGGAGTGTTTAGGTTTGTATGCGAAAACGGACTTGTTGTAGGTAATCAGTTTAAATCGTTTAACATAAAACACATTGGCTATAACTCTTTTAAGGTAGAAGAAGCAATAAAAGAAATAGTTGCGTATTTACCAGAACTAACTAAAAAAATCTCACTTTACAAACAAATTGAACTCTCACCTTACGAACAGCTCTCCCTTGCAAAAGCCGCAAAGGAAGTAAGGTTTAAAGAGTATCACAAAATAGACTATAACTCAATGCTAAAAGTAAAAAGAAAAGGAGATGAAGGCAATGATTTATGGAGAGTGTTTAACAGAATTGAAGAGAGTGCAATCAGAGGAGGAATTAAGGGTAAAAACTTACTTACAGGCAGAAACT
>JBDONU010000033.1:0-2854 GCA_039831175.1 Nautiliaceae bacterium
TTTTGGTTTTTTTAATGAGCTTTTTTTAGAAAGAGCCGATATTGATGATGTGATGTTAAAGGATATCTATTTAGATTATGAGGAGCATTTGCTTATATTAAAAGAGATTAGAAAAAATTACAAAGAGCTTTTAAGTAAAGATGGATATATCGATAAATTTTTGATAGAGGATTTTAGAATAAATGAGGGGCTTTTAGAGGGAGTTGAAGAGATAGAAATCAGGCTTGATGGCTATTTGAGTCAGTTTGATATTGAAGTTTTAAAAAAGATAAAAAAACCGATTAAAATCTATTTTAGTGTAGATAGATTTAATAAGCCCTTGCTTGAAAAATCTTTTAAACTCTCTTTAAAAGAGAAAGAGTATCTTCTTGATTTTCACTCCAATACTTTAAAAGAGATAAAAAAAGAGAAAAAAAGCCCACAAATAGAGGTAGAAGCATTTAGTGATAGAATGAAGCAAATAGAGTTTGTATTTATTAAAATTGCGGAGTTTGTAGAAAGTGGAATTAGCCCAGATAAGATTGCCCTAATTTTACCAGATGAGAGTTTTAGTGAGTTTTTAAAGTTGTTTGATGAGTATAAGAATTTAAACTTTGCAATGGGGGAGAGTTTTACAAGAAGTCCTCTTTATATCAAGTTAAAAGCGATATATGATTATTTAGTATTAAAAGATGAGGTATCTTTTAGAAAGTGTAAGGATTATTTAGAAGAGTTTGATAGAAGTGATTTAATTGAATTTATTAGAAAAAACGCGAGCGAGAGGGAGTTAAAAGTTATTGACGAAGAGCTTTTTAAATTAAATGCGTTTAGAAGATTTTTTAAGAGTAAGAAAGAGTTTTTGTTTTTTGTGTTAGAGAGGCTTAAAGAGTTTAGTTTTGATGATGTATATAGCGGAAGGGTTACGTGTATGGGAGTTTTAGAAAGCAGAGGGATGGAATTTGAGGGAGTGATTGTTATTGATTTTAATGAGGAGTTTGTCCCAAGGGTTAGTGAGAATGATATGTTTTTAAACAGCTTTATAAGAAAGCACGCATCTCTTCCTACCAGAGAAGATAAAGAGAATCTTCAAAAACATTATTATTATTCTCTTTTTAATAATGCAAAAAGGGTAGCCCTTAGTTATATAAAAAATGAAGATACAAGTGTTAGCAGATTTTTGTATGAGCTTGAAATAAAAGAGAGTGAAACAAAAGATGAGAAGTATAAGCTTTTTGATTACTCTTCTTTTGAGGTTGCTGAGTATGATGATGAGTTTGAAGTAATTGAGCCGATTTTCCCAACAGAGTTAAAAACACTTATAGAATGCCCTAAGAGATACTATTTTTCAAAAGTCTTAAACATAACCCAAAAAGATGAAAAAGAGCTTTTTGGAAATCTATTTCACAAAGCAATAGAAGAAGCTGTAAAAAATAAGGATAATATAAATTCAATTAATGAGTATTACGACTTTATTATGGAGTATTTAAATAATAATGCAAGCAAAAAAATGAAGTTTGATATTTTTACAAAGTGGAGTGAGAAAATAAAAAGATTTTGCGAAATTGATTTTGAACAGATGAAATATAGTCAAAACTTGGCTGAGAAGACTTTTTATGTTGATTTTGAGGGTAAAAGACTTGGTATGAGGATAGATAGAGTTGATATAAAAGATAAAGAGGTTGTTTTAATTGATTACAAAACTTCAAAAGATGCTTTAAAAAATGAAAACTATGTAAATGAGTTTCAAACTACATTTTATTATTTGTGGGCTAAAAAGAATTTTCCGGGTAAAGAGATAAAGACATTTATTTGGGATTTGGCAGAAGTGAGGCTAATTGATGGGGTTTTAAAGATTGATGAATTAAAAGAGATTTTAAATAATCTTCCAAAAAGGGTAAAAGAGGCAGAGGATATTGTTTATGAAGTAAATGGGAAAGAGAGGGTAAAAAAAGCAAGCGACATTTGTAAATTTTGCGATTATAAAACAGCGTGTGGGAGAGAGATATGAAAAGACTTTTAGCAGTAAAAGCTAGTGCTGGTAGTGGTAAAACATTTAGACTTGCAAACAGATATATTGCACTTTTAAACAGAGACATTCCCTCAAATGTTGTTGCAATTACTTTTACAAACAAAGCCGCAAACGAGATGAAAGAGAGGATTGTTAAGTTTTTAAGAGAACTTGGTGATGATGAAAATGTAATTGAGATGATAAGAAGTGAATTAAACATAAGCAAAAACGAGCTTTTAGATAAGAAAGAGGAGCTTTTAAAGAAGTTTTTAACAAGTGATATAAATATTCAGACAATTGATTCGTTTATTAATAAGATTTTAAGAAAGTTTAGTTATTTTGCAGGGGTTAGGAGCTCTTTTAGGATTGGGGAAGTTGGGGATTTGTTTGATAGATTTTTAGAGACTCTTAATGAGGAGGATTTTAAAAGGCTTATTGAGTTTGCAATAAGAGAAGAGAAGTTTTCAAAACTGATTGAGTTTTTTAATACCCTTTATGAAAAAGATAAAGAGTTAAAAGATGTTGAGATTAAAGTAAAAGAGTTTGATGAAACAAAAGCAAAAGAGGCTTTTAAGAGATTTCAAGAGTATATACTAAACCACCCAAAAGCTTCAAGCAGAGCGGTTGATGCGGTGAGTGTTGATTTTTATGAGATTTATAAGACTACTTGGTTTAGCAAAGAGAGTATGAAAGAGTATCAGTATTTTAAGAAAAAGGGGCTTTATGAGGAGTGGTTTGAAGATGTTTTGGATGAATTAAAAAGATTTTTTAAAGACTATTTTGATTATGTTGAGGCTAAATTTTTAAAGGATTTATTCTATTTTTATGAAAAATACAAAGCTTTTAAATGGGAGATAAAAAAAGAGG
>JBDONU010000121.1:0-35985 GCA_039831175.1 Nautiliaceae bacterium
ATCAATAAGGGGATACTGGGCTAAGAAGTTTTATGATGTTATAAGCAAATTTGAAGTAATGGTAGCAACCCCAACTCTTAGCAATGCAAGAACCCCGCGTCATCAGCTTAGCAGTTGCTATCTTGGGTCGTGTCCGGATAATATTGAAGGAATTTTTGACTCATACAAAGAGATGGCTCTTTTGTCCAAATTTGGAGGCGGAATTGGATGGGACTTTTCTAAAATAAGGGCACTTGGAAGCTTTATTGACAATCATAAAAACGCAGCTGGTGGAGTAATTCCTTGGTTAAAAATCACAAACGATATTGCAATTGCGGTTGATCAGCTTGGAACAAGAAAAGGGGCTATTGCCGTTTATTTGGAGCCTTGGCATATGGATATACTTGATTTTCTTGATTTAAAGAAAAACAGCGGAGAAGAGAGACGCCGTGCTCACGATTTGTTTCCAGCTCTTTGGATACCCGATTTATTTATGAAAAGAGTTGCAGATGATGAGCTTTGGACCCTTTTTGATCCTTATGATGTGCCGGATTTAACGGAAGTTTATGGGGAGGAGTTTGAAAAAAGATTTATTGAGTATGAAAATGACCCGTCAATTCCAAAAAGAAAAATCAAAGCAAAGGATTTATGGAAAAAGATTTTAGTAGAGTATTATGAAACTGGTAATCCTTTTCTTTGCTTTAAAGATGAAGCAAATAGAAGAAACCAGAATTTTCACTCAGGAATTATAAGAAGCTCAAATTTATGCACAGAAATTTTTCAAAATACCCAACCAAATCATTACAAAGTAAAAGTTACTTTTGAAGATGGGAGTGAAGCGTTTTATGAAGAGGAAGAAGATGTTAAGCTATCGCTTGGAGATGTTGAGGTTGTGGTAAAGGGTAAAAAGCTAACATCTCTTCACTCAATTGACGGTAAAAAAGTTTATATGGTTGAAAAAATTCCAATAGAGGGTAAAACGGCTGTTTGTAACCTTGCAAGTTTAAATTTAGCGAAGGTAAATACCCCTAAAAAGATTAAAGAGGTTGTGCCAATTGCAATAAGGATGCTTGATAATGTAATTGATTTAAATTACTACCCGGTAAAGAAGACAAAAGATACAAACCTAAAAAACAGAGCCATTGGGCTTGGAGCTATGGGAGAGGCTGAGCTTATTGCCACAAATCATATTGAATGGGGGAGTGATGAACATTTAAGAGTTATTGATGAGTTGTTTGAGGGGATAAGTTATGAAGCGATAGATGCAAGTTGTGAGCTTGCAAAAGAAAAAGGGGTTTATGCGGAGTTTGAGGGTAGTAGATGGAGTAAGGGTGAGCTTCCAATAGATACGGCTAATGAAGAGGCAAAAAAACTGGTAAAAAGAGAACTTAAATATGACTGGGATAAGTTAAGAGAGAAAGTGAAAAAAGGAATAAGAAATGGTTATTTAATGGCAATTGCGCCAACTTCTTCAATTTCAATCCTAACTGGTACAACCCAGGCGATTGAGCCGGTTTATAAAAGGAAGTGGTATGAAGAAAATCTAAGCGGACTTATCCCGGTTGTTGTACCAAGGCTTGATGCAAACAGTTGGAGATTTTATACCCCAGCTTATGAGCTTGACCAGAGAATTTTGGTAAAAGCGGCAGCTATTAGACAAAAATGGATTGACCAGGGACAGAGTTTAAATATCTTTATCTCACCGGATAAAGCAAGCGGAAAGTATCTTAATGATATTTATATGCTTGGATGGAAACTTGGACTTAAATCATTTTATTATCTAAGAAGTAAATCGCCAGAGGTTGAAGAGGTAATGGATAGAAGCTTTGAATGTGTTGGATGTCAATAAAAGGAGGAAAAATGCAAGTAAAAAAACTTTATAACTATAATTGTCCTATGCACAAAGGTAGTACAACTTCAATAATAAACGGATGTACAGAAGGAATAATTAATTTAAATAAACTATCTTATCAGTGGGCTTATAATTTATGGGAGATGATGCTTGCAAATACTTGGTTTCCAAGAGAGGTTGATTTAACAGATGATGCAAGGCAGTATCGCCAGCTTCTTCCAGCTGAGAAAAGAATGTATGATAAGGCACTAAGCCAGCTTATTTTTATGGATTCAATTCAAACAAACAACACCCCAGACCACGTAAATCCTTGGATTACGGCGCCTGAGGTTAATATGTGTTTGGTTAGACAAGCATTTGAAGAAGCACTTCACTCTCAAAGTTATGCGGTGATGGTTGATAGTATTTCACTTAATACGGATGAAATTTATGAGATGTGGAGAAGTGATGAAAATCTGAGAAAGAAAAATGAGTTTATTGGAAATGTGTATGAAGAGTGGGGGATGAAAGCTTTAAATGGAGATGATGAGGCAAAAATTTATATGATTGTTGCAAATCAAGCATTAGAAGGAATTTATTTTTATAATGGATTTGCTGCGTTTTATGTGCTTGCAAGAGCTGGTAAGATGATAGGAAGTGCTCAGATGATTAGGTTTATTCAAAGAGATGAAGTAACTCATACTTTGCTTTTTGCAAATATCTTTAAAGAGATAAAAAAAGAATTTCCAGACCTTTTTACGCCAGAAGTTATTAGAAATATAAAAGAGATGCTTTATCAAGCATATGAACTTGAAAGAGATTGGGGGTTTTATATTACAAATGATGAAATTCTTGGAATGAGTAAGGAGTTAATTGATAGGTTTACTAAATATTTAGCAAATAAAAGAGCTCAGGCTATGGGACTTGAACTTCTGTTTCCAGAGGTTGGACTTAAAAATCCTATTAGCTGGTTTGATAGTTTTAGCTCGTTTAATGAGCAAAAAACAAACTTTTTTGAGGGAAATGTTGTAAATTATAGTAAAGGTAAGCTTAATATTGATGATTTTTAGTTAAAATTGTATTAAAAAGGAGAAGGGATGATTGTAAAGGTTGAGGTAAAGGATGAGAAGCTATTAAAGTTTTTTGATATTTTGAATGCTTTAAGGGATGATTTAGTGATTAATTTTAATGCTGAGTATGAAGATGATGCAAAAGAAGTTGAATATGAAGATAAGCCAGACGATAGTAAGGATTAAAGCCCCAAAGAGGGGGTTTTATCTTATTACGGATAAAATTTTAGAGGCTATAAAGATAGATGATATTCAAATGGGGGTTATGAATCTGTTTTTAAAGCACACTTCCGCATCTCTTACAATCAATGAAAATGCAAGTCCTGATGTGAGGATTGATATGGAGAGAATTTCAAGTGCATTGGTGCCAGATGGATATAATTATGCTCATTCTCTTGAAGGTCCAGATGATATGCCTGCACACTTTAAATCTTCTATGTTTGGGGTTAGTCTTAATATTCCTATAACAAACGGACGTTTAAATCTTGGTACATGGCAGGGGATTTATTTAAATGAACACAGAGACTATCCGAGTTTACGTGAAATTGTTATTACTATTTGGGGGGTGTAGGATATGTCAAAATGGGAGTCTAAGAGATTATCGGATGTTGTAGAACTTATTGACAAAAAAAAGTATGTATTGCCCGTTATTCAAAGAAGTCTTGTTTGGAATGAAGAAAAGATAGAGATGCTTTTTGATTCATTACTTAGAGGTTTTTCTTTTGGGGCTATTATGCTTTTAAAGGATTTAAGAAACAAAGAGCCTCTTTTTGAATATAGACCTTTTTTTAGGGATTATAAAGTAGGAGATTTTATTTTTTCCAAGAGTAGTGAAAAGTTAATGGATGATTTGTTTTATGTTATAGATGGTCAGCAAAGATTATCGGCTTTTTATATAGGTTTGAAAGGAAGCTTTAACAATAAAGAGCTCTATTTTGATTTATACTCAAATAACGATTATGTATTTAAGTTTTTTAAAGATAAAATAAAAAATGAAGTAGAAACAGAAGATGGAAAAAGAGAAGCTAAGTTTGTAAAAGTAAAAGATTTGTATGAGCTTATTATAGAAAGTGACGATAAATATGAAATAATGGAAACATTGGAGCTTGAAGGAAAAGAAGTAGAAAAAAATATAGATAGATTTATATCCAAAATAAATTCTCAACAAGTAATTGGAGTTGATATTGTAACTATTAATAAAAGAAAAGATAAATTAGAAAATAGGCTTATGGCAGTAGAGCTTTTTAGAAGATTAAATCAAGGTGGCACAAAGCTTGATGCTCTTGAACTTATGGCATCGACTTTAAAAGGCTTTACTGCAAGTATGGAAGAGTTTTTGTATAATGATGTAAAAGAGTTTGAAGATATTGGCTTTTCAAAAGATGAAGTTATTAAGTTAATTTTTTTACTCCAAGATAATCATAAAAAAAAGATTACCGAAATAGATAAAAAAGATGCAGAATTTATAGAAACAAAAAGAGATAGAATAATCTCAAGCTTAAAAGGGACTAAGCAGTTTTTAAAAGCAAGTAGATTATACTCTTTCTATACTTCTAATAAACCATCTATTATTCCCCTTTATTTTATTACTTATTATCTTTTTCATTTGAATAAAACTAATACTGAAATAGAAAACTTTTTTGGTAAAGCCGAAAATAGTAAAGCTTTTAAAGATATTTATAATTGGATTTATATTTCAATGCTTAATAAGGTTTTTAGAAGAAGAGGGGCTGGTTGGACTGCTTATTCTACTGGAGTTAGAAAAATTTTGGAGGTTTTGAAAAACTATAAAAATAAAGATTTTCCTGTAAATGAACTTTTTAAGATGTATGAAGAGCATCCTCTTGATTTTGATAGAGAAATTAAAAAAGAGAGACTCGATGATTATGATTTTAACTTTTTAATGTATATTTTGTATGATAAAAATATCTCTTTTAGAAAAGACGATATAGACCATATTCATCCAAAATCTTTATTAGAGAATTTTACAAGAGAGATAGTAGATACTGTTGGAAATTTTCAGCTTTTAGAAGCTGATATAAATAGAAATGAAAAAAGAGCAAAAGAGTTAAAAGATTGGATAAATTCTCTTGAGAATAAAGAATTTTATATAAAAAGGCATCTTATTCCTAATGATGAGAAATTGTGGGAGAGCAAAAATTATGAAGAGTTTTTGAAAGAAAGAGAAAAACTTATTATAGATAAGCTAAAAAGAGAGATAATATAAAGGATATAGATGGAAATTATTGATTTTAATCAAATAGAGCCTAGTGAGAGATATAAGTTAATGGCAGGAAATATTATTCCAAGACCGGTTGCTTGGATTGTAACTGAAAATAACGGCGTTATAAATGTTGCACCTTTTAGTTATTTTACAGGAGTATCAAGTAAGCCACCACTTCTAATGGTTAGTATAGGAAGGAAGAAAAAAGGGCTTGATGAACCAAAAGATACTTTTAAAAATATAAAAGAGACAAAAAAAGCAAGTGTATGTTTAGTCCCTCTTGATATGTATGAAAAAATGGATAAAACGGGTGAAGTTTTACCTTCAAATGAAAGTGAAGCTGAAAAGTTTGGTATTGAGGTTGAAAGAGTTGATGAAAATTTCCCTCCAATTATTAAAGGATGTAAAAGAGCCTTTTTAACAACTCTTTATGGGACGTTTGAAAATGATGAAATGGCTACTATTCCTTTTTTTCTTGAAATTAAAAAAATGATAATGGATGGTGAGTTTGAGCCTGTTGCAAGAGTTGGGAAAGGGTATGCAAGATTATGCGAGATAGAAAAATGAATGCAAATAAAATAGTATGCGTTGGGCGAAATTATGTTGAGCATATAAAAGAACTTAACAATGAAATACCAAGTGAGCCTGTATATTTTATGAAGCCTTTTTCAAGTATCGGTGAAGAGATTGTTTTGCCAAGATACTCTCCTATGCACTATGAAGGGGAGATTTGTTTTTTAATGGGGGAGAGGATTAAAGTGGGGTTTGGGTTTGATTTTACACTGCGTGAAATTCAAAGTGAACTTAAAAAAAAGGGACTTCCTTGGGAGAGGGCGAAGGCTTTTAAGGGAGCGGCTGTATTTAGCGATTTTGTAGAGTTTGATGATATAAATTCGCTTGGTCTTGAAGTTTATAAAAACGGTAAGCTTGTTCAAAGAGGTGATGTGAGTTTGATGATGTATAAGCCAGAGTGGCTTTTAAGTGATATTGATAGGATTTTTGGGTTAAATTTTGGCGATATTGTAATGACGGGAACTCCTAAAGGTGTTGGGGTTGTGGAAAGTGGGGATGAGTTTGAAGGAAAGATTTTGGAAAAAGATAAAATTTTAGTTTCTAAAAAATGGAGAGTTGTTAATTGATAGATAAAAAAGATTTTGGGCGTATACCTGTTAGTGAAATTTTTTATTCAATTCAGGGAGAAGGCAAGTTTGCCGGGCATCCGAGTGTTTTTGTAAGGGTTGGTGGGTGCAATTTAAGGTGTCCCGGTTTTGGTGAAATGGGTTGTGATAGTTATTATGCAGTGGATAAAGCCTACAAAAATGAATGGAAGTTAATGAGTGTTGAAGAGATAGAAAAAGAGATCAGTAAATATTTAAAATTTAAGCCTCATTTGGTTATCACAGGCGGGGAGCCGATGCTTTATTTTAAAGAGCTTTATCCTTTAATTGAGAGGTTTGATAATTTAATTACTATTGAAACAAATGCTACAATCGATGTTGATTTTGAAAAATATCCAAAATATAAAGACGTTGTATTTGCAATGAGTGTAAAGCTTAGTAATTCGGGAGAAGATTATAAAAAGAGAGTAAAAAAAGAGATAATAAAATCATATGCCCTAAATGCAAAGAAAAGTTTTTTTAAGTTTGTAGTTGATAGGGATTTAAAAGAAGAGATTGATGATGTTGTAGGTAATTTGAAAAACGAAATTTATTGTATGCCGCTTGGGGCAAGCAAAGAAGAGCTTGAAAGAAACGCTCCGCTTGTATTGGAATTTTGTTTAGAAAACGGGTATTGTTATAGTGATAGGATTCATATCAGGCTTTTTGGAAAGAAAAAAGGTGTATGAGATTTTTTATCTATTTTTTGATAGTCGGGAGTCTTTTTGTAATAGTGGAATATGGTTATAATCTTATATTAATTTTGAGATATTTAACTGGGGATATTGATTGTAATTATCTTATAGAAAATTATCCTAAGATATCTGGAATTTACAGATATTATGAAACGAAACCCTGTAAAGAGCCTTTGTTGGAGTTGGTTGCTGATTTTTTGGTGTTGGTGTTTATTGTTGGGTTTGATATTTTATTTTGGAAGCTTCTTAAAAAGGAAGATAATTGAGATTTTTTATTTTGGTATTTTTTTTTGTTTTTGTTTACTCTAAGCCTTTTGATTTTAATAAAAGTGATTTTACCTTTGTTCAAATTGATTTTAATATAGTAGATGAGAAGGAATACCTTAATAAATTTTATAAGTTAATATATCTTGAAAATTTATATTTACATCTTCCCAAGATTAACAAAGAGCTCAATAAAAAAATATCCACCCTCTCTATTGATTATTCCAAATTTAAATCCCAGATAGAATTTTACAGACAAAAACTTTTGAGTAATCAAAAGATATATCTTTATTTAAATAAACATCTACCACTTTTTGAAAAAGAGGCATTTAGGGCTTTGGGAGAGGTTTATTTTGATACTTTAAAGGCAAAAGAGAAGATAAAAGAGTATACGAGATTGTTGGAAAGTAAAAAATTAAAGTTGGAGGATTTGGATATCTCCCTTCAAAAAAACCTTGTGGATGTAAATAAAGTGATGATAATTAAAAAAGAGATTGAAAAAATCAACAACTCCATTTTAGATATAAAAAAGAAGCTTATTAGAGAATATCTTATTTTGTGGCTTGATTCTTTAAAAAGGGAAGATAAAAAAGTCTTTGAGATTTCTGATGAGATTTTTTTGTTAGCTAGGGAGTTTGATTTTTATGATGGATTAAAAAGACTGCTGATTAATCTTGAAAAACTTTCTTTTGGAGATGAGATTATCATCTATAATGCCAAAAGTGCGGCTATCTTGGTTAAAATAAAAGATATTTTAAGTTATCCCCTTTTTAAAATAGGGGAGATGGTTATTACCCCTTTAAATTTTGGAATAATGATTTTTATTTTAATAGCGGGGCTTTTTGTTGGGAGGTATTATAAAAAGACGATCTTTTCCATAAGAAAAAGATACAACTTCTCCCACTCAACCGCCATGCTCCTTGGGAATCTTGGGTATTATGTTATTTTTGTTGTTGCTTTTTTGGTTGCTTTGAAGGCTGTGGGGCTTGATTTAAGCTCCCTTACAATAATAGCTGGGGCTTTGTCTGTTGGGATTGGGTTTGGGCTTCAAAATATAGTTAGTAATTTTGTAAGCGGAATTATTTTAATGTTTGAAAACTCTATAAAGGTTGGGGATTATATCCAAATTGATGAGAACACAAAAGGAGAGGTTATTGATATCTCTATGCGCTCAACCATTATCCGTACAAATGATAATATTGATTTAATTATTCCAAACCAAACTTTTATACAAAACAATGTAATAAATTGGACTTTAAATGATGAAGTTGTTAGGATTTAAAATCCCTTTTGGAGTTGCTTATGGGAGTGATTTAAAAAAGGTAAAAAAAGTTCTATTAGAGGCTCTTAAAAACTCAAAGCTTCCTTATGTAAAAGAACATAAAAAGCTTGATGTTACTCCAAGGGTAATTTTTAAATCTATAGGGAGCAGCAGTTTGGATTTTGAGCTGGTTGTATGGATTAAAGGTGAGTATGCAAGGCGGCCAAGTTATGCGGTGAGTGATTTTATGTTTTTAATTTATGAGAGTCTGGTTGAGAATGGGATAAGAATTCCTTTTAATCAGCACGATTTACATATAAGAGATTCAATACCTTTTGAGATTAAAATCAAAAAGGAGAGAGATGATAATAAGAAAACTTTACAAATTTGAAAACGCTCATATTGTAAGGGAGTGTACAAGCAGGAGGTGCAGCCGCTCTCTTCATGGGCACAGTTACAAAGTAGAAGTTAAGCTTAGCAGCAACTTTTTAGATAACGCTCAGATGGTGTATGATTTTGGGCTTATGAAGCTCAGTATTAAAGAGCTTATTGATAGTTTTGACCACGCTGTTACTTTGTGGAGGGAGGATGATAGAAAATATAGGGAATTTATTAAAAAATTTAGTGAAAGATGGATAGAACTTCCAGTAAATCCAAGTGCCGAACAGTTTAGCAGGGTTTTTTTTGTTATGATTGATAGAGTACTTGAATGTATGGAATTTAAAAACGGAGAGAAAGAGGTAAAGCTTTACTCAATTGTAGTTCACGAAACTGATACCGGGTATGCCGAGTGTTTTAGAGAGGATGCTTATAATAAAAATATGGGTGAGATAAGACTTGAAGAGATTAAATTTAGTGATAGAATAAAAGAGGAGTGGAGTGATAAGAGACTTTTTGAAAAACTTCTTAAAAAGGAGAAAATCACTCCACCAGGTGAAGTTTGATTATTTTAGGATTACCCTTGCGTTTAAGTCTTGGAGTGGGCGGTTATTTTTGCCCATTACCTTTTCAAAAGTTCTTACTTGTTCCTTGCTAACTTCTACTGGTTCTTTTAATACAAACCATCTAACCCCTTCACTGCAAGGTGGAGTTGTAAGTGAGCCGTTAAATCTAAAATACTCTAAACTTTTTGGAAGCAAATCTTTTGCTTTTAGGTTTGTTTGGCAGATATCTTTTTTTTCTCCGACTTTTTTTGGCATATTGTTAATTAGCTTTTGAATTGATGGGTTGAATTTACCTATCTTAAACATAACTCCAATCACGGCAAGCTCCCCATCTTTTGTAGAGTGGACAAAGTGAGCTTCCATTGGATAGTATTTTCCATTGATTGTATTTTCACTTGGAGTATGGAAGTGAAACTGAATGAGTTTAAACTCTTTGCCATCAATATAAAGTTTTGCTCCCTCTTTCATTTTGGCTTTTAGAGTATGTCCATTGTTAAGAAATGTTTTTGCTTTTACATTGTAATAGATGTTAAGAGGTGTTAAGCTTGCATTAACTGCCCCACTTATATCAATTGGAGATTGATTTTTTCCAACTTTGCACATAATATAATCGTGACTTAAATCTCCCCAATGATCTGGTCCTATATTGCCATTGTAACCCCATTTTGCTCCACTACTTGCAGATAGTGCTACTGATGCGATTGTTAGAGCTGATAGAAATTTTTTCATTTGTATCCTTTTTTGAGAAATTTTATCTTAAAAAATAAAAATTATCTTTTAAATCTTTCTTTTATAAGAAAAAGTTATGAAACTTTATTAAAAGTTGTTATAGTTTTATAACTAACTCATAAAACTTGACAAAAAGAGGCTAAAAATTTATAATTATAAAAAACTAAAAGGAGAGAATTATGATAACTGAGCTAAGGGAAGTACAACTTTTAAACACACTTGTATTTGAAACTCTTGGAGAGCCTTCAAGAGAGAGGGAATTTAAGATAAAGTCTTTAAAAAAATGGGGGTTTGATTTAGTATTTGGTAAAAAAGACGGAGTTGAGACTTTTTGGGGAGTGGAAGAAGGAAGCAAAAAAGCAGGTGATACGTATGTAGAAGATGAAGTAAATCATGAAGTTACTGAAATTCTTGAAAAACTTCCAAAAAATAAAAAAATGTTTGCAAAAATTGAAATGGTTGAAGGAAGAGCGTATCTATACGTTTATTTAAGAGAAGATGATATTGATACTCCAATTTTACACGTGCCAGCTGGTGAAGTGTTGCTTGCGTTTTTGAAAAAACATAAATTCATAAAAATCATTGAAGCTATAAGAAATCTTGGAAGTGCTGCAAGTCTTGTTAAAAAACACGGAGATGAAGGAAAGCCTTTACCTTTTGAAGAGTTACCGCCAGTTCCAAGAAGATTTTTAAGAGATGCGAAAAAGATTGAAAAAGAGATGGGGTTTGGAAGGATTGCTCTTGCTTACTTTGGTGAGAATAAAAGTGGTGAGGCAAGATACTGGCTTGAATGGATGGTGCCTACAATTGCACTTTTTGATGAGAAAATTTCACAAAAAATTGATAAAGCTTTGGCTGAGTTTAAGTAAGGAGAGAAGATGCTTATTTTTTGGATGCCAACCTCTTTTGAGAAGGGGGGATTTTTAGAGGATGATAATGGTTTTTTTTTGCCAAGAAACGCTTTGCTTGAAGCCTTAGAGAGTGCGGTTGTTTTTTATTACATTAAAAAAGATAAAGCTTTGGAGAATTTAGTAAAAAAATATCTTATGAACAAGCCAAAGCTAAAAGAGATTAGTAAAGAGGTTAAAAAAAGAGTATTTGAAAAATATCCTGTGCTTGAAGGGATTGAAATACCTGAGAAAATGTATCTTGATAAAAATAAAATCTCAAATGAGCTTGTCAAAGTTTTTGACTTGGAGAAAAAAGAGTTTGTTAAGAGTTTTAGAATGGATGTTTTTAAAGGGGTTTTGGAGGATGTTAAAGTAAAATCAAGCAATATGGAAAAAATAAAAAACGCCTGCAAAGCATATGCAAGAGCATTAGCTGAATATGAGCATAAGGCTTTGAAGGGAACCGAATTTGAAGATTTGATAACTGAAATTCAAAATAGTATTGCAAATGAGTGGGAGATACCTCTTCGCGTTGGGCACTGGACAAATACGCCTTATAAGGGAGATTTGCTTTTCTTTTGGAGAGTAAAAGAGGTTAGAGATTATTTGCTAAAACATCTTCATATTGACATACGTCCAAAAGATGTGCTATATTTACCACGCACAAACGAATTCCTCGGATGGGGAGAAATAAAGGAAGAAGAATGAAAATAGCAGTGCCTGTAAAAGATGAGAGTTTAGAGATTGTAACAAGAACAGGACGTGCTCCTTATTTTGCTATATTTGAGTGTGATGAGAATGGATGTAAATTACTTTCATTAAATGAAAACACCCACGCCCAAGAACATGAACACGAACATCAAGAAGAATATACGGCAGATGAGGTAGCTCACCACCATAGACACGTAAAAGCAAGTAAGCTTAGCGGGGTTGATTATATTGTAGTAAGAGCCATTGGTCCGAATATGGAAGATGCTTTAAAGATGGAGGGGATTAAAATTATAAAAGTTAGCAAAAAAGATGGAGAAAAAGCTCTTGAAGTGCTTGAAAAAATTAAGGAGAAGTTAGTATGAGAGTGGTAATCCCAACTTCCACTCCTGATGGCCTTCTTGCAAAAAGAGGGGCTCATTTTGGGAAAGCTCCTTTTTATGTGATGGTTGATATTGAAGGAAATGATATTAAGGATGTAGGTTTTGTCAAAAATCCAGGACACGCTGGTGGGGCGTGTGGAAATGCAGTGGAGAATATAAAAAATCTTGGTGCTGATGCTTTGATAGTAGCTGGGATTGGGGCAAGACCTTTGATGGGATTTAGAGAAGCTGGGATAAAAGTTTATTTTGATAATGTTTCGCCTACTGTGGGAGAAGTTATTGAGAAATTTTTAAGAGGAGAAGTAGAAGAGATTAAACCTGAAAATGCTTGCGGATTTCATTAAAGAGTCTTTTTTTTATCTCCTCTTTTGTTTTTACAAATTCTTCATACTCTTTTCCATCCGGATCTTTAAAAGGGATGTTGATTGTTTTTGCTCCCGGGATTGCTGGGCAGTTTTTAGCGGCGTTTTCACATACTGTAACTACCAAGTCAAAAGGTCCATATTTAAGGGCTTCTTCTATGCTTTTTGAGTGATATTCTTTACTCCATGCGTCTTCTTCTATTAAGAGTTTTTTTGCATTTGGGTTTACTTTGCCGCTTGGGTTGCTGCCGGCACTGTATGCTTTGATTTTGGGAAAATATTTATTAATTAATCCTTCTGCTATAATTGAGCGGCAACTGTTTTTAGTGCATAAAATTAAGATTTTTTTCAAAATTCATCCTTTTTGACTTGAATTTTAAAATAATTTTGTTATAATTTCAAACCACAAGGAGAGGTGGGTGAGTGGCTGAAACCGGCGCCCTGCTAAGGCGTTGTACCCACTTCGGGTACCGCGGGTTCGAATCCCGCCCTCTCCGCCAGTTAAATTAACTTCTACTTTTTGGTGTTTGTCACTATTTCTGAATAACTTCTTTAACTTTCTATTTCTTAATTTACTCAATGTGTATGATATAATTTTTAAAAATTAAGGGAAAATTATGATATTTTTTGAAAAAGAATGAATAATGAATTACTTTTTCATAACACCTATAAACTGTGGAAAAATATTATATTCAAAAAGCAATGTAGAAACTCTACATCAGTTATATAATAAGGGATTGTTTTCTAAAAAACTATATAACTACTTTATCTGTACAAAAGGAGTTGGGCTTTTTATAAGAGAAAAAGAAAAGATTAAAGAAATTATTCTTTTGTATGATGATAAAGAGTTTTTAAAAAAATTGCCGGATGATCCGTATGATTTTTATCTAAAAGCACTTGAAAGATTTTTAAAAAAAGCTAAAAAACGTTTAGAAAAAGGGGATACTGTTTTTCTTTATTTTAAAGATTATAAATTTGAGATATCAAAACACAAATTTTTGGTTTATGAAAACGACAGATTAATAGTTGAAAACTTTTTATCCGAGGTTAAGTATAGTAAGCTTCATGAGGTAATATTAAATCCTTTTACCGATAAAAAAGTTAAATTTTACACATCCAAAATAGTATATAATTTTTTTAAGTTTTATTATAAGATTGCTAAATTTAAAAATAACAACAAAGATGTAAAAACAAAAAATGATTTTTTGTTATTGATTTACGGGTTTTTGTGTGTAGGTGTTTTTTTTGTGTCCGTTTTTGGGATTATGTTTTTGCTTTGGTATATTGATGCTTTGATATTTAAAGAGTTTGACGCATTAAGAGCTATTATTGAGGGGGTTGTTGCATTGGCACTTGGCGATTTTATTTCGGATGTTTTTGAATCGAAATTTTATTATTAAGATTTAGTTGTTTTTTGTTAAAATTTTTCAAAAAGGGAACATATGTTTAAGCTTTTATTATTTGATACTATTTCACTTCTTACAATTCTAAATCCCATAGCAGCAGCTGCGATTATGCTCTCTTTGGTGAAGTATTCAGAAATTCCAGAGATTTCAAGAAAGACGAGTTTGGTTGTATTTATTGCAAGCGTTGTTACTATGCTTGCTGGGGGATTTATTTTAAAGCTTTTTGGAATAAATATCCCTTCAATTAAAGCAATAGGTGGAGTTGTTTTATTAATTATTGCTCTTAATATGATTCAGGGAAAAGAGATAGCTCCAACAAACGCTACAAAAGAAGAACATAAAGCCGCAGAAAATAGAGATGATGTGGCAATTATCCCTCTTGGAATTCCGATTTTATTTGGTCCAGGTGTTATTACAACTATCATTGTGCTAAGCGAAAAGGCTATAACTTTTCATCAAAAGGCAATTTTGCTTATTTCTATAATGATTTCATCTTTTATAGTTTATCTTACTTTAAGAAATGCAATTTTTGTATCAAAGCTTCTTGGAGTTAACGGATTAAAGATTATAACAAGACTTATGGGGCTTATTATTGGAGCTATTGCTTTTTTATTTTTGATAGGGGGAGTAAAAGCCCTTTGGAATATGCTATAAGGAGTTAGTTTGTTAAGGTTACTTCTTTTATCTTTTATCGTAGGGGGTATAACGGGTGGATTTATTGTTATTTATGGGCTTTTGACTAAGTTTTTATCTTATTTGCTTTTTTTAGGTGACCCTTTTGAAACTATTCCAAAGCTTCCTTTTTGGTATGTTTATGCCGTGCCGATTGTTTCTATATTGATAGTAAACTATTTGATTCAAAAAAATAAAGCAGTAAAAGAGTATGGGGTTAGAGAAATTGCCGATGCGATAGATAAAAATAAACTCTATTTTAAGATAAAAGATCTGCTTCTTAAAATTTTTGCTTCATCTTTATCTATTGCCTCAGGATTTGCTATTGGTAATGAGGGTCCAAGTGCGGCAATTGGTGCAATGATAGCTGATAAGGTGCACGAATTTATGAAATTGCCAAAATATCTTTTAAAAGTTTCTCTTAGTATTGGGGCAAGCAGCGGGATTGCCGCTATTTTTGTCTCTCCGGTAACTGGGATTATGTTTGCGATTGAGAATTTAGCTTATGAGTTTGTTAGGGATTTTGGAGGGTATTTGATTTTGGGAGGAGTTATTGCTTTTAGTATAGCTTTTCACTTTTTAGAACCTCTTATTTTTAACTATTCTGTGGGTAAATTTGTAGAGTATAGATATATTATAGCTACTTTTTTGTTTATTCCTGTTATCACTTGTTTTATATTTTTTTATCTTTATCTAAAAGATAGAGTCTTGTATTTGTTAGGGCTTAGGATTTTTGAAAGATTTTTACCATTTAGAAATTATATTTTAGCTGTTATTGGGGGATTTGTTATTGGAACGATTTTAATAATTTCACCTTATGCGGCTTTTAGTGGACATGAGGTTGTTAAGATTTTGATAAATAATTCAAATTATTTTCCTTTGTGGATGATTTTTATAATTGTTTTGTTAAGAATTATTGCAACGAGTGTTTCTATTTATGCGAATGCGGTTGGGGGGATATTTATCGCTTTAATGAGTATTGGAGCTTTGGTTGGGTATGGATTTGGAGAGGTTTTGAATTTGTATTTTCCTTTTGAGATTGAGCCTTTTTATTTTGCTGCTATTGGGGCTGGAGTTTTTATGGGAGTTAATATGAAACTTCCTTTAACAGCGGTAGTCTTAGCTCTTGAAATGACATACGATTATAATGTAATAATTCCAACTGGGATTAGCGTTGTTGTGGTTAGTTATTTAGCTTCGTTAAAATTTGAACTTCATAAACTTCATTTAAAAGTTAAAAAATAAAAAAATTACTTTTGTATTTTTTTAAGATTTAACTTACTTTTTGGAGTAAGTGTTTATAAGCTTTTAAAAGAAGTTAAGAAATCTTTGTCGGAGTATGAATTTGATCTGATTCTTGGATAAGAAGATATAGAGTATGAAATTTAATCCTCTTCTTTGTGTTTGAAGAGATGGGAGATAGTAGTTTAAATTTTGAGCTTTTTGTATGGATAAACGGAGAGGATGCAAGGTGTCCAAGAAGGACAAAAGGTAAGTTTTTAAAACTGATTTATAGTGCATTAAATAAAGCAGAAATTGGAATTCCTTTCCCTCAACAAGATTTGCATATTAAAGATAGTGTTCCTTTTGAAATTATTGTAAAAAAAAGAAGACAAAAAATAAATTTTATGTTATAATTCTAGTAGCCCCAGCCCTGTGCAAGAAGCGGCGGAGGCAACGCTTCAGGCCCGGAAGGGAGCAGAGCATCTCCGTCGCTTCTGTGCCGCAGGTCTCTGGGGTCTTAAAATTTTCAACAAAAATTGAGCAAAATTAGCTGATTTTGGCAAAATTTGTTGAAAATTTAAAATGTATTTTAAAGTCCGAAAGTTTGGATTTATTAAATGATTTATTTTATAAAAATTTTTAAGTAAACTTTAAGGTTTACCAAAAATAAACTACCGAAATTACGGTATCTTTTCAGGTGCAACGATGACCTGATTTAAGGGGATTGCGACTTGTTATTATTCTCATTGTAAGTTTTCGTAGGTTATAAACTTAATTTGTTAGAGGTATTGAAGTTTTTAAATAAATTGTATCTGTCACTGTTTGTTGAAGAGATGCTTAGATTCGTTTTAAAGTTTAGTTGTTTAATTTAATTTGGTTTATATTGATATTGACAAGGTTTTTAACTTTGGTTATAATTTTTAAAAATTTAAGGAGCGGAAATGGAAACTTTTGTTAATGAATTTGAGGGAAGTATAAAAAAATTTAAAAAAGCCTTAGAAAAAGAGAAAAAGAAGTTAGCTCAAATTGAAGCTGAGTTAGAGCCAATTAAGAAAAGACTTACTGAAATTGAAACTGAACTTTTGGCTATTCAAAGAGAAATGAAAGAGCACAAGGCAAGAATTAAAGAGATTGATAATCACATTAAAAGAATTATGAAAAAAACTCTTGAAGCTGAAACTGATAGAGAGATTGAAATGCTTGAAAGAGATAGAGAGAGGTTATTAAAAGAGAAAGAGGAGAGAAAAAGGAGACTTGCTGAGCTTAAAGAAAAATATGACAAACTTATAATGGAAGAGAATGATTTAGTGAAAAAAGAGGTTGAGTTAGAAGAGAAAAAGCATCTTCACGAAGAGAGAATTCAAAAGTATTTAAGAAAAATCAAATCAGTGTTGAGTTCAATAGAAAGAGAAATTGATATTTATAACGCTGTTTAAAAGTGGATTATTCCACTTTTAGTGCGTTTGGTTTGATTGGGATGATTCTCTCATCTACTATTGGTTCTCCAATGCTAAATGAATAAAGAGCAAGTAGGTTTGAATTTTGTAATAGTTCTATTGTGATTAAATCATCAAAAAAACATCCAATTCCACATCCTCTTAGATTTTTAGCTTCTGCTTCAAGATATAAAATTTGCCCTATCATACCAGCTTCAAACATTGCCATTTTGTAATGATAATCGCTTTTTATCTCTTTTTTATCAATTACCATTGAGAGTGTAAAAGCGCTATTTTCTCCTAAATTTTGGTTACAATTTATAATTTTTGCAATTTTTGAAAAGTCTCCTTTTTCTATTAAGGTTAGTTTATTTTCATCTCTTTTAAAAAAATAAAGCCCACTTGCAATTCCATCAACTCTATTTACAAATATTAAAAAATCTATCTTACCAGCAATTCCTACATCAAAAGGAGGTATTTTTCTTGGAAGTGTTTTATCAAGAATATCTAAGAAGTCTTCTTTTTTGATGTATGATTTTTTAAAGTTTAGTGCACTTCTTCTATATTTTATAATCTCATCAGCACTAAAAGGGGATGGGAGGAAGATGGTTTTTGAGTTTATGTAGGTTGGTTTGTAAGGTGATCTTGGGAATTCTTGGTAAATAATATCCCATCTTACTTTTTCTTTTGCAAGGGGAGAGTGGGAGAGATTAAATTCTATTTTTTCAAATGCTTTTAAATTAATCTTTGGATTTTGAATATAAAATGCCGCTTCAAATATCTCTTCTTCATTTTCGTAAAAGTTTTGTTTATCAAGTCCTATTAATTTTTTGAGAGTCTCTTCTTTTATGTCGTCAATAAGTCTCATCTCCCATCCCAGTAGGTTTGAAGCAAATCTTACTGCTCCAATTGCGTGTCCTGTATCCAAAAGAGTATATCTTAGGGCTCTTTCTCCATATTTCCAACTTTCTCTTAGTGGAATTGATGTTAGGATAATAATTGCTCCATTTGTTATTAATTCTTCTTTGCTCTCTCCAATTATTTCTAATGCAAAATTTTTAGGGTTAAAGTGGCATACTTTATTTTTAAAAATTATATAACTCTCTTCTGGATGTAAATTTCCACTTGATGGATTGACTCTAACTGCCCATCTTGAAAAGTTATATTCTTTAATAGCGCTAAGAGAGAGAGAGTATTCAAAAAGTTTTGAAATTGAGTAAATATTAAGAGTAAGTGAAGGATTTTTGGTATAGAGTTGTTCGTAAGTGTAGTTAAGGGGTTTGGTTAGGGGAAGAGGGATTGATTTTGTAAAATATTTTTTGTAAGGAGATGGTTGGTTATCCCAGTCAAGATATCTAAGCGATTTTGCGAATTTGTTGGGGTAGTGTTTTGTTTGTAGGTGGTAATCTATTGCTTTCATTATTACTCCTTAGGGAATTCTATAACAAATTCTACTCCTACTTCGTGTGGAATTACTCTTATTTTGCCTTTGTGAAGTTGTAAAATATTTTTTACAATGCTAAGTCCAAGTCCAAAGCCTTTTATCTTTTTGTTGTGAGATTCATCTACTCTATAAAATTCATCAAAAATAAAGGGGATTTTTTCTGGTGGGATTCCAATTCCATTATCTTTTATTGAGAGGAGAATTTTATTTTTAGTTTTTGTAAGAGAGATTTTAATTAAAGAGGCTTTATATTTGATTGAGTTTTCTATTAGATTATTAAGTGCTATTTTAAGGAGGGTTTTATCTCCTTTGATTATATAATCATCTTCTCCAAAATCAAGATTAATGCCTATTTTATTTTCATATTTTTCTATTACTTCAAAAATAAGTTCTTCTAAATCAATCTCTTCTTTTTTAATCTCTTTTCTATTACGAGTTAAAAAAAGGAGTTTATCTGTTATGTTATTGATATATTCAATTTCGTTTAAAATATCTTTTAATACTTCTTTGCACTCTTTATCTTTGTGATTCATCAAAAACACGTCAATTTTACTTTTCATTATAGCAAGAGGTGTTTTTAATTCATGGGATACATTTGAATTGAAGTTTTTTAGCTTTTTGAAGCTAAGTTCAATTTCTTGGGAGATTGTAGAGATAAATTTATATCCAAACCACAGAACAATAAGATAAATTATAAAAGATAAAAATAAAGAGATGTTTGTTATAACTTTTATTTTATCTTCATTTGTCGAGTAAAAAGTAGAAACATAAATTATTGAATCTTTTTTCTTTATTCCAAATTGCAAGATTTTTTCTTTATTGTTGCCTTTTCCAATTTCGTATGTAAAAAAGCCAAGTTTTTTGCTAAGAGAGTGGTTTGAGAGATTGTTTATAGGATTTTTTTCAATTCTAATAAATAGTGGAAATATGTGATATTTTCTTTGGAGGATGTAAATTTGGTGTTGAGAGATGTTATCAGGGTCAATTTCATTGGCGATTAATTGAAGTCTATCTTGTAAATGGGTATAGAACGCTTTTTTCAGTCCAAAAATCAATGCCCCCTCAAAAAGGGCAATAATAATAAACACAACAAGGGCAAATTTATAAAAGAGTTGGTTTTTTAAATCATTCATCGCTTATTTTATAACCCATCCCTCTTATTGTTTTTATAAGTTTTTTATCAAATCCTTTATCAACTTTTTTTCTTATATGAGAGATGTGAGCGGTTATTACATTTGATTGCCTCTCTTCTTTCATTCCCCAAAGATTTTGTTCTATCATTTCAGGCGTTACGATTTTGCCTTTGTTACTCATTAAAAATTTTAAAAGCTCAAATTGTTTTGCCATAAGCTCAATTTTTTTACCAGCTCTTTTTACCTCTTTTGTATCAAGGTTTAATTCTAAATCCCCAACTCTTAAAATGTTTTCTGGGATTTTTTTGCTTCTTCTATAAAGTGCTTTTAATCTTGCGATTAACTCTTCAAAGTCAAATGGTTTTGTAAGATAATCATCTGCAACGCTTAATCCTTCAATTTTATCTTCAATATCTCCTTTTGCTGTAAGTATTAGTGCAGGCGTTAAGATATTTTTTTCTCTTAGTTTTTTTATAAGTTCAAGTCCACTTAGTTTTGGGAGCATCCAGTCAATTATCATTACATCATATTGATTATTTAATGCAAGATAAAGTCCCTCTTCTCCATCTAATGCGGTATCTACTCTAAATTTTTGAGATTTTAATCCTTCTTCTATTGATTTTAATAATTTTTCATCGTCTTCTACTAATAAGATTTTCATATTTTCTCCTTTATGATAAAATACTTTTAGTTTATACTATCTTTTTATTAAAATTTGCTTAAAAGGGTATCAATGATTTTGGCAATAGAGAGTAGCTGCGATGATAGTAGTGTTGCTATAATGGAGATTAAATCAAAAAAATTACTATTTCATCAAAAAATTTCCCAAGAAAAAGAGCACTCAGTTTATGGAGGAGTTGTACCAGAGCTTGCAAGTAGGCTTCACGCTGAGGCTTTACCGAAGTTGATTGATAAAGCTAAATCTTTTTTCCCAAGTATAAAAGCAATTGCGGTTACAAATGCTCCTGGACTTAGCGTGACTTTGCAAGAGGGAGTAATGGCGGCAAAGGGGCTTAGCATTGGGCTAAATAAACCTTTAATAGCGGTTAATCACTTAATTGGTCATATCTACTCTTTGTTTATTGAAAAAGAAGAAATTAAGCCTATGATTGTATTGCTTGTAAGTGGAGGGCATACTAAGCTTTTGAATTTTAATGGAATTGATAAAGTTTGTGAAATTGGCTCAACTCTTGATGATAGTTTTGGGGAGAGTTTTGATAAGGTAGCTAAAATGCTTGGACTTGGATATCCAGGGGGACCAGTTATTGAAAATCTTGCAAAGAGTGGGGAGTGTAGTGTTGAGTTGCCGCTTCCTCTTAGAAATTCAACTGATATTAAATTTAGCTATTCAGGGATTAAAAATGCAGTAAGGCTTGCAATTGAGAGTGGAAAATATAAAAAGGAGGATATTGCCGCTTCTTTTCAGCAAAAGGCAATAGAGCATCTTTTGTTTATGAGTAAAAGAGCAATTAAAAAGTATAAACCTAAATATTTTGCAATTGTTGGAGGAGCGAGTGCAAATTTAGTTTTAAGAAGTGAATTTGAAAAATTAAGTAAAGAGTTTGGATTTTTACTTTTGTATCCTAAAATGGAATTTACAAGTGATAATGCGGCGATGATTGCAAGAGCTGGAATTGAGCTTTATAATAGAGGATATTTTACAAATTATAAGGAGTTAAAGGTAATGCCAAGGGTGGAGTTTGAAAAATGTAAAGAAAGCAGATTATAATCTGCTTTCGTATCTTCTAAGCATCCAAAGTTTTCTAAGAATTTTCTTACGAGTAGCGATTTTTTCTTTTTTGCGTCTTTCACTTGGAGGTTCGTAAAATCTTCTTTTTCTAACCTCAACGACGATTAAGTTTCTATCTACTTGTCGTTTAAACTTTCTATAAGCAGTTTCAAAATCTTCTCCTGGATGAACTACAATTCCTGGCACTGCTCTCACCACCTTTCTTAAGAATTTTTTGTGCGAGAAATTTTAACAAAAATTTTGATAAAATTAAAAAAAAAAGGGTAAAAGTTGAAAAATTTAATTCTTTTTTTTTCCTTTTTAGGGGTAATTTTTTTTATAGGGTGTGGATGTAATAAAGAAACCACTACTAGTAGTGAAGTTGTTTTTAAAAAGGGACTTTTGATTCCAGTCTATTTTAATAATGACAATGGAGAGTGGGATAAAGTTATTTACAATGATGTAGAGGAAGTTGTTATTATAAATGTAAATGATGGACCGGGTGATAGTGTTGATGCTTCTTATGTACAGTTTATCTCCTCTTTAATTGCAAATGGTAAAAAGCCAATAGGGTATGTTTATACAAAGTATGGGAGTAGGAGTTTGAGTGATGTTGAGAGTGATATTGATAAGTGGCTTGAATTTTATCCAGATATTGAGGGATTTTTTATTGATGAAGTTAGTGCTAATAGTGCTGAACTTTCATATTATAAAACGATTTATAATTATATAAAATCAAAAGGAGATTATTTTATTGTTTTAAATGTTGGTGCAATTCCTGATAGATTATATTTTGAAATAGCCGATAATATAGTTGTATTTGAAAATGATGCAAATAAATTTGTAAATGGAGTTTGTAATATTAATCCTTCAAAGTCTTCTATTATTGTTTATGGAGCAGGTGAAGAGCAAATGAGAAGTATAATTACAAGCAATAATTGCCGCTATTTTTATATAACAGATGATAGTGGACTTTATCCATATGATAGTTTGCCAACTTATTTTAATGAGGAAAGTAGTCTTTTAAAATGATATAATTTCAATTAAAAAGGGCTTTGATGAGTAAATATATTTTCGTAACGGGCGGGGTTTTAAGCTCTCTTGGCAAAGGGGTTACATCAGCTTCTATTGCTACTCTTTTGCAACATAGCGGGCTTAAAGTTTCTATGGTAAAAATTGACCCTTATATCAATGTTGACCCGGGAACTATGTCTCCTTTTGAACACGGAGAGGTTTTTGTTACAGAAGATGGAGCTGAGACCGATTTAGATATTGGAAATTATGAGAGATTTTTAAATAAAAATTTAAGCAAAAAAAATAACTTTACAACTGGTCAAATCTATCTTAGTGTAATTGAAAAAGAGAGAAGAGGGGATTATCTGGGAAAAACCGTTCAAATTATTCCTCATATTACCGATGAGATAAAAAAGAGGATAAAAGATGTTGCAAAGGATGTTGATGTTGTAGTTGTTGAACTTGGAGGAACGGTTGGAGATATTGAAGGGCTTCCTTTTTTAGAGGCGGTTAGACAAATTAAGCACGAAGTTGGTAAAAATAATGCAATGTTTGTGCATGTAACTTTGATTCCTTATATAAAAGCGGCAGGAGAACTTAAAACAAAACCAACTCAACATAGTGTTCAAGAACTTAGGCGTATTGGGATTACTCCTCATATGATTGTAGCAAGAACTGAAAAACCTTTGCCAAAAGCACTTAAAGAAAAACTTGCCGATAGTTGTGATATTGATAGAGATAGCGTAATTGAAGCAGTAGATGCTCCAACAATTTATCAAGTTCCGCTTAATTTTTTAAATCAAGACATTTTAAAACCAATTGCAAGGCAGCTTGATTTAGGGGAGCTTTATCCAGATATGAGTGAATGGAATTTTTTAGTTAAAAAGATAATTTCTCCTCAAAAAGAGGTAAAGATTGCGTTTGTTGGAAAATATCTTAAATTAAAAGAGTCTTATAAATCATTGATTGAAGCTTTAATTCATAGTGGTGCTCATCTTGATATGAAAGTTAATATTGATTGGGTTGATAGTGAGAGTTTGGAGAAAATGAGTAGTGAAGAGGTAAAAGAGAGATTTAGTGAAGTTAGTGGAATTTTAGTTCCTGGTGGATTTGGAGAGAGAGGAGTTGATGGAAAATTGAAAGCAATTAAATATGCAAGAGAGAATAAAGTGCCATATCTTGGAATTTGTCTTGGAATGCAGCTTGCTGTGATTGAGTTTGCAAGAAACGTCCTTGGGCTTAAATATGCAAATTCCCAAGAGTTTGACCCTGATACTTCTGAGCCCGTTGTTTATTTAATTGATGAGTTTATTGATGCAAGTGGACAAAAGCAGATAAGAACTCATACTTCTCCTCTTGGGGGAACAATGAGACTTGGAGGGTATGAATGTTTGATAAAGCAAGGTACTAAGCTTTATGAAGCTTATAAAAAGGATAGAGTAATAGAAAGGCATCGCCATAGATACGAAGTAAATAGTAAATATGAAAAAGAGCTAGAAAAACATGGAATGATAGTAAGCGGTAAGAGTAAAGAGGGGCTTATTGAAGCGGTTGAGTTAAAAAATCATCCGTGGTTTGTTGGAGTGCAATTTCATCCAGAGTTTAGTAATAAGCTTAAAAATCCAAATAGAGTTATTATGTCTTTTGTTGAGAATGCTTATAAATGCAAAAAGTAACAAAAGATAAAATCAAAGAAATTCTCTCAAAAAGAGTAAAGCATCTTGATTCTTTAAATATTCCCCATTTTTCTTTTCTTTTTTCAGAAAAACCAGTAAAAAGAGTAATAAAAGCTATTGAAAATAAAGAAAGAATAGTAATTGTTGGGGATTATGATGTAGATGGAGTAAGTAGTGCGGCTTTAATGAAGAGATTTTTTAGAGAAATTGGGGTTGAGGTTAGAGTTGTAATTCCTAATAGATTTAGTGATGGATATGGATTTTCGTTAAGTGTTTTAGAGAGGATTGATGGGGATTTAATTATAACAGTTGATAATGGGATAGCTTCTTTTGAAGGAGTAAATGAGGCTAAAAGAAGAGGAATTGATGTAATTGTTACAGACCATCATACTCCTTTTGAGAAGCTTCCAGATGCTTATTATATAATCAATCCAAAAGTTTCCTCTTTTCCTTATAAAGAGATTTGCGGAGCAGAAGTGGCTTGGTATTTTTGTGCTGGGATAAAGAGTGAGCTTGGAATTAAAGTTGATATGAGAGATTTTTTGGATATTGTCGCTATTGCAATAGTAGCTGATATTATGCCGCTTGTTTATTTGAATAGAACTCTTTTTAATATAGGGATAAAAAGATTAAATCAAGCTAAAAAAGCGTTTAGTAAAGTATTAAGAGAATACTTTAAAAAAGAGTTAAAAGCAGAGGATATTGCTTATCAAATAGCTCCAAGATTAAATTCAGCTGGTAGGCTTGGGAGTGCTGATATTGCTTATGAATTTTTAGTAACTGATGATTTGCAAAGAGCAAGGGAGCTTTTTTTAAAGTTGGATGAGCTTAATAGTAAAAGAAAAGAGATTGAAAAAGAAGTTTTAGAGAGTGTTGAGGTTGGGGATGAGGGAGTTATTTTGGTGAGAGGAGATTTTAATGAGGGGGTAATTGGTATAATTGCCAGTAAGCTTGTCTCAAAGTATTTTCGCCCAGCAATTGTCTTTTCTAAGAGTAAAGGAATATTAAAGGGAAGTGGTAGAAGTCTTGGAAGAGTTGATTTGTTTGAGCTTATAAAGCCAAGCGAAGATATTTTGGAGAGTTTTGGTGGACATAAAATGGCTTGTGGCCTTAGTTTAAAAGAAGAGAATTTTGAAAGATTTAAAGAGGAGATAAATAAAAGAATTAAGCAGTATAAAAAAGAAGATTTTTTTAAGAGGGATTTTGTTTTAGGAGAGCTTGATTTTAGTGAAATAGATAAAGAGCTTTTGGAAATTATTGAGAGTTTTGAGCCTTATGGAGAAGGAAATGAAAAGCCAAAATTTATTGCAAAAGCAGAGGTTAAAAGCATTAATCACTTAAAAGATAATCATTATAAACTCTTTTTATTCAATAGCAATAAAATTTTACCCGCTTTGGTATTTGGATATGATGGGGATTTTGGAAGTGAAATTGAATTTAAGTTTTCACTCTCAAAAGATAAGTATGAGAATATTCAACTTTTAATTGAGGAGATACTTTGATAAAGACAAAGGATGGAACTTTTACTTTAAAAAGCGATAAATATAATGAGTGCTACCATTCAAGTGAAGGGGCTTTGAGAGAAACTTTGTATAAGCATGTCTATCCAGCTTTTGAGGTTATTAAAAAGGAGAATATTAGGATTTTAGATATTTGCTTTGGGCTTGGGTATAATACTTTTGCATCAATTATAAATCGTCCAAAAAATACAAAGCTTCACATAATTTCCCCAGAGCTTGATAAAGAGCTTGTTGGGAGTCTTAAAGATTTTCCGTATCCAAGAGAGTTTAATAAAATAAAGCATATTATAAAAGCGGTTAGTGAGAATTTTTATTATGAGGATAAATGGATTAGGGTTGAGGTTATAATAGATGATGCAAGAGAGGTTATAAAAAGTTTGGATAGAGTGGATATACTTTATCAAGATGCTTTCTCTCCAAAAGTAAATCCAGAGCTTTGGAGTTTTGAATATTTTAAGGAAATAAAGAGGATTTTAAAGGATGGAATTTTGACAACTTACTCGGTTGCAACTCCTATTAGATGTGCTTTATATAGGCTTGGATTTAGGCTTTATACTCATCCTTATGATTTTATAAGAAAAGGGACAATAGCTTCTTTTAAGAAGTTGGATTTTGTAGAGGTTGATTTTAAAGAGAAGTTAAAAAGAGTAAAATGTAGAGTAATCAGGGATAAAAAGTGAGGGGAATAGTTCTTATTTTTATAGTGGTGTTTGCTTTTGGATTTAATAAAAAAGCTTTGCTTGGTAAGGAACTTTTTTTTGATAAGGATTTATCGTTAAATAGAAGAGTTTCTTGTGAGAGTTGTCATAAGGCAAAGTATGCAGGGGGCGATGGTAAGAGAGTTTCGGTTGGGATAAAGAGAGGATATGTAAATTCGTTGGTTTTATTTAATAGTGTATTTAATTGTTGCTACTTTTGGAATGGAAGAAGATTTTCTTTAAGAAAAGCTATAAAAGATGCATTTTTTAATAGTTATGAAATGGGAATGACAAAGAAACTTTTATTAAAAAGAGCAAGCAAATATAAAACTAAGTTTATAAAAATTTATGGCGATTTTAAGGAAGAGTATATTTATGATGCGATATATTATTTTTTAAAAGAGCTTGTGAGTTTGAATAGCAAATTTGATAAATCGTTAAGAGGAGAAGTTAATTTGACTAAAAGTGAGGAGAGGGTGTATTTTTTGTTTAAAAAATATGGATGTGTTACTTGCCATAATGGGATTAATTTTGGAGGTAACTCTTTTCAAAAACTTGGGGTATTTTTAGATAAAATAACAATTCCAAGGATAGAAGATTTAGCAACTATTACTAAGCAAAAAAGTGATATTTATGTTTATAGAGTGCCGATTTTAAGGAATATTGCAAAATCAGCTCCTTATTTTCACGATGGGAGTGTTAAGAGTTTAAAAAAGGCTATAATTTTGATGGGAGAATGGAATATTGGAATTAAAATATCAGACAAAGATGCTAGTGATATTGAAGCTTTTTTGAAAGCTTTAAGTGGAGAAGAACCTAAAATCTTGAAAGAAGGTAAATGAGAAGGGTTAAGTTTAAACTGTTTTTAAGTATTGGGTTTGGGATATTGTCTATTTTGACGATTATTTATTTTTCTATTTTTATTAAAAACTTTTATGCAAAAACAAATGATATTTTATATAAGCTTAATATTTTAGAAAAATATGAAAGAGAGATTAATTATTATTTGTTGTATAGTTCTCTTTTTTTGTATTACAATAACGATAAAATCTCAAATTCTCTTAAAAAAAGCGAAAAAATAGCCTCTTCTTTGATAAAGGATGAGTTTTTTAAAAAGCATTATGAAGCTTCTTATAATGATTTTTTGGAGTATAAGAGGCTTTTTGATAAGAAGCGAATGTTAATTTATGAATTTTTGAAATATAATGCTCCTTTTAAAAATGCAATTTTATATATTAGCGAAGATATTAGATATATCTCCATTCCACCAGAGAGGATTGAGGATATTTTCTCTTTAATCTCTTCTTTGTTTCTTTCAAAATCGTTTTTGGATGATAAATTTGTAAAAGAACTCTCTTTAAGTAAGTTTAAGTTTTTATTAAACGCTAAGAATCCATATAATAGCTCTTTGTTTAGAAATATAAAAATATTTTTGGAGTATTTCCCTTATTATAAAAGCTATCTTAACAGGGTGCTTAAAGTAAAAACGCTTTATTATTTAGATAAATCTTTAATGGATTTTAGGAAGTGTTTAGATAAAAATGTAAAAATTTTTAGTTTGCTTTCTTTGTTTTTGATTGGATATATTGCTTTGATTATGGGATTTTTTATTGTGACTTTGATTAGGCTAAAAAGTAGTATTTACAAAATGGAACAGATATTAATTATAGATAGTGTTACGGGGCTTTATAATCGTTATAAATTTAACTTAGATATTAAGAAGAAAAGAGGGATTGTTGTTGTATTTAATATTGATAAGTTTAAGCATCTTAATGATTATTATGGTTCAGAATTTGGGGATAAGGTATTAAGAGGAGTTGGAAGAGCTTTAATAGAGTTTTTTCAAAGAATTGATAGAGGAATTAAAGTTTATAGGGTTGGTGCAGATGATTTTGCAGTAGTTTTGGATAAAAGAGATGATATAGAAAAGCTTGTCAAAGAAGCAATTGAATATGTGGAGAGTAAAGAGTTTAAAATTGGTAATATCTCAATTTCTGTCTCTCTTAGCGGGGGGATATCTTTTGATGGAGATTTGGAACATGCTGATATGGCTTTAAAACTTGTAAAGCAAGAGATGGATAAGAAGATAGAGATTTTTGATGGTAAAATGAATGAGAAGTTTAAAGATATTTTACACATTACAAAGGTTTTAAAAGAGGCAATAGACAATGAAAAGATAGTTTTGTTTTATCAACCAATAGTTGATAGTAATTTTAGGGTTATTAAGTATGAGGTACTTTGTAGGATAGAAATTGATGGAAAGTTAGAAACAATTGCTAAATATCTTGATATTTTAAAAGATATGAAACTTTATTACAAAGTAACTTTAATTATTTTGGAAAAATCTCTTTTTATCTTAAAAACTCATCCACATGTCAATTTAAGCATTAATATCGCATCAGAAGATATTAAAAATCCAACTATTTACTCTTTTATTATTAATAATTTTAAAGATAGTGCTATTGCTAAGAGAGTTACTTTTGAGATTTTAGAGAGTGCTATTAAAGATTATGACGATGTTTATGCTTTTATAAAAGAGATGGAAAAATTTGGAATTGAATTTGCAATTGATGATTTTGGAAGTGGATATTCAAATTTTAGCAGGGTTCTTAGATTAAAAGTTAAGTATCTTAAAATTGATGGTAGCTTGATTAAGGATTTGGATAAAGATAAGGATTCAAGATTGGTAGTTGAGACTATTGTTACATTTGCTAAAAAGTCAAATATTAAAACAATTGCAGAGTTTATTCACTCAAAAGAGGTCTTTGAAGTAGCAAAAGAGATAGGGGTTGATTATTTTCAAGGATTTTATATTGGCAAGCCATCAGAAAAATTTATAGAAAATGTAAAAAAAATGTAAGATCATAGTAAAATTAATGTTAATTTAATATTTTATCTTTATAATTTCACTACCCCCTTTTTCATCCTTTCTCCTTTTTATTTTTTATAAAGTTAAATTCTCAATAAAATCAATTTCACTATTTTTAATAATTATTGCATCAATACAAAATGGCAAGTCAATTTTTTTCTTTTGTAAAAACAAAGTTACACACTTTATGATTTTATTTAGCTTTTTATAAGTTATGTTATAAATTGGCTCAAATTTGCTTCCACTTTTAACTTCTATAAAGTGATAAACCCTATTTTTTATTGCGATAATATCAATCTCGCCCCCTTTGCAGTAAAAATTTTTATCAATTATCTCAAATCCATTCTCTTTTAAAAAATTAATAGCTATCTCTTCTGCCATTTTTCCCTTTTTAACGGAATTCATCTATTACCTTTTTATGCTCTTTTGGTATTTTTGTAATTTTTCCGTTTTTAGTATAAACTAATACAATATCCATCTCAAAAATTTTTTCGTTATCTTTAAAAATCTCTTGATGGAGTTTTAAAGAGGCGTTTTTTATCTCTAAGAGTTTGGATTTTATTGTAAGGATATCTCCAAGTTTTGCTGGTTTTAGGTAGTTTGCTTTTAATTCTTTTACGATATATCCTTCATCTTTGTTAAAAAAGATATTATTTTTAAAAAATACTTCGCTTCTTGCCTGCTCGCAAAAAGTTAAATAGCAAGAATGATAAACAACTCCCCCTGCATCTGTGTGATTGTAGTATACTCTCATCTTTCTCCTTTTTTGTAGTATAAGCAAAAATAAAGAGGATGTAAAGAGTTATTTACAAAGAGGATGAGCTTTTAGATAGTTTTTTAATTTTAAGGAGTTGCTAAGTTTTGTATAGATTTGGGTAGTTGATATAAATTTGTGTCCTAAAAGTTCGCTTACATCGTTTATTCTTGCTCCTTTATCAAGCATTAGTGTTGCAAATGAGTGTCTTAATTGATGAGGTGTTGCGTGGATACCAACTCTTTTGAATGCTTTTTGGACTAAGTATCTTAGCTGATTTGGAGTTAGTTGCTTAAAACTTTTTTCAAACAAATATTCTTTTCTTGGATGAAACTCTAAATAATCTTTTATAAACTTTTTAAGTTTTGGATGCATTGGGATAATTCTTGTTTTAGCTCCTTTTCCTTTTATCTCAATCCATTCATCTTTTATATCGCTAAGTTTTATATTAACTGCTTCGCTTATCCTAACGCCAAGAGAAAATAGCACTAAAATTGCTAAATACTCTTCCATTGTGGCATTTTGCAAAGCTTTTTTGATGTAGTTTATGTGGATTGGTTTTGGGAGGGTTTTTGGGACTTTAATGTGCTCATCTCCTATAATTTTAAATTTAAATCCATTATCCTTTAAAAATTCAAAAAAACTTCTTAAAACCGATACTTTTTTTGAGATTGTTTTTTTGCTTTGATTGGCTATTTTTAGTCTATAAGGAGTTATATCAATTACATTTCCTTCAATTTCAATATGTTTAATTGCTTCTTGTAATACGCTTTTGTAAGTTTTGTAAGTCTGGAGTGATTTTGTGCTTTTAACGTAAGCTAAAAATTTTTCCCTTTCTTTTATTAAAAGATTTTTCATACAACTTCCCCATAAAGAGTATGTTTGTTTGCATCTTTTATCTTTACATCTATAATTTTCCCAAGTAGTGATTTATCTTTTTTAAATTTTACCGTAAAGAAATTATCACTCTTACCCATTCCTTCTTCTTCTACTAAAACTTTGTAGGTTTTTCCAATTTGATTTTGGCTTATTTCATCTAAAATTTTAGAGTGAAGCTCTTGGAGGGTGTAGAGTCTTTTTTTTGCTATCTCTTTTGGAACTTGATTTTTAAAAGTTGCTGCTTGGGTTAGAGGGCGAGGAGAGTATACGAAACTAAAAATTTGTTCAAACCTAACCTTTTTGATAACTTCAAGAGTCTCTTTAAAATCCTCTTCACTCTCTCCTGGAAATCCAACTATTATATCAGTTGAAATTGCTACATCTGGAATTTGACGGATAATTTTTGCTCTATTTAAAAACCACTCCTTAGAATATCCTCTTTTCATTGATTTTAATATTTTTGTACTGCCGCTTTGAAGAGGAAAGTGGATGTGTTTGCATATTTTTGGATTATTTGCAAATTCATCTAAAAATTTATCATCGGCATGGAGTGGATGAGGGGATGTGAATCTAATTCTCTCAATTCCATCAATTTTACTAATTTCTCTTAACAAGTCAGTAAAATCAACTTTTGGATGAGGTATACTAAATCTTTTTCCATAGTTATTAACATTTTGACCAAGTAAAGTAATCTCTTTTACTCCCTCACTTGCTAAATTTTCTGCTTGTTTTAAAATTAAATCCATAGGGATTGATAATTCGCGTCCTCTTGTTTTTGGGACAATACAAAAGGTACAGTTTTTATCGCATCCTACCATTATATTTACAAAGTCTTTATAGGGATTTTTGTGGATGTTTTTAAAAATGTAAGTTGTATCATCATAATCTATATCTGTAATTACTACTTTTTCTTTATTTACGACTTCTTTTATGCGGCTTACATTTCTTGCTCCAAGCACAAAGCTAACATATGGGGCTTTTTTAATAATCTCTTCTCCCATATGGCTTGCTGTACATCCACAAACTCCAAAGCGCGCTTTTGGATTTTCTTTATATAAAGCTCCAAGCTCAGAAAAGAGTTTAGCTACTGGTTTTTCTCTAACTGAGCAAGTGTTTATTATAATTAAGTTAGCTTCTTTTGGATTTTGAGTTGGAGTAAATTCATCTAATAGTTCAGCTACTATATGCTCGCTATCTTTTACATTCATTTGACATCCAAAAGTTTTTATAAATAACTTTTTCATCCCTTACCTTAGATTATATGCAATTCATACATATAAGCACCCTCATCAAGTCCATATTTAACTTCTCTAAAATAGACAGAATGTCCCTCTTCTTCAAGTTTATCAATTAAGTCTTTTAAATCTTTATAAGATGTATCTTTATGAAAGTAGAAAAAGCTATTTGGCTTTATTTCTTCTAAAAATTCTTCATAAGTTTTTTCAATTACTTCGTTATTAGTTCCAACAAGTTTTAGTTTCATAGGCTTCCTTTTTATTATTATTTTATCAAAAATTTGTGTAAAATTATAACAAAGTTATAATGAAAGGAATTGTCGTGGAAAAGGTAAAGGATTTATTGTCTTTGGTTGCGAATGAAAAGGGGCTTGATTTTGAAGAGGTTAAGGAGGCTTTTAAGAGGGCTATTGTAAAGACTGCTAAAAAGATTATAGGAGATATTGATGTGGATGTTGAGCTTGATGAGAAAGGGAATTTAAAGATTTATCAAAACTTTATAGTTGTTAATGATGATAGAGCCTTAGAACATCCTGAGAGATATGTTTATTTAGATGAAGCAAGAGAATATGATGAGAGTGTTAACATTGGAGATGTAGTAAGGGCTGAGCTTGATTTAAGCAAATTTGGGAGAAATGGGGCTATAACTTTAAACAGAGAGTTTGAAAGAGAAATTACAAGGCTTTTAGAAAATGAGATTTATAGAAAACTTATCTCAAAACTTAATACTATTGTAAGTGGAGAAGTTGTAAAAGTTGATAATGAAGAGAATACTTGGATTGAAATTTATGGAGTAAAAGGGGTATTGCCAAGAAGAAATAGAATTAAGGGCGAGAAGTTTGAAGTTGGAGATGTTTTAAAAGCATTGCTTAAATATGTTCATTTTGATAATAAAAAAGGGATTACTATTGAGCTTAGTAGAACCTCTCCAAAATTTCTTGAAAAATTGATTGAGAATGCAGTTCCAGAAGTTAGAGATGGGATTATCAAAATTCACGCAAGTGCGAGAATTCCAGGAGTTAGAAGTAAAGTTGCAGTTAGCTCACTTAATCCTAAAATTGAGCCAGTTGGAACTATTATTGGTAAAAGCGGAGTTAGAATTAATGCTATCTCAAACGAATTGAATGGAGAAAATATTGATGTAATTGAGTATTCAAGCAAGCCTGAAATTTATATAGCAAGAGCTTTATCCCCTGCAATTGTTAAAAATGTAAAAATTGACGAAAAAGAGGGGGTTGCGTATGTTGAGGTTGACGATAGTGAAAAGCCAAAAGCAATTGGTAAAAATGGAGTAAACATAACCCTTGCAAGTATGCTTACAAAATATAAAATTCTTCTTCAATCTCCAAAAGAGAAGACAAAAGATACAAGTAAGTTAGAAAGTTTATTTAAAATTTAAGGGAGAAGATGAAATATTTTTATCTATCTTTTATCGTTGCCCTTTTTGGGCTTTTGCTTAGCTTCTTTATAGGTGGGTTTAGTGCGGTTTATATTACGGCAATTTTAGCGATTTTAGAGGTTAGTTTGAGTTTTGATAATGCTGTTGTTAATGCTAAGATTTTAAAATCAATGGATAAAGTTTGGCAGCGTAGATTTTTAACTTGGGGAATTATAATAGCCGTTTTTGGGATGAGGTTTATTTTTCCTATTTTGATAGTTGCCATTGCAGCAAACCTTGGTATTGGTGAGACAATAAAAATTGCACTTTTTGAGCCTGAGAAATATCATCAAATTTTGCTGACTACTGAAAAATTGATTTATGCTTTTGGTGGAGCATTTTTGTGGATGGTATTTAGTGACTTTTTGTTTGAAGAAAAAGAGATTAGATGGATAAAGCCTATTGAAAAAACAGCTGAAAAGTTTGGAAAGGTAAATAATATTTCTTTAATAATTGCAATGATTATTGGGATTATTATTGTTTATTATGTTAAAGATTATAAAATTGCGATTGCTTATTTTCTTGGGATTTTGAGTTATTCTATTTTAAATGGAATAAATTCAATGTTAAGTAGTGAAGGTGTTAAGACTGGACTTATGGGACTTATTTATCTTGAAGTTTTGGATGCGTCATTTTCTTTTGATGGAGTAATTGGAGCTTTTGCGATTACTCCAAATATTATTCTTATTATGATAGGGCTTGGAATTGGGGCTATGTTTGTAAGAAGTCTTACTATTTGGATGGTAGAAAGAGGTGTTTTGGATGAGTATAAATACCTTGAACACGGAGCTCATTATGCAATTGGAGTATTGGCTATTATAATGCTCCTTAAAATTTTTGTAGAAATTAGCGAAGTTGTCACTGGTACTCTTGGGCTTTTACTCTTAATTGCTGCTTTTTTGCATTCTAAGTTTGAGAAGAGTTAATTTTTCCTTTTTAGAGGGAATTGAGTTGGAAAAAAAGTAATTTTTGATATAATTTCGCACTAAAAATTTTGGAAAAAGGAAGCGAATGCCTACTATAAACCAATTAGTAAGAAAAGGTAGAAAAAAGGTGATTAAAAAATCTAAATCACCAGCACTTGTGAGTTGTCCTCAAAGAAGAGGGGTTTGTACGAGAGTATATACTACTACTCCTAAAAAACCAAACTCAGCGTTAAGAAAAGTTGCAAAAGTTAGATTAACAAGTGGATATGAAATAATTAGCTATATCCCAGGTGAAGGACACAACCTTCAAGAGCATAGCATTGTATTAGTTAGAGGTGGTAGGGTAAAAGACTTACCAGGGGTTAAATACCACATCATAAGAGGTGCACTTGATACAGCAGGTGTTAAAGGAAGAGTTCATAGTAGAAGTAAATACGGAACTAAAAAAAGCGAAGCTGGTAAAAAATAGTTAGGTTATAGTAGGGGCGATTGATTTTAAAAGTTGAGAATTTACTTTTAATTTTTATTGCTCCTCGCTACCAAATGGTAGAGTAAGGGTCGTTGGATAACGGCTATTAAAAACTGAAAAGAAGGAGATTTTATGAGAAGAAGAAGAGCACCCAAAAGACCGGTAATGCCGGATCCAATTTATAATAGTGAAGTTGTAACTAAGTTTATTAACAAAGTTATGTGGGATGGTAAAAAGACATTGGCTGAGAGAATTGTTTATGGTGCAATTGATAGACTTGAAGGTAAAGAAGAAGGTAAAAAAGGAATTGATATTTTCTTTCAAGCTATTGAAAATGTAAAACCTTTACTTGAAGTAAGAAGTAGAAGAGTTGGTGGGGCTACTTATCAAGTTCCAGTTGAAGTAAGACCAGAGAGACAACAAACTCTTGCAATTAGATGGATTGTTGATGCGGCAAGAAATAGAAATGAAAGAACTATGGTAGAAAGACTTGCAAATGAATTATGGGATGCTGCAAATGAAAGAGGAGCAGCATTTAAGAAAAAAGAAGATACTCATAGAATGGCAGAAGCTAATAAAGCATTTGCTCATTATAGATGGTAAGATGAGCTTCACATCTCTTTCCTTTTTTCTTCACAATCTACAAAATTATATAAGGAGATAATATGCCAAGAAAAACCCCTATTGAGAAGGTTAGAAATATCGGTATTGCGGCACATATTGACGCAGGTAAAACTACAACAACTGAGAGGATTTTATATTATACTGGTATGACTCATAAAATTGGTGAAGTGCACGAAGGTGCGGCTACAATGGACTGGATGGAGCAAGAGAAAGAAAGAGGTATTACAATTACATCAGCGGCTACTACTTGCTTTTGGAAGGACCATCAAATTAACATCATTGACACCCCAGGACACGTTGACTTTACAATTGAAGTTGAGAGAAGTATGAGGGTGCTTGATG
>JBDONU010000112.1:0-2829 GCA_039831175.1 Nautiliaceae bacterium
GCGGGGCCTCCCCTTACGTTGCTTGGATCTTTTGGATTTCCTCCAAACCCAAATGCAAGTTTTCCACTTCCTTTTTTGATTAATTTATCAAGTTTTTCTTTAATTTTTAATGACTCTTCTGGTGCTCCACATATTGATAAGAAGTGTTCGCTTCCTTTATGTTTAACTTTTTCAGCTCCAATTGCGATTATTAGATAATCAAATTCACATTGATATTCGCCATTTTCACACTCAATTTTCTTGTTGTTAATATCAATTTTACTAACTTTATTAAATTTTACTTCAAATCCGTGTATTTTGCTAAGTTTTTTCCAATCTAAAATGCAATCTTCAAATTTATACTCTCCAGTTGGTATCCAAATTGATATTGGGTAAATATACATAAAATCTTGCTTTGTTATAACCGTTACATTAAATCCATATCTTTTAAGCCAAATAGCACTTTCCAATGCTCCAAAGCCACCGCCAAGAATTAAGACTTTTTTTGCCATATAAATTCCTTTTTTTGGAAGTATATCAAATTTAGTTGACATATGTTATAATTTTTAAAAAAGGAGAAAATATGCCAAGAAGAGTTAGAAGAAGGATTAGAGGAAACTTTGAGAGGGTCTGTTTTAAGCCTTGCGGGATTCCAAATCACTCTCTTGATAGAGTTTTTTTAGATGAAGATGAGCTTGAAGCAATAAGGCTTATGGATTATGAAGGACTTTATCAAGAAGATGTAGCAAAGGAAATGGGAGTTTCTCGCCCTACTATTTCAAGAATATTAAAAAATGCAAGAGCTAAAATTGCGGATGCTATCTTAAATGGCAAGTCAATTGAAATTAAAAGGTTTAAAAATTAGACTTGCTGAATTTACACAATATCTAAGCCCTGTTGGGCTTGGACCATCTCCAAATAAATGTCCAAGATGACCTTTACATTTTGCGCACATTATTTCTATTCTTTGCATTCCATTACTAAAATCGGGAGCTTCTAAGATGAGTCCTATTGTCATATAAAAACTTGGCCATCCTGTTTTGCTATCGAATTTATGTTTACTGCTAAATAAAGGTGCGTTACAACATTTACAATAATAAATACCTTCTTCTTTGTGATTCCAATATTTATTTTGAAAAGGAGGTTCTGTTCCTTTATTGCAAATAATATATTTTTCAAATTTATTAAGTTTACTTTTGCAATTACACATACTTCACCTTTTGATATAATTTAAAAAAAATTTTATCTAAAATAGGAGAAGAATGAAAGATTTAGAGTCTGTAAAAGAGTTGATATCGATATTAGAAACTTTACCAAGCATAGGGAAAAAAAGTGCAGCTCGCATTGCTTATGAAATAGCAAGAGATAGGATAAAAGGTCTTAGAATTTTGGATGCAATTGAAAATGTAGTTAGCAATGTTAGAGAATGTAGTAAATGTGGAAGTCTTAGCGAATATGAAGTATGTTCTATCTGCGATTCAAAGCGAGATAAAATTGTAGCTGTTGTAGAGAGTAGTAAAGATATTGAAATTATTGAAGAGAGTGGGAGTTTTGGAGGATATTATTTTGTATTTAATGATAGTGTTGAAAAATTAAGAGAATTTATTTTAAATAAGGGTATAAAAGAAGTTATTTTCGCTTTTTCTCCGTCAGTTGAAAATGAAATTAAAATGCGGAAGATTAAGGAGGAGTTAGGACTTAATATTGAATGTTATTCAATTGCAAAAGGAGTTCCTATGGGAGTAAGTTTAGAAAATGTTGATATTTCTTCTATTAATTTTGCTTTTTTAGGTAAGATTTTATTGGATTAATTTTTTGTTGATGTTAAGTTATTTTAGTTGATAGATTTGGGTTTTTTTTTAATAAAAATCAATTAACATAATATTTTTTCTTAAAAAGAAATAAAAAATTTTTATAGCTCATAATAAGCACTATCACCTTTTACATCCAAAAATTTATTTATTTTTCTTCCCTTTGTAAAAAGAATATTTTTAGAAATATTCTTATTAAACTCAATCTGAACAAAATTCTTTTTTACCCATTCTATAAATTCTTTTTTTACTATTAGGATTTATATAAATACTCTTATCTCTTAAAAATTGAGAATTAAGAGCGTTTTGATATTTTGCTGTTACTATCTCAAACTCTTTTTCTTCTCTTTCAAACCTCTTAGTTAAGAATTTAAATTTCTTATTATTTGTAAAAAAACCTTCACTATATGGAGGCTTTTTAAAAACTTTTTTTATATATAAAGAGTCATTTACCCTCTCAACCTCATCTCCTAAAATCTCATCAATATACTCACTTTCACTTCTAAGATTATCAAATCCAAACTCATCCATTAAATATTTAGTAAATTCATATTCACTTATGCCAAACTCACACTTCTTTACTTCTTTATTTACCATTACATATTCATTAAAATAGCTCCCCCTTATATCCTTTTTACAATAAAAATCTTTTGTAGGAATAAAAAGAGTAGCTATTTTTGCTGTTTCATCGTAATATTTCCCAAAAACAATAGTAGTTTTTTCTTTTAACTTTTTCCACTCATCCCTATTTACAAAACTTACCAAAGGATTTGCCCCTTGAATAAAAACAACATCAAATTCATCTAAATTCACATCAAAAAGAGGAACTTGATTTTTATGATTAAGACTAAAAGGATTATTAAGCCCATACCCGCTACTTCCAAGAAAAGCTACTCCTCTATCACTCTTACCAAAATAATCAAGCATATAAAAAAGAGAATCAATCGCCCAGGTAGTTTTATAGCACTCCTTGCATTTTGCAATCCCAAGTCCAGTTAATACAACAGCTCCCTCTTTTATTAAGTTAAATAGCTTCTTT
>JBDONU010000001.1:0-9816 GCA_039831175.1 Nautiliaceae bacterium
AAAAACCACACTAAAAATATTAAAAGATAAAGCAATGAAAATAGACAAACTTCTTACTATCAAAGAAGTAATGAATATAGTTGGATTAAAAAAATCTACTATTTATCATTTTATTAATAAGGGAAAATTCCCTAAACAAATAAAAATAGGTCATCTTAGTAGATGGCGGTTGTCTGATATTCAAGATTGGATTGATAACCAACAATCTAAGTAAATGACCTATTTTGAGGAAAAGAATATAGTAATTCTGGCCAAATTATTATACTTCTTTTCCTCATAGTTTGTCAAATTCATAGCTAATTAATCATCTTTTCAAAAAATTCAAAACACCAAACCGGTGCATATTGCCTAATTTTAAGAGTTTTTATTAGGAAGTTTTACCCAGAAATATACAAGGGATACGGGAGAAGTATGCCCTCTTGAAAACAAAATTTAAGGAGTGATTATGACAAAACAACAACTTGTTGTAATTGATAAATTAAAAAAAATAATTAAACCTGAAAAAAGAAAACTGTATCCGGAAAAAGATATTGAGATTCAGAATTCTCAAATAAAAAACATTACTCAGGCAATAGCTTCTTATGGAGCACAGCAAGATAGAATGATTGGTATGATTACCATTACTATTGGAAGAAATAGATATGACAGAATTTTAATTAACGACTATCGTTCAACAATAAAAAGAAAAACAAAGACAATGTATAACAGTGCCTTGTATTTTATAAATTCTTTAAAAAAGAGTTTAAATAAAAACGGATATGATTTCATATATTTGTGTACTTTTGAACTTCAAAAAGACGGAACGTTTCATATGCATATGTATTTTTCAATACCTGTTAAAGGGTTTGGGATTTTATTTAATGCATATCATAATTATTACCAAGAAATAACAACAGAGACTACTGTAAGATTAAATAAAAAAGAAGTTAAAATAATTCCGATAGGCAGGGGACAGCTTGGAGTTGCAAACGAAATAAAAGAGAAGCTGGAAAAAGCCGGTTTTAATTTCAAAAAATACAAAAACAAACAGAGTGACAGAGATGAATACAGATGCTTAAATTTTGTATCGGATGAGGAGTTTATTTCAGGTAGTTGGCCTACATTGTATTTCTATACAAAAGAGAGTTTACAAAAGCATTACAGCGAGAAAATTGTTAAATATCTAACTAAAAACTATACAAAACCAACAAGACAAAAAGTAATTGGCAGTCAATTTGTTAAACATAACACAAAAATAGTTTATGAGGATGACGAGGAAAACTGGAATGAAATTCAGAAAAAATTTATACAAAAGGTTTGCGGTAGATTATATACAGCTTCTCGCCTCTCTATACAAATAAGTATGTATCAGAAGAAAAGAAAAAAAATAATTGAAATCTATCCTCAATATAGAAATTTAAACACTCTTATTACAGACTTATTAAGCAAAAAAGCTACATATAATAAAAAAACTGCTGTTTTAATGTGTCCAAACGGTAAAACTGTAAATTTAAAAGGGAAATAAAATGATGTCAAAATATCTGTCAGTTGGACAAATGGCAAAATACTTAGGTGTTAGTATTGATTTTTTAAACCAAAATAGAGGAAAGCTTTTTATTGAAGGCAAACATTATTTTTATCCTCCTGGATTTAACAGATATATGTGGAATGTTGTAGCTATGGAGAATTGGTTAAGAGGTTATGATAACGAAATAGGAGAATTTGGCAATATTGATGAAATTGTAGATAATCTTTTAGGAGATTGAAAATGATGAATAATATCCAACTTACAACTTGTTATAATTATACATCTCGCGAAAACACTGGCACTGTTTTATACAGGAGGCCAGAGATGATTGAAAATCCAAGGGTAAGTCTATTTAATCGCAATGGTAAATTATATGTTCAATTTTATATTAATGGCAAATTAAAACAAAAGTCACTCAAAAAACCATACACAAAAGAAAATGTAAAATTTGCCAAAAAACATATTGTTCCTCGGCTTGAGAAAAAAATTTTAAGTGGTGAGTATAAACAGCTAAATAAAAAAGCAAAAGAGTTTGAATATTATGCGTCTATTTATCTTAGACAAAAAGAAAATCTAAAAAGCTATGATGAGTATAAAAATATTGTAATAAATCAATTGTTTCCTCTTTTTAAACACAAAAAGGTCAATGAAATAACCAAAGGTGAAATAAAAGAGTGGATAGATAAAAGACTTCAAGAAATTTCACCAAAAAGAATGAGAAATATTTTAAATATACTTATTGCTATATTAGATATAGCAATTGAATATGAGCATATTAAAACTAATCCTGCAAAAAACATTAAATTACCATCTCACAAAACAATAAGAGAGATGAAACCTTTTACTGAGGAAGAAGTAAAGTTACTAATTGATAATGCAGAGGGACAATTTAAAAATTATTTAGCAGTTGCGTTTTATACTGGAATGCGTCCTGGTGAGATAATAGCTCTTACTTTAAGTGATATCAACCTTGATGAGATGTATATTAACGTAAACAAAAGAGTAAGAAAAGGTAAAACCGATACACCAAAGACAAAAAACTCAGTAAGAAAAGTTCCTATCCTTAAACCTCTTGTGCCTTATATTGGGGACCTAATTAAAAAGGCAAAAGAAAAACAAACTTTTAACTTATTCACTACCAAAACAGGTAAGAGATATTATTCATCAGATAAGTTACACAAAGAATGGTATTCACTACTTGAAAAATGCAAATTAAAAAAAAGAGTAATGTATAATACAAGACATACATTTGCAACACTTGCCATTAAAAGAGGTGTTCCAATATTCAATGTATCACAAATACTTGGGCACAGAAATACACAAGAAACACTTGAAACTTATGCTAAATTTATCAATAACGAACACCTAAATATTGATAGAGATATTGACCTTTTTACTGACACTTCAACTGACAATCATTCAAAACAAGCGTAATTTAGGGGAATGTGGACAAGTCCCACCCTCTCCGCCACTTAATGTCTTAAAAATCCCTAAATTTTACCAATTTGCAAGGATAGATAAAAGTTATACTTCATCTTACTCTTAGAAATGCTCGTTATTTGCTAATGATTGAAGATATTTTTAATCTTTTAGGCTTTTTTATAGTACCAGAGATTGTCTTGATTGTCTATTGTTAGAAATATTGATGATTGATTTATGATTGGTGCCAGATGAAAAAAAGAGGGTTCAATTTATGCTAAAATTATCAAAAATGAAAGGCTATTTATGAAAAGAGGATTTACTTTACTTGAACTTATGATAGTGATTATCATTTTAGGACTTATCGCTGGGCTTGTTTTGCCAAATGTTTTAGGGCAAGGTGAGAGAGCAAAAGAAAAGCTTGTTTGTGTGCAGATGAAGAATTTAAAAAATGCACTTGATAACTTTAAACTTGAAGAGGGAAGTTATCCAACAACTCAGGAGGGGTTAAGAGCTTTAATTCAAAATCCAAACCCTCAAAAATATAAAAATTATCCTCAAAATGGATTTTTAAGCTCAAATAAGCTGCCAAAAGACCCTTGGGGACATCCTTATATTTATGTAAATAATAATGGTAAAATAGATATTATTTCTCTTGGGGCTGATGGTAAAGAAGGAGGAGAGGGTGAGAATAAAGATATAAGACTCTCAGAGTGTCAAGAGTAGGTTTTAGCTTAATTGAGATTTTGATAATTGTTTTTATTATGGGAATACTCTACTCTCTTGTATCTTTTTCAAGAATTTATGTAAAACCTGTTTATTTGGAGGATTTTAAGAATGCTTTTTACCCAAATGGAGAGGTTGTGTTAAAAGATGGGAAGTTAAAAGTAGAGCCTAAAAAAAAGGTTGTTTTAGGAGATGTTAAACAATATTTTTATGATTTGAAAACTCAAAATTTTTATGAAGGAGAAGGATTTTATTATATCCAAAAAAATGGACTTCAAAATAGCTTTATTGCGTGTGAGGGGGAATTTTGTTACGTTTTTTGGCCATTTGAGATTGTAAAAGTTAGAGAATTTAGTAGGGCAAAGGAAATTTTTTTGAATAAGGAATATTTACCAAAAGAGGGAGAGTATTATTGAGGGCTTTTACTTTAATAGAGGTTTTAATCTCGCTTTATATCGCGGTTTTGGGGGTTTTAGTTTTTTATGAGGTTGTTTATAATCATAAGAAGATTCTTTCTTTTCAGGAAAGAAGAAATGATTTTTATTTAAAGGCTTCTTTGATTATGGATAAAGAAGTAAACTTTACTATTAAAAATGATTTAATTTTAAGAGAGCTTAGAAAAAAATATGAAGTTAAAGTAAAAAGAGATAATTTTAAGGAGTTCTTTATTGAAGAGATTGAAATTTATAATAAAACAAATAGAGCAGTCTTTTATGGATTTGGAATAAAATGAGAGCTTTTACATTAATTGAGCTTATTATTTCTATTTTTCTATTTTTTTTATTGGCGCTTTTTTTGAGTGAGTCTATTTATCAGGCAAGAAATGTAAAATTTCAAAGACCTTCTTTAATCTTTACTTTAAGTAAAGTCTTGCAAGCAGATATTTTGAATGCTTCTTTTATTAAAATTGAGTCTAAAAATCCAAATTATGTTAGAATTTATCTTAAAACTCATAATTCTTTGCACTTTTTAAGAGGATATATAAATGTGATATACTACATTTCCAAAAATCAAGATACTTTATTGAGACTTGAATCAAAAGAGAAAGTCAAAATTCCTACCTTTAAAGAGAATTTCTTTTTGGATAAATTTGTTAAGGGAGTTAAATTTTTTAGAGTTTATTACAATAACGGAAGATATGGAGTTTTTATTAATAATAATGGTAAAGTAACTTTTTTTGAAATTTATAAAGGAATGAAATGAAAGTTAGAGCGCTTAATTTAGGGTATAAACCAACAGACATTGCAGTAGGGAGTGCTAGGAGTTGTTATTTTGGAGGGGGGATTGTAACGCCAGAGAGTGTAAGTGAGTGGAAAAAGAAAAACGAGCTTTTAAACTCTATCTTTAAAGCAGGGCACCATACAACTTTGATGCACTATCATTTTACATTTTTAATTGAAGGGATAAGCCGTCTTCTTATTTGGAGACTGCTTCACTCTCACCCCTTTTATAATTCAGAGCAAGTTAGCCAAAGATACGCTAAAATGAAGCCTCAAAACTTTACTTATCCAAAAAGAGCAAATAAAAAGAGTTGGCAAAACTATTATGAGAAGATGTTTTCTTATTATGAGGAGCTTATTGAGAGGTTAACTCCTGTGATTGAGGATATTTTACCAAAATTCAAAAAAAGAGAAGCCTCTAAAAAAGCCCAGGAGTTTGCAAGGTATCTTTTACCTCTTGGAATGAACGCACATCTTTATCACACAATAAATGTAATTACGGCTCTTAGGTATATAAACGCTATAAAAGTTATTCCAGAAGCAAGAGATGAGGCAAGAGAGTTTAGTGAGCTTATTGAAAAAGAGATGTTAAGAATTGATAAAGATTTAGCTCCTTTAATTGAGTTTGCAAAAAGTGAGGAGGTGGTATTTCCAGATATTGATATTGAAAAAATAAAAAAAGAGAAAAATGTAAAAGAGAGAGTAGAAGTTTTTGATATAGTAGATTATGATTTTGAGTTAACTCCAAATTATGCAGGGGTTTTAAGAAGCTCTAATATCTACTTAGATGAAGCAATACTTGGTAGTTTTAACTCTTATGTTAAACTCTCTCTTAGTGCTGACGCTCAAAACCAAAGACACCGCCGTTCTCCTGCAATCCGTCCAAAACTAAAAGATATCTATAAAAGAGACTTTTATACCCCAGCTATTGTTGCTTCTAATAAAGAAGTAAATCAAATTTATAAAGAGGCTGTTGAGTTTAGTTATGACTTTTTTGAAAAAGAGAAAAATGTTTTAGGATTTAGTGAGGCTGCTTATGCTCTTTTAAACGCCCATAACATTGAAATAGTAGAACATAACGACTTTCAAGAGTTTGCCCATAAAGCTCAAATGAGACTTTGTTATAATGCCCAGGAAGAGATTTTTGATATTGTATATCTTCAAGTAAAAAAACTAAAAGAGAAAAATATAAAAGCAGCCAATAAGTTTTTACCTCCTTGTACTCTAAGGTATCAAGAAGGTATTAGACCAGTTTGTCCAGAAGGGGAGAGATTTTGCGGGGTTAAAGTGTGGAAACTTGGGTTTGATGAATATAAAAGGATGATATAATGAATGAAAAGATTTTTTTTGAAAGGGTAAATAGGATTAATCCAAAAATTCTTGATGGATTAAAAGAAAAAAAAGAATTTTCTTTTAGGATAAACAGGCATAAAGCAGGGATAGAAGTTATAGATGAACTAAAAAAAGAAGGGTATAACCCCAAAAAAGTTGAGTGGAGTGATTGGGTTTATACTCTGCCAATGGAAGATAGGAAAAAAATTACAAAATCAAAGCCTTACACTTCAAACAAAATCTATATCCAAAATCTATCATCCATAATTGCGGCAAACGCTCTTGATATTAATGAAGATGACTGGGTTTTAGACCTTGCCGCAGCTCCTGGTGGGAAGAGTCTTATTTTTAGTGAGAAGGCAAAAAAAGTTAGTGCAGTTGAGCCTGATAAAAAAAGATTTTTTAGAATGAAAAGAAACTTTAAAGAACATGGAGCAAAAAACATTCAAACATACAATAAAGACGGGCGTTTTGTGTATAAGGCTACAGGAGAGATGTTTGATAAGGTGTTTTTAGATGCCCCTTGTAGTAGTGAGGCTCATATTGATTTAAATGAAGGGATTACTTGGTGGAACTTAAAAAGAGTAAAAAGATTTTCAAAGCTTCAAAAAGAGCTTATAATTTCTGCTTTTGAGAGTTTAAAACCGGGTGGGGAGATGATTTATGCAACCTGTACTTTTTCTCCTGAGGAGAATGAAGAGGTGATAGATTTTCTTTTAAACAGATACGACAATGCTGAGGTTGTTGAAGTAAAGCTTATGATTGATAATGTTCAAGAGGGTATTACTAAGTGGGATGATAAAGAGTATAATCCTGAAGTTAAAAAGTGTGTTAGAATTTTGCCAAAAGACGCTTATAGCGGGTTTTTCTTTACAAAAATAAAAAAGAAATAAGGCTATTTGCCAAACTTCTCTTTTGCTTCTTTTAGTGCTTCAATTACATCATCTACGTTTTCATACGGAATATGAGTTTTCCAATCAGGTTTGTTTTCGTCCCCATCAAGAGAAATGCCAATACTCACAACAGGTTTTGAGTTTTCACCGTATGGCTCTTCAATATGTGAAATTGTAATGATTCCTTCTTTTGTGTTTGCAAGTGGAATTGTTTTTAAAAGTTTTGTTTTTTTCATTTCCCTCTCCTTTTTGTTTATTATAACAAAAACTTATAATAATTTTTTTATAAATTTTTCAATTTCTTTTTGCAAATGTTTTAAGTCTTTTGAGTTATCTATTATAAAATCGGCTAAAGATTTTTTTTCTTCAATATCCATTTGATTTTTTAAAATTGCTTCAACTTCTTCTTTTGAAGCGTTGTCTCTTTGCATAACTCTTTTTATCTGAATGTCTTTTGGGGCATAAATTACTAAGACTTTGTCAAACTCTTTGTAGTTTTGTTTTTCAAAATAGAGTGGCAAATCTACAAAATAAGCTACATTGTCTTTTTTGTATTTTTTTGCTATCTCAAGTACTCTTTTTTTAACTTCCGGCAAAATTATATCTTCAAGCTGTTTTAACTTTTCTTTGTTGTTAAAAACTATTTTTCTAAGGGCTTTTCTGTCAGTTGTGCCAAATAGTTTTTTTATTGTCTCTTTTTTTTCTTCAAAAATTTCTTTGCTTATTTTATCTGCATCTATTATTTTATATCCATAAAGCTTCAAAAAAGAAGCTACGGTGCTTTTTCCGGTGCCTATTCCTCCTGTTAGGACGATTGCGTTTTTAAAGTCTGATGACATCTTTAATCTCTTCAAAAATATATTTTGGAAGTGTAAAAGATGAAATATGCACATCTGTTGTATAATAATCTGTATTTTCAACAAAGTCGCTTCTATGGCGTATTATATCTGCTGTTGGGTGGAATTTTTTGCTTGCAAAAACAAGAGGTTTTGCGTTTAGGTTTTCATCTAAATAAAAATAAGGCATTACAATCCAGAAAAGTTTTGATAAAGATGCAAAAAGGTCTCTGTCTGTTAAACTTTTTGGAGTTGTTATATAAATTCCTTTGTCGTTTAATTTTTCATAAATTTTTAAAATATCGCTTGGAGTCTCTTCTATAATTAAGTCATATTTATCGCTGTCATCTGTTGTATGGATATCAAATGAAGTTATTGTTATTTTTTTAAATTCGTCTTTAAGGCTGTTTGGCACTAAAATTTTTGTCCCTTCACTCGTACATCCTCCAACAAGTGCCATCATTTCGTTTTTTGCATTCATTATTTTCCTTTTTTTGGCTTAATATATCAAAAAAATTATTTTTTTCAAAAAATTTTGATATATTCAGATTAATTTTATCTTAAAAGGTTAAAAATGGTAGCTCATCTTTGTTGTAGTGTTGATGCTGGGTATTTTTTAAAAAAATTAAAAGAAGAATTTCCGGGTGAAAAGATTGTAGGCTATTTTTATGATCCAAATATTCATCCTTACTCTGAATTTAAGCTTCGCTCTCTTGATACTAAAAGAATTTGCGAGAGACTTGGGATTGAGTATGTTGAAGGGGAATATGATTATCTTACTTGGTATCAAAAAACAAAAGGGCTTGAAAATGAGAAGGAAAAAGGGGTTAGATGTAGCGTCTGTTTTGATTTAAGTCTTGAAAAGAGTGCGGAGTTTGCTAAAAAAATTGGAGATAACAAGGTGACAACCTCTTTGCTTATGTCTCCTATGAAGTCTCATAAGCAGTTAGAAGCTGTTGGAAGAGTTATTAAAAGAAAATATGGGGTCGATTTTATAAATGTTGATTATAGGAAAAAAGGTGGCACACAAGCTCAGCAAGAGTTTGCAAAAGAAAATCAGCTTTATAGGCAAGATTATTGTGGGTGTTTGTATGGAATTTGGCAGCAAAAATCAAATCAAGAAGTAATTGATGAGCTTATTTTTCCTTTTCCTTTTCAAATTCTTCCAGGTTCAATTGAAGAAAAGCTTGAATTTTATAAAAAAAGAGTAGAGCTTGAAGAAAAAGGTGTTAAGTATAAAATTTTAAAGGAGAAGTTTTTAAATTACAGACTTCTTCAATCAATTATAAATGTTAAAAAAATTCCACTTTCTCACTATACGCTTTTTTATTCTTATCTTGATAGACCTCAAAGAGTTAGGATTGAGTATCAAGAGGGAGGAGTTGGATATGCAAACAGAGCTGAGGTGATTTTTGTTAGGTTAAGTAAGTTAAATGAAATTCTTAACAAAAATTATAAAACCGTTGATGAGCTTTTTAAAGAGCCACTTTTATTGAGTGATGAGTTAAAAGTTAGGGAAGAAATAACAAAAATCAAATATAATCTCTCTCCTATAATTATTTTGGAAAAATTTGAGGATATTAGATATGACATTAATATTAATGCTAAGATTTATCCAGATACCAAAGAAATTTTGATAAAATTTTAGTAAAAAAGGCAAAAAATGGTTTTTGATATAAATCAAATTCAAGAGATGCTTCCTCATAGATATCCGTTTTTGTTAGTTGATAGAATAACAGAAGTTAAAGAAGGAGAGCTTGTAAAGGGTTATTTGAATATTTCTATTACAAATAGTGTCTTTCAAGGTCATTTTCCAGGGCATCCAATTTATCCTGGAGTTTTAATAATTGAAGGAATGGCTCAAACTGGTGCTATTTTACCTT
>JBDONU010000080.1:0-2789 GCA_039831175.1 Nautiliaceae bacterium
TATTTAAGAATAAGGGAAGATATTAATTTAAAGATTAAAGAAATTGTAGAAAAAAATGGCACAGCATTTGCTTTTCCAAGCAATAGCATCTATTTTGAGACTCCACTTGAAGTTAAGGAGAAAGGATGAAAAGGGTTTTACCTTTTGTGTTTATAATTTTTATGGGTTTTTTCTTTTTTGATAAAGATAAGCTACTTGATAAGCTCTCAGTTATCCCTTTTATTAAAAGTATGAGTTTGACTCACTTTGATAGTGATGATGGATATTTTTCTGCTATTTTTAAAAAGGGTAGTAATGAGATATCTTTAAATGGGAAGTTATCTCCTTTAAATGCTACTTATGAGGCTAATTTTAATAATTTGCATGAGATGTTTAATTTTTTGTATGGTAGAATTATTGCTGGTGGAAGTGTGAAAGAAGGCAATGGGCTTTTAGTAAGTGGGAAAGCTGCTTTTGCAAAAGGATTTGGTAATTTTGATTTTTTGTGCACAAAGTCAAATTGTAGTGGGAAATTTAAGGGAGATTATTTTGATTTTGCTTCTCTTTTAAAAATGGTTGGTATTAATTTAGGGTTTATAAATGGAAGTTTAAATTTATCATTTAGTAAGCAAAAGTTTATTACGCTTAATTATGATTTTAATGGTTCAACTACTCTGCCGGTTGTTTCTAAGCTTAAATTTAAAGGAAACGGGGATATCTTTTCTCCAAATAAGTATGTATTTAAGTTTGATTATATCTCTAACTTTGCTAAGGGAAATTTAAAGCTTAATAAAGGTGGAGGATTTATTTTTATAAACTCAAAAGCGTTTGTTTACCTAAATAGGTTAAGAAGATATACTCTTTATCCTTTAAAAATTGGAGAATATTTTGATTTTTCATATTCTACAAAAGATAATATATTAAACTTTAAAAATAAAGATTTAATAGGCTATTATAACAATGGAATAAATGTCCAGTTAAATACATCCGCTAAAAAATTTTTTAGATATGTTGGAATAAAGCCTTTTATTAAAGGAAATGTTACTGGAACTATTGGCGTAAAAAATAAAGGAAGTTTTGATTTAATTTTTAGCGAGGCTGTGTTTTTGAGAAATAGTGTAATAGATTATATTCGTTATAAATCGCATATTAATTTGAAAAATAAAGATACTCTCTTTTTAAGAGGAACTTTTGATAAACAAAAAGTAGTTTTTAATTTTATTACAAAAAATAGAGACTATTCAATAAGTGTGGAAAATGGAGTTATGTATTATAATGGGAGAAGTTATTTTAAAGTTAATGTTTTAAGAGGCGATAATAAGTATGTTTTTGAAGTTAAAAATGGTAAAGTTTATCTTATTTTTAAAAAAGTTAAGAAAAAAAGTTTAAGTAATGAGGTAATTGTGTATTAATTCCTTTTTAGGAGGAAATTTTATAAAAAAAAATTTAGATAAATATGTTATAATTCCAATTCCCTAAAACTATCAAAGAGGCTTTGCATTATCTATTTTTTATAGATAGTGCAAGGGCTGGTCTTTGAGAGACCTAAGGGGTATTAAATTTAAGGAGATGAAATGAAAGTTAGAGCATCAGTTAAAAAAATTTGCCCTAAATGTAAAATTATTAGAAGAAAAGGTATTGTTAGGGTAATTTGTGAAAATCCAAAACATAAACAAAGACAAGGATAAAACATGGCAAGAATTGCAGGGGTAGATTTACCGAAAAAGAAAAAGATTGAATATGCACTTCCATATATTTATGGAATTGGACTTACTCTTAGTAGAAAAATTTTAAAAGATACTGGAATTGATCCAAATAAAAGAGTTTATGAGTTAACAGAAGAAGAAATTTCTCTTTTAAATAAAGAAATTGCAAATAACTACATCGTAGAAGGTGAGCTTAGAAAAATTGTGCAACTTAACATTAAAGAGCTTATGGATTTAGGATGTTATAGAGGACTTAGACACAGACGCGGGCTTCCAGTTAGAGGTCAAAGAACAAAAACTAACGCAAGAACCAGAAAAGGTAAAAGAAAAACTGTTGGTGCAGTAAAAGCGAAATAAGGGGTAGGATATGGCAAAAAGAAAACTAACTAAAAAGAAAAAAGTTAAAAAACAAGTAGGAAGAGGCGTAGTTTATATTTCAGCTACATTTAATAACACAATGGTTACTGTAACTGATGAGGCTGGAAATGCGCTTTGTTGGAGCAGTGCTGGTGCCCTTGGATTTAAAGGTAGTAAAAAATCAACTCCATTTGCAGCTCAACAAGCAGTAGAAGATGCTATGGCAAAAGCAAAAGAGTATGGAATTAAAGAAGTAGGTATTAAAGTACAAGGACCAGGTGGAGGAAGAGAGACAGCAGTTAAGACTGTTGGTGCTATTGATGGTATTAGAGTACTTTGGATGAAAGATGTTACTCCACTTCCACACAATGGTTGTAGACCAAGAAAAAGAAGAAGGGTATAACATGGCAAGATATATAGGACCGGTTGAGAGAATTGAGAGAAGACTTGGGGTTAATTTAGAGCTTAAAGGTGAGAGAAGACTTGCTGGTAAAAGTGCGCTTGATAGAAGACCTTATGCACCAGGTCAACACGGACAAAGAAGAGCAAAAATTTCTGAATATGGACAACAATTAAGAGAAAAACAAAAAATTAAATACTATTATGGAGTGCTTGAAAAGCAATTTAGAAGATTCTTTAAAGAAGCAAATAGACAAGAAGGCTCAACAGGGGAAAATTTAATTAGACTTCTTGAAAGAAGACTTGATAATGTAGTTTATAGAATGGGATTTGCTACTACAAGAAGAG
>JBDONU010000054.1:0-9621 GCA_039831175.1 Nautiliaceae bacterium
AACCACAAATCAAATAAACATCATTCATCCCTTTAATTAATCTAACAACCCTCTCAGCTTTAAGTTCTTCAAGCTTTTCGGTAAAAGCCGATGCTATAATTGATGTCGCAAAAGAGATAAATCCAATTCCAAAGACAATAAGTATCATAGTTAAAACTTTACCCTCTTTGGTAACTGGGGTAATATCTCCATATCCAACCGTTGAGATAGTAATAAGCGACCAATAAACTGCATCAAATAGATTATCAATTTTTGGATTGTAATGAGCCTCAAAAACATAAATAACCGCTCCGCCTATAAAAGTAACAAACGAAACGGCAATAAATAAGATAAATAGCTCAAACTTTTTATTGGCTAAAACCTCAATAAAAGTATTTATACTTTTTGTATATCTTAAAAGCTTAAAAAGTCTAAAAATCACAAAAATCCTAAAAATTCTAAGAGGTCTGTATCCAGGCAAAATCGCTAAAAGATCAATAATTGCAAACGGAGATTTAATATACTCCCATTTTTTAAGAATAATCTCTTTTAAAACTTTCTTTAAATTAAACTCTCTTCCTACAAAATTTGCTTCTTCATACTCTGCAATAATAATTTTATGAACATCATTATAAACCCAAAGCCTAATTAAATACTCAATCGCAAAAATCGTGGTAATAAAGTAAAAATCAAAATCCTCCAAAAGCGGATGAACATCATTTTGAATATCATAAAGCAAAATTCCAACACTAAGTAAAACCAAAACAAACATAAAAGCATCAAAAATTTTTTTATATTTAAAATTATCATCATTCATTAACCGCCAAAAAAACTCTTTTACTTTGCGATAAGTTATATTTGAATCAAGAAAAAAAGCAAAAGCGATAAGGGATTTTATAAAAGCCTCTTTTGGAGTTGTACTTTTTAAATATTTAAAAAATGTCCTTATCACTTATAAACTTTAACTAAGTTTAGATTTTAAGATTTTATTTACAAGCTGAGGATTTGCTTTTCCCCTACTTGCTTTCATAACTTGACCAACAAAAAATCCAAAAAGCTTCTCTTTACCAGCTTTATACTCTTCTACTTTATCAGCATTTTTAGCAAGCACCTCCTCAACAATTTTCTCAATTGCTCCCTCATCGCTTATCTGTTTTAATCCAAGTTTCTCAATGGCTTCATCTACCTCAACATCATTTTCCATTAAGTAATCAAGTACTCTCTTACCACCAGCGCCGCTAATTACTGCCTCTTTTTCTCTTTTTGCAATAAGAGAAAGTTTTTTAGGAGAAATAGGAGAGTCTTCAATACTAAGCCCAGCTTTATTAAGTCTTCCAAGAAGCTCAATTGCAAGGTATCTATTTGCCATTTGAGGCTCAACCCCAAGCTCAATCATCTCTTCAAAAAACTTAGCAAGCTCAGGTTCAGCCGTTAAAACCCCAGCATCATACTCTTTAAGCCCAAATTCTTTAATATAACGCTCTTTTTTCTCATCCGGAAGTTCTGGAATTTTGATATCAAAAAATTCATCCGGCACAACAAGTGGCAATAAATCAGGCTCTGGAAAATATCTATAATCTGCTGATTCCTCTTTACCTCTCATAGAACGAGTTTCGCCACTCTTAGAATCAAAAAGTCTTGTCTCTTGAATAATTTCATCTTCATACTCATCATATTCATACGCTTCAATATGGCGCTCAACTTCATAATCAATTGCTTGTTTTATAAATTTAAATGAGTTTATATTTTTTATCTCAACTCTTGTTCCAAATTCTTTTTGTCCAAGAGGTCTAACTGAAACATTAGCATCAACCCTAAAACTTCCCTCTTGCATATTCGCATCACTTATACCAAGATATTTTACAATTGCGTGAAGTTTTTTAAGGTATGCAATAGCCTCATCACTGCTTCTCATATCAGGTTCGCTTACTATTTCAAGCAAAGGAGTACCGGCTCTATTTAAGTCTACTTTTGAATAATCTCCTTCGTGAATACTCTTTCCAGCATCCTCTTCTAAATGAGCCCTTGTAATTCCAATCCTTTTTTTACCATCCTTTGTTTGAATAAAAAGCTCCCCATTCTCTACAATTGGAACTACAAATTGACTTATCTGATATCCTTTTGGAAGATCAGGATAAAAATAATTTTTTCTCTCAAATGTGCTTTTTTTATTTATGGTAGCATTAATTGCTTTTCCAAACATAACCGCTTTTCTAACAGCTTCTTTATTCATCACAGGTAAAGCCCCAGGAAGTCCAAGACACGTTGGACAAGTATTTACATTTGGCTCATCCCCAAAACTTGTAGGACAACTACAAAAAATTTTTGTTTTTGTATTAAGTTGCACATGCACTTCAAGTCCTATTACTACTTCATATTTCATTTATTCTCCTTTATTTTATTCTACGACAAATCTAAATCCCGCTCTATGCAAGGCTCTTTTTATTGCTTCTTGATGTTCAAGTCCTCTTGTTTCAAGAGCTACACTCACATTTGCATCCCCTATTGCCAAATTCAAATCAGTTCTATCATACCCAATTGATACAATATTTGCCCTCTCTTTTGCAAAAATCTCCGTTAGCTTCATAAGTGCCCCTGGTTTATCAACAAGGGTTATAATAAGTTTCATTTTTCTATGAGATTTAAGCAAACCTTTTTCAATAATTAAGTTAATCATTGTAACATCAATGTTACCACCACTCAAAATTACCCCAACTTTTTTAGGAGATGTAAATTTTATTTTGTGGTGCAAAAGTGCGGCAATTCCAACAGCCCCAGCACCCTCAACTACAAGCTTTTGTCTCTCCATCAAAAACAAAATAGCATTAGCTATTTCTTCATCATCAACTTCTACTATATCATCCACAACTTCTTTTATTATCTCAAACGTAATAGGAGAAGTGTCCCTAACAGCAATACCATCGGCAATTGTTTTTACAAAAGCACTATCTTGCACACTTCCAGATAAAAAACTAAGTCTCATAGCAGGAGCCCCAGCAGCCGTTACTCCAATTACTTTAATATGAGGATTTATTTGCTTAGCAGCACTTGCAACTCCGCTAATAAGCCCCCCTCCTCCAACTGGCACAATAATAACATCCAAATCAGGCACTTTATCAAGCATTTCAAGTGCTATTGTTCCTTGTCCGGCCATTACATCATAATCGGCAAACGGATGAATAAACTCCATATCTCTCTTTTTTGCAAGGTTTAGGGCATACTCATACGCTTCATCATAATTATTCCCAGCAAGCACAACCTCCCCGCCATACTCTTTTACGCCACTTACCTTTGTAAGTGGAGTGGCTTCTGGCATAACGATAATTGATGGGATGTTAAAATAGTTTGCACTAAACGCAACTCCTTGGGCGTGATTTCCAGCACTTGCTGCAATTACCCCTTTTTCCCTTCTTTTTTGAGGAAGTGAAGCTATTTTATTAAAAGCCCCTCTAAGTTTAAAAGCTCCGGTTGTTTGAAGATTCTCTTTTTTTAAAAAAATCTCATTTCCAACTTTTTGAGAGAGAATTGGAGCATAAGCAAAAGGAGTTTTATAAATTACCTTCTCAATTCTTTTTCTTGCTTCTTTTATATCTTTTAAATTTATCATAAAAGTCCCTCACTCTCACATCTTTTATGCTCTACCATCAAACACTTATCCTCAACATAAAAAACCCCGGCATCTTTTGCAATTTTTTTAGACTCTTCGTTTTTAATTCCTTCTTGTAAAAAAATACACTTAATCCCTGGAAGCTTAACTGCTTTTTGAACAATTGGAGGAGTATCTTCGCTTTTTCTAAAAATATCAACAATATCCACCTCAAAATCAATCTCATCCAAACTTCTATAAACCCTCTCACCCAAAATCTTCTCTTCTCTTGGATAAACAGGCACAATCTTATAACCTTTTTCTTGCATATATTTTGCAACTTGATGAGATGCTCTGTGCTCTTTTGGAGAGAGACCAACTACTACAATTACCTTACTTTCCTTTAAAACTTCGCAAAGTTTTTTATCAGCCCTATTAGCACTTGGAAGCTCACAAGCATTCATTTTTCGCCTTTTTTGGCAAAATTATATCAAAATTTAACTTTTTCCTCTTGAAGAGAAAATAAAAAAAGAGTAAAATTTTTTAAAGCCAATAAAAGGAGGAAGAATGAAAAAGTCTGAATTAATCAAAGAAGTTGCAAAAAGAAGCGGACTTAGCCAAAAAGATGTATCAAAAGTAATTGAGAGTGCAATTGAAGTAATCCAAGAAGCATTAAAAAAAGATGAAAAAGTAAGTATTATTGGATTTGGGACTTTTGAGAGAGTAAAAAGAGCTCCAAGAAAAACAAAAATTCCAAAAACCGATAAAGAAGTTTTTATTCCAGAAGGGTATTCAGTTAGATTTAGAGTTGGTAAAAAATTAAAAGAGGCAGTTAATTCCTAGCCTCTTTGCTTGCAAAGAAAAGAATTTTTCGCTATAATTTTGTATCTACTTGCCGAAGTGGCGGAATTGGTAGACGCGCCGGACTCAAAATCCGGTGGGCTTTTGCCCATGTGGGTTCGAGTCCCACCTTCGGTACCACTCCATTAATCGTGTTTTGTTAGGTTTTTAGCACCGCTGAAAATCTCCAAAAGGTCTACAATGGAAGTTTCATATCACGCAGCAAAAAGATTTCTTCAAAGAGTAAAAAAATTAGAAAAACTTACACACGAAGAGATTATAAAAACTCAAAAATTATTATATGAACTTGTAAAAAATTTAAAACCTCTAAATGTTAGCGGATATTGTCCTTTACCAAAATATTCTAAAAAGTTTTTAATAGCATATAACGAAAATACAATAACAACAATTCTTCCAAAAGAGTATGTAAAGTCTGAGAGGCTTTATTATTCAAAAAAAATCTCAAAAAAAGAGTATAAAAAACTTACAAAAGAGATTTAAGTCTCCTTTCTATCTCTAAAATTTCATCTTTATTTAATACAGTTTTTAACTGTTCAATAAAAAGCCCTCTCTCTTTTTTAAGATAAGCTTTTAAAATCTCCTCAAAATCATCAAACTTAGAAAATGCCTCAATTGAACTCTCTTCACATTTGTTTTTTATAAATTTAAGCATCCTAAAAAGGATATCTCTAAGCAACATATTCTCCATTACAAATTTTTTCGCCTTTTCATTTGTACCAACTGAATACACTTGCAAATTAAAATGGTATTCAAGCTCATCTTGCATCTTTTTAACCAAATCACAAAGCTCCTCTAAAAAAGGAGCGGGATTTTGAAAGTTAAAATTATCCCTTAAAAATTCCATCTTTTTAAAAATCTCTTTAATCTCTTTTTGATGATTAATTATTGGCTCTAACATCCTTTTCCTTAGTGAAAAAAATGTCTTTTGCCTGTAAAATACATAGCAATCCCATGTTCATCAGCCGATTTGATAACTTCTTCATCCCTAATACTTCCTCCTGGCTGAATAATAGCTTTTACTCCAACACTTGCGGCATAATCAACGCTATCGCGAAATGGAAAGAATGCTTCACTTGCCATACTAGCACCTTTAATATCAAGCCCAAAGCTTTTTGCTTTTTCCACCGCACATTTTGTAGCATCAACCCTGCTTGTCATACCCATTCCAATTGCTACAAGTTGAGAGTCTTTTACAAACGTAACACAATTACTTTTAGTTAAAGTGGCTATCTTCCAAGCCATCTCCAAATCCTTCTTATCATCCACACAAACTTTTGTTACACATTTTGCCTCTTTTACTTCATCCTCATCCACAAAATCTGCATCTTGAAATACAAATCCACCTTCTATGTGTTTGAAATCCCACACATCACCGGGAATTTCAAGCTTAGCTCTTCCAAGGTCAAAAAGTTTAATTCTTTTTTTGTTTTTAAACACCTCAACCGCCTCATCAGTTATCTTCCCGGCAATTAATACCTCAACAAAAATTTTATTAATCTCCTCAGCAAGTTCTTTTGTAACGACTCCGTTAACCGCCACAACTCCACCATACGCACTAATTGGGTCACACTCCAAAGCTTTTTTCCAAGTTGTAACTAAATCATCTTTTCTAGCCGCACCACATGGATTTGCATGTTTTATAATCGTAATTGCCCCTTCTCCTAAACTAACGGCAAGCTTAACAGCTCCGTTAATATCAGTTAAGTTGTTAAAGCTTGGCTCGCCTTTTATAATATTTAGCTCATTCCAAAAATCTTCAAACTCATACAACGCACCTCTTTGATGAGGATTTTCTCCATAACGAGTATTAAATACTTTTTTCCCAACAATAAATCTTTTATCTCCAAACCCACCTTTAAATCTCTCATTCATATAATTTGCTATCATACTATCATAAGCAGCCGTATGCTCAAAAGCTTTTATCATCAAATCTTTTCTAAATTCAAAATTATCCTTCCCATTTCTTAAAGCATCAACCACCATATCATAATCATTTGGGTCAGTTACAATAATTACATCTTTAAAGTTTTTAGCAGCACTCCTAACCATAGTAGGTCCGCCAATATCAATATTTTCAATAATTTCATCAAAATCGTCAGTGCGTTCAATTGTCTCTTTAAAAGGATATAAATTCACAGCCACTAAATCAATTCTCTCAATCCCAAGGCTTTTTGCCTCCTCATCATCAATCCCGCTTCTGTATAAAATCCCTCCGTGCACATAAGGGTTAAGAGTTTTTACCCTTCCTCCAAAACACTCAGGAAACTTTGTAACTTCACTAATATCGGTTACTTTAACCCCACTCTCTTCCAAAACCCTTTTTGTCCCGCCGGTTGATATTATCTCAAATCCAAGCTCAACTAAATTTTTAGCAAAATCAACTATCCCAGTTTTATCGCTTACACTAAGCAACGCCCTTTTTGCCATATATATCCTTTTTTTGTGAAATTTTACTATAATTTTGAAAAAAGGCTTATAATGGAATATAAGTTATATTTTGATTATGAGAACAAAAAAGCTCAAAAAGAAGCCTACGAGAGAATTTTAAAAGAGTATGAAAGCCAAGAAATTGGATATTATCATCTTCCAGAACACTCCCAAAAATTTAAAAATTTAAAATTTAAAAACTTTGAAGAAGTTGTAATAATTGGGATTGGAGGAAGTTCACTTGGAACTAAATCAATTTATGAAATGATAAAAAACAAATATCCTATAAAAAAAATGATTTTTTTAGAAAATCCAGACCCAATTGACTTAGAAACTAAATTTAGCCAAATTAAAAATCCTCTCTTTTTTGTAATTTCAAAATCTGGCAAAACAATTGAGACAATTTCAATCTTTAAAAAAGTAATAAAATACTTTAATCTAAAAAAAGGCGCCAAAAACCTAAAAGTAATAACAGACCCCTCCTCTCCTCTTGAAAAGTTTGCAATTGAATGGGATTTAGAAATTTTTAATATTCCCAAAAATGTGGGAGGGAGATTTTCTGTTTTAAGTGCTGTTGGAATGGTGCCTTTAAGAGCGGCTGGAATTGATATAACAAAAATATTACAAGGAGCAAAGGAGTTTAGAGATAGATTTTTTGAAAAAAAAGAGGACCACCTTCTAAAAAAAGCCGCCTTTTATGCAAGAAACTATAAAATTTACCCGGTTAATGTAATGTTTGCTTATTCTACAATTCTCAATGCTTTTAAAGAATGGTATGTACAACTTTTTGGAGAATCTCTTGGGAAAAACGGCAAAGAGATTATGCCAGTTGGTCATATAGGAAGCATTGATCAGCACTCGTTTTTACAGCTTTTAATGGAAGGAATGGGACACAAAACCATAACTTTTTTAAAAATTCAAGATTTTGAAAATCCCCTTAAAATTCCAAATATAAACCTTCCCTTTCTTGAAGAGACAAACTTTGTAAATGGAGCAACTTTTGAAGAGTTAATTAATAAAGAAGAAGAAGCTACAAAAGAAGCACTAATTGCAAAAGAGTATCCAGTTGATGAAGTTATTTTAGAAAAAATAACTCTTTATAACATTGGAGAGCTCATAATGTATTATGAGATTTTAACAAGTGCAATTGGAAGTTTACTTGATATAAACACATACAATCAACCAGGAGTAGAAATTGGAAAAGTTATTCTCAAAAATAAATTTTAAAGACTTAGGATTAATAAAATACAAAGACTTTTTAACCCTCCAAAAAAAACTAACCCCTTTAAAAGAAAACTTCCTTCTTTTTGCCACTCACTATCCAGTGTTTAGCGTAGGAGAAAAGGAAGCCAAAAATTTTCCTTTTGCCGTTAGTGTAAAAAGAGGAGGAAGCATTACTTATTTTGATGAAGGGACATTAATGGTCTATTTTATTTTTAACGTAAAAAGCCCCCCTATTTTTTTTAAAAATATAAGAAAAACAATGGATAAATTTTTTAGTGAGTTTGATTTGGCAATCTATTACGATAAAACACGCCCAGGATATTACATAAAAAACAACAAAATAGCCTCCCTTGGACTCCATTATACCAAAAACCGCTCAAACCACGGAGTATCAATCCACATAAACCCCAATTTAGAAGAGTTTAACAAAATAAACCCCTGTAATTTAAAAGGAGTAAAAGCAACTTCTTTAAAAAACGAAGGAGTTAACTTAGATATTAACAATGCAAAAAAGAGTTTAACAAAAATTATAAAAGAGGTATTCAATGAAACCAAAAGTTAAAGCCCCAAGCCTTGAAGTTATTCAAAAAACAAACACCATAATTGAAAAATATAATATAAACACAGTCTGTTATTCTTCAAAATGTCCAAATTTAGCTGAATGCTTTAAAAGAGGCAGTGCTACTTTTATGATACTTGGGAATATCTGCACAAGGAATTGTAAGTTTTGTAATGTAACATCAGCTACCCCAAAGCCAGTTGATGAGAGTGAACCTTTAAAAGTTGCAATGGCTATAAAAGAGCTTAATTTAAAATATGCAGTTATTACATCAGTTGATAGAGATGATTTAGAGGATTTTGGAAGTTTACACTTTTATAAAACTATCAATACTATTACTTCTTTAAACCCCTCTACCAAAATTGAAGCCTTGACTCCTGACTTTCAAGGAGATATAAATGCTCTTAATTTAATGGTAACTTCAAGTGCATATAAACTTGCTCACAACATTGAAACAACAAAAAACCTCCACAAAAAACTAAAACCAAAAAGTAGTTATGAGTTATCTTTAAAAGTGCTTGAATACTACTCAAAATTTAAAATTACTAAATCTTCACTTATTGTAGGATTTGGGGAGAGTTTTGAAGATATTAAAACGACTCTAAAAGATTTAATAAACTCAGGAGTATCCCAACTAACAATCGGTCAGTATCTTAGACCCTCCCCAAAACACTACCCGGTTAAAAAATACTACTCAAAAGAGGAATTTGATGAGTTAAGAGAGTTAGCTTATTCGCTTGGGTTTAGAGCGGTTGTGAGTGGAGAGAGAGTTAGAAGCAGTTACTATGCAGACAAAATATAAAGGAGAGAGAATGAAAATAGCAATAATTTCAAGCGGTGGGGATGCTCCTGGGATGAACCCGGCTATTAAAAAGTTTGTTGAATACTCAATTGATAACGGATTTGAGCCCTATTTTATTTATGATGGACTTGAAGGATTGATTGATGGAAAGATTAAAAAAGCAAAAATCCAAGATGTAGCTGG
>JBDONU010000130.1:0-9610 GCA_039831175.1 Nautiliaceae bacterium
TCAACTGCCATTCTTACCATCTCTTTAACCGCTTCATCTCTTTCATCATAATCAAAAGCGACAATTTCACTATCCCTATCAACTCCAAGTGTTAGCTGGGTTAAGTCATTTGTACCAATGCTTATTCCATCAAAAATCTCTAAAAACTTATCAATTAAAATAACATTACTTGGAATTTCACACATCATATAAGTTTTAACATCTCCTAAGCCATTTTCTTTTAAAGCGTTTTTAACTCTTTTTGCTTCATCTATTCTTCTACAAAATGGAATCATTAAAACTATATTATCAAATCCCATCTCAAAAATTGCCCTTTTCATTGCTTTACATTCAAGTTCAAATCCTTCTTTATAGTTTGGATGGGTATATCTTGCTGCTCCTCTAAATCCAATCATTGGGTTATCTTCTATTGGCTCAAAGTGTTTTCCTCCAAGCAGATTTGCATACTCATTACTTTTAAAATCACTCATTCTAACAATACATTTTTTTGGATAGACGCTACTTGCAATAGTAGCTATTCCCTCACTTAAAGTCTTTACAAAAAACGCCTCTGCATCTCCATCAAAAGGAAAACTCAATTTCTCAATTAATGCTCTCTCTTCTTCTGTTAATTTTTGAGGGTATTTTATTGCCATTGGATGGGCTTTTATGTAGTTGTTTATAATAAATTCCATTCTTGCAAGCCCGATTCCATCAACTGGTAGTTTTGCTAGGCTAAATGCAATTTCTGGGTTTCCAACATTCATCATAATTTTTGTTTTAGGGCGCGGAAGTTTTGAGATGTCAACTTTTTCTACCTTGTATTTTAATCTTCCTTCATAAACTTTACCAATCTCTCCTTCTGCACAACTTACTGTTACTTCTTGGTTATCTGTTAATATTTTCATTGCGTTAGTTGCTCCAACCACTGCTGGTTTGCCAAGCTCTCTACTTACGATTGCCGCGTGGCAAGTTCTACCACCCGTTTCAGTAACAATTGCACTTGCTTTTTTCATAATTGGTTCCCAATCCGGGCTTGTGGTATGAGCTACTAATACATCTCCTTCATTAAATTTATCTCCTTGGGAAGGTGAGGTTAGCTTTTTAACTCTCCCAGCTCCAATTTTTTCGCCAACTGCATTTCCAGTAACTAAAACTTTTGACTTTTCAAGTAGCTTATACACTTCAAGTGTGGTTGTTTTTTCTTGTGAGTGGACAGTTTCTGGTCTTGCTTGAACCATATAAAGTTTACCATCAATTCCATCTTTTGCCCACTCCATATCCATAGGAGTGTATTTGTTTCTTACTTTGCTGTAATGCTCTTCAATTTTTATAGCCCAATCAGCAAGCTGTAATACTTCATTATCGTTTATTGCAAATTTCATTCTTTTTTCAATCGGTGTTGGTATATTTTTGGTAAATTGTTTTGCAAGGTTTGCTTTTTGGAGTTTTTCGCTAAGTACCATCATAAGTTTTTTACTTCCAAGAACTCTTTGGAGGATAGCTCTAAATCCTTTTTTAAAAGTTGGTTTATGGACATAAAAACTGTCTGGATTAATTGTCCCTTGGACTACATTTTCCCCAAGTCCAAAAGCTGCGTTAATAAATACAACATCCCTAAATCCACTCTCTGTATCAATACTAAACATAACCCCGCTACTTGCTAAATCGCTTCTTACCATTTTCATAACGACAACTGATAGATAAACTTTCAAAGGGTCAAAGTTGTGGGTGTATTTGTAGTTTATACTTCTATCTGTAAAGTTACTTGCGAGGCACATCTTGTAAGCCCAAAGCAGATTATCTTCTCCTTTTATGTTTAAGTAAGTTTCATTTTGTCCGGCAAATGAAGCAGTTGGACTGTCTTCTGCTGTTGCTGAACTTCTAACTGCAAGGCTGAGGTCTTTATATTCTCTTTTTAACTCTTCATATCCTTTTAAAATCTCTTTTTTTAAATCATCTGGAATTTCCCCTTTAATTATCAGTTCTCTTGCTTTTTTACCAACTCTTCTTAGCTCATTAATATCATCTGGGTTGAAATTTTCAAAAAGTTTTTGCAAAGGTTCCCATAAATTGTTGTAGGTTAAATAGTGTTTATAAGCAGTTGCGGTAACTGCAAATCCGTTTGGCACGTTTACCCCAAGAGGAGTTAAGTGATTATACATCTCTCCTAAACTTGCGTTTTTACCCCCAACTTCACTTACATCTTTTAGTCCAATTTCTCTAAACCATTTAATAAATTTCATCATCTCTCCTTTTTTTTTAATTATACATCAATCCATATCCAATTGTTAACATTCCAAGCACAAAAAGCCAAATAGCTGCTACTTTTGCTCTTTTTTTACTAAATGTGTAGGTATAGATTGCTTTTAAGATATTGTTACTTCCAGCTGCTATTATAATAGCTGATGCAATTGCATTTAGTGGTAGTTGAAATTTGCCAGTAAGCAAAGATAAAACAAAAGGGTCAATGTCTGTAAATCCGATGATAAATGAGAGGATTTTAAGCCCTAAATTTCCAAAGTGAGAGGTTACAAATTTGGTAATTATCATCATTGCGATAAATAAAAACGCAAAAATAAAAGCAGTCCCAAGTTCAAGTGGGTTTTTATCTTCCATCATTTCGTGATTTAAGGAGTTTTTTTTATGGAGAAAAATAGCAATTATTGCTCCAAGGGTGGCAAATAAAAGCATTGGAAGTGTTATTTGTTTTGCTACTTTTTCATTAAAAATAAAAGCAAGAACCAAGAGTCTAATATACATCATTGAAGTAGCAATTATAATGGCTGAGTTTATTATGCTTAGAGTCTCTTTTGTTGATTGAACTGCTTTTTTAGCTAAGACTACGCTTGTAGCCGTTGAGCTATAAAGTCCTCCTAAAATGCCAGTTAGCAAATATCCTTTTGAGAGAAATTTTTGAGCTAGGTAGCTTCCATAAGAGATTGTAGAGACAATCACTACTATAAGCCAAATTTTAAAAGGGGATATTCCAAGAGACTTTATTGGTTCATCTGGTAAGATAGGTAAAATAACTCCACTTAATAACAAGAATTTGCCAAGGGTTTCAAATTCTTTTTCATCAATATTTTCAAAGTCAAAATACTTCTTATAGTTTAGAATAAAAACTATCAAGACAAAAATTAATGCAAGCATCCAAATTTGGTAGAGGTTAATTAATGGACCAAAGCTATAAACTAATGCCATTATAAGATAAGAGAGAATGGAAGTGCGGTTTGTTTTGTTTTTGAAAATATAGTGGATTATATAAAGAAAACTCAAAGCAAAAAATCCGCTTACATAAAGCCAAAAATTTATTTTATAAAAAACAAATCCAATCATTCCAATAAAAGTATAAGTCCTTGCAGAACCAAAATGAGTTTTTTGTTCATTTTGGTGAAAAGTTTTAAGTTCAAGCCCTACAAGGAAAGAGAATCCAACAACTATTAAAAAGTAAATTAAATCTTGGGGTATAAAGTTTAATACTCTCATATCACCTCTATCCCTTTTACTCTTCTGTAATATTTAACTACCGCTCTTTTTACCATATCGTTAAACAAAAACCAAGCTATTGTATAAGCAAGTAAAAACAGCCCCCATTTCCAGCCAATTGGGGTAATAAGCCCAAATCCGTAAACTCCTAAAATAAGCCCTAAAAGTGCCGTGCCAATTGATGCAAACAATAAGACTTTGCTGGGATAAGGTTTTTTGAAAAACCAGTCACTTGTTCTTGTATTAAAGATTGTCCAATGTCCTGCAAGGACTAACTTTGTAAAAAAGGCACTTTGGACAAACGCCAAAAAGCTTGCTTTATTGTGGATGTTTACCCAGTTTGGAATATCTGGGAAAAACGGATTATTAGGGTGTGCGTGAATATAAACCATTGTAATGTAGAAGATTGTAAAACTGCTAAGCACCCCAGCAATCCCAAGCCAGCTTGATAATACAAGCATCTCGTGCATATCCCAACGAACCGGTTTTTTTTCTATTTTTGTATTGTCATATGCAATTGCCAAGATAGGGATGTCGTTAAAGAGGGCAAGCAAAATAATCATTAAAGCTGTAACCGGATAAAAATTAAAAATAACAATTGATAAAGTCATAAACAAAATTACTCTGATAGTCTCTGCAATTCTGTAAATTGTGTAACTTTTCATCCTCTCAAATGTAATTCTTGCTTCTTTAATTGCATCCACTATCACTTTAAGTCCGGGTGCCATTAATACAATATCAGCCGCCGCCCTTGCCGCATCAGTGCAATACCGGTATTGGCTTTTTTAAGGGCTGGTGCATCATTTACCCCATCTCCTGTCATTCCGACAATATGGTCTGCTTTTTGAAGTTCATCTACGATAAAATATTTATCTTCTGGATAGACTTCTGCAAATCCATTTGCCTCTTCAATGATTTTAATAATTTCACTCTCATGCCTTTTTACACTCCCTTTAATCAACTTCTCACCAATTTCTTTTTTAACTTCATCAACTATTGCCCTAACTTTATTTTTAATTTCCTCTTCGCTTAAATTCAGAGATTTTAAAAGGGCTTTACTTATAACTTCCGTTAAGATTATATACTCATCGTGGGTTTCGTTTTTAAGTTCTCTTATGGAGTAGATTTTATCACCGATTCCAAGCATTTTGGCGATATATTTTGCAACTGCCACATTATCCCCAGTTACCATCTTAACCTCAACCCCTTTGGCTTTTGCCTCTTCAATCGCTTCTTTGCTATCTGGTCTTGGAGGGTCGTATAAAGATATAAGTCCTATAAAGTGAAAAATCTTTTCATTTGATTTTTTATAAGCAACTCCAAGTGTTCTAAATCCGTTTTGTGCAAACTCTTCCACTTTTTTGTAAATTTCTTTTTTATCCTCTAAATCACACATCTCAATAATAACCTGAGGCGCACCTTTTGTAGCGATAATCTCTTTCCCATCAACCTCAACAACCGCTTCAGTCCTTTTTCTGATTGGGTCAAAGGGAATAAATTTTTTGAGTGTGAATTTTGGAAGTTTTAGATTATGTTTTTTAGCCCATTCAAATATCGGTTTTTCAATTGGGTCGTTATTTTCTTTTTTGCTTGCAAATATTGCATACTTTATTACCTCTTCAACTGAGTGTTTAAATGCAAAAATATCTCCCACAGTCATTTTGTTTTGGGTTAGGGTTCCCGTTTTATCAGAGCAAAGTATATCCATCCCTGCCATCTCTTCAATTGCTGCTAAGCGACTAACAATTGCTTGCTTTTTAGCCAAATTCATCGCCCCAACTGCCATTACAACTGTTAGGACTGTTGGAAGAGCTACTGGAATTGCAGCAACAGTTAATACTAATGAAAATTCAAGTAATTCCCATAAATTCTCGCCTCTATGAATTCCTACTGCAATAATTAAAGCTACCATTATTATGGTGATGATAATTAAGAAATTCCCTACATTTATTACCATTTTTTGAAAATGACTTTTTTGATGCTGAGCTTTTGCAACAAGCTGTGCTGTTTTACCAAAATATGTATTAAGTCCAGTAGCTACAACTAGCGCAAGCATTTCACCTTGTTTTACAATTGAATTTGAGTATGCAATATCTCCCGGTTTTTTAGTTACAGGTAAACTCTCACCTGTCAAAGCGGATTGGTCAATAGATATAAAATCTCCACTACCAATTAACTTAACATCAGCTGGGATTATATCTCCAATTTTTATTTTTATTATATCTCCTGGCACAAGCTCTTTTGCTGAAATCTCTAACCATTCTCCATCTCTTAGGACCAGGGCTTTTTTTGAGAGTTTGCTTTTTAAGACTTCAATGGCATTTATGGCTTTATGTTCTTGATAAAAGTCTAACCCTGCGTTTACAAAAAGCATAATCATAATAATAGTAAAGTCTTCCCACCTCTGAACAAGTGCACTTAAAACTGCGGCAATTTCTATCATCCAAGGGATTGGTCCCCAAAATCTACGAAAAATTCTATGCCAAAGAGGCTCTTTATATTCTGGTATTTCATTTGGTCCGTATTTTTTTAATCTCTCTTTTGCTTCTTTTTGACTAAGACCATTTTGTAAATCGGTGTTTAGTTCACTTGCAACTTTTTCAATGGGAATATCTTTATATTCATCAACTTTCATCTAATTCTCCTTAGGGCTCTATCAATTGCTTCACTATAAGTTGGATGAGGGAAGATAGCTTTTTTAAATAATTCAACATCAATTTCGCTAATAATTGCAGTTTCTATTATTCCGATTAACTCTTCTGCATTTGGTGCAAAGATTTCTCCTCCTGTAATAAATCCTTCTTCATCTGCATAAACTTTTACAATTCCAAGTTCATCTAAAAATGAGCTATTGCTAATTCCAAGATGTACTATTTTATAGCTTCCTTCTTTTGCTTTTTTACCTACACTTGCATAGCTTAGAGGAATAGTGTAGATAAAGCGAGGAATGGTATCTAAATTTAGAACTTCTTTTTTTCCAAGTATTTGATTTGCTACATTTATCGCCTCAGCCCTTGCAGCGTGAGCTAATTCTACAAGTCCGTTACAATCCCCAATAGCATATACATTTTTCATTGAGGTTTTAAAAAATTCATCTACTACAATTCCTTTTTGAATTTTTATTTTATCTGTTTTTACGCAATCAGTGTTTGGTACTCTTCCTGTTGCTACAAGTAAATAATCGCTCTTAATCTCTTCATTTATTACTACTTCTTTTTCTACTTTTACGCTTTTTATTTCTGTATTTGGGATTAAGTTTATTCCAATTGTTTTTAATTCTTTTTCTATATTTTCTACAATTTCAGCATCTATCTTTTTAGAGATGTGCTCGTGGCGGTATATTAAGTTTACTTTGCTACCTATACTTGCAAAAAAGCTTGCCATTTCTAATCCTATTGCACCGCTTCCATAAATACTGATACTTTTAGGTGTTTCTTTAAAATTTAGGGCTTCATTTGAAGTAATTATTTTTTTGCCATCATACTCAATGTTTTGAGGAATTTTTGGTTTTGCTCCTGTTGCGATTATTATGTACTCGCTTTTTAAAATTTTTCCATTAACTTCAACTCCATCATCTACTACAAAACCTTCTGCTTCAATTATCTCAACTCCTGCGTTTTTTAGCTGGTTTAATATGGCTCTGTGGTTTTTTTCAAGGTTAAGCGATATTTTTTCTTGAAGTTTAGGGAGATTTATTTTTATCTCTCCATCAAATATATCTTCTTTACTCTCAATTAAAGTTTTGGCTCTGTGAAGAAGATTTTTTGAAGGAATACATCCGTTATTTAGGCAAGTTCCTCCAATGTGAGAGATATTTTTTTCAATTAGAGCTACTTTTTTTCCTTTTTTTGCAAGAATTATTGCACTAACATATCCAAGTCCTCCACCAATTACAATTACATCATACATACTATCTCCTTAAAGTCATTTACAAATTTTGCTGAATCAACTCCGTTTAAGATTCTGTGGTCAAAAGTAAAAGTTACTTTTATTTTGTCATTACTAAGTTTTCCAAAAGCCCCAATTCCTGTGTCTTTATCATTAATTAAGGCACTAAATCTATCAATTCCAAACATTCCAAGATTGCTTATCCCAAAAGTTGAACCACTTAAATCATCAATTGATAGTCTTTTTGTTTTTATCTCTTTTAGCCATTCATTTATCTCTTTAAGACTCTTATCCTCTGCATTTTTAATTACACACATAAAAAGTCCATCTTCGCGGCTAACTGCTACTGAAATGTTTGAAGTAGGGTAGGTTATGAGGGTGTTATCTTTTAAGATTGAGCGAGTCAATGGATTTTTTTGCATAGCAAGAGAGAGGGCTTTTATGAGTTGGGCTGTTAGTTTGATGTTTTCTTTTTTTGTTATCTCAATCTCTTCAAAGATAAAAAATGTTGGTTTTTTAATGGCATTTTCAACATTTTTGATAACCGCTAATTGATTTGGGGTTAGGGGAGTTGTTTTGGGAATATTGTTTTGTTTAAGATATGTTAATACTTCATTTGAAGTTATTTTATGATTTAGCTTAAACTCTTTAATATCAAGGTTATACTCTTTTAACAGTTTGATTGCTTTTTTTGTAAAGTATCTTTTAGCTATTGTGTTATCAATATCTTTTAAGTGAGCTGGTTTTTGTAATATACCTTTTTCTTGAAGTTCTTTTATATCAATTCCAAGCTCTTTTGCCTTTTTCTTAGCAGCAGGTGAGGCTGTGCCTTGTGGTTTAGGAGTATTTATAACCTCTTTTATTAATGTATCTAAGTCAACTTTTTTGCTCTCTTTTTTACTTTTTTGAGTTTGTTTTTGTTCTTTTTCATTTTTGTAAGATGAAGTTGAGACTTTATTTTTTGTATTTGTCTCAATTATTGCTATTACGCTTTTTACCGGCACTTCTTCATCTTCTTTTACTAAAATTTTTTTAATAACCCCATCAACAAAACTCTCAATATCCATAGTTGCTTTATCGCTCTCAACTTCACAAAGCTTATCCCCTTTTTTTACAAACTCTCCTTCTTTTACATACCATTTAATAATTTTACCTTTATCCATCGTATCGCTAAGAATTGGCATAGTTACTTTATATTCCATTTTTTGCCTTCCACTCAACAATCTTTTTAACAATCTTATCAGGTGTTGGGATTGAAGCGAGTTCAAGTTTTCTATTGTATGGAATTGGCACATCCTCTCCGGCAATTCTTAGAATCGGAGCATCTAAATCATAAAAGCACTCTTCCATTATCCTTGCTGCTATCTCAGCTCCCATTCCTCCGGTTTTATGGTCTTCTTCTACGATTACCGCTTTTTTTGTCTTTTTAATTGATGAAGCGATTGTATCTATATCAAGCGGGCGAAGAGAGTTTAAATCAATTATCTCAGCATCAATTCCAAGTTTTTTAAGCTCTTTTTCCGCTTTAATAACATCATATCTCATTTTTAGATAAGTTATAATCGTTAAATCTTTTCCCTCTTTTACAATCTCTGCTCTAAACGGGTCAAAATCCTTAACTTCTCTAAATTCCATATCCATTGGATATAGAAGTTCGTGTTCTAAAAAGATAACCGGATCATTCATAAAAATAGCTTTTTTTAATCCATAATAGGCATATGTTGCGTTGCTTGCTGTAAGGATTATAAGCCCTGGGATTGAAGAGTAAATAGTTTCATAGTTTTCGCTGTGTTGGGCTGCAAGTTGGCGAGATACTCCCCCTGGCATTCTTATAGTCAGCGGGATTGTCATTTTCCCACCGCTCATATATCTAAATTTTGCCGCGTGGTTTATAATCTGGTCCATTGCAAGCAGTGAAAAATTAACTGTCATTATCTCAGCTATTGGTCTAAGCCCGGCTATTGCCATACCAATTGCATTTCCTACAATGCTAAGCTCTGCTATTGGGGTATCAATTACTCTTTTTTCTCCATATTTACTAAAAAGCCCATCAGTTACTCTATAACTCCCTCCATATCTTCCTACATCTTCTCCTAAGATAACTACGCTTTTATCAACTTCCATTGTTTCATCAATGGCTCTATTTAACGCCTCACGATACAACATTCTCACACTCCTTACAAAACACATCTTCAAATAACTCTTCAATTTCTGGTTCAGGAGAAGATGCGGCAAAATCTATTGCTTCTTGAAT
>JBDONU010000111.1:0-7954 GCA_039831175.1 Nautiliaceae bacterium
GAGATTGATGAAATTGAAAGCAAATACTATCTAAGAATAGCTACAAAAGATAAAGTAGGAGTACTAAATAAAATTACAAACATTCTTGCAAAACATAATATCTCAATTGAAACTTTCCTTCAAAAACCAAAAGACAACTTTGCAAAGCTCCTATTCTCAACTCACCAATGCAAAGAAAAGGAGATAAAAAAAGCTATAAGAGAAATAGAAGCTTTTGACTTTGTATTAAAACCAATTAATTATATAAGAATTGAAGAATGACTCTTACCATACCAAAAATTAATAAAATTCTAAAAATTTTAGAAAATATAGCCCTTGGGCTGTTTGTAAATGGAATTTATAGTATAATTGTAGGAAATATAAATTTGGCTAACTTAATAATAGTAATTGGTTCAATTTATATTTTAGCTATAACTATTTTTTTTGGAGACTAAATGAACGGAGATAGTATTATTGCAATTTTTACTATAATAATCGCACTCTTTGCTACTTTTTTGATTATTAAAAAAAAGAAAATGCGTGGTAAATAGACTAAAACAAATTTCTCTTTTTTTTAACATTGATGATGCTTTATTAAAAGAAATTGCTACCTTTTGTAACCTCAAAACTTATAAAAAAGGCGAAATTATATATTATGAAGACGAAAAAGATAAATATTTTTATGGAGTTTTAAAAGGAAACGTATTAACATACGACGTAGATTTAAAAGGAGATATTATACCCAAACATCAATTTAGTTGCGGAGATATTTTTGGACTGATAGCACAAATTCAAAATAGACCATATTGTCTAAACGCCAAAGCTGAAAGTGAGAGTGAAATTATCAAAATAGATTACGAAAAATTTAGAAAATATATCTCAACTCCCCCATTTAGCGATAGAATAATAAAACTCCTAAGCCACCAGATTATCCAAGAAATTGAATTTAACAAACTACAAAAATATGATACTAAAAAAAAAGTAATATATGCACTTTTAAACTTCCCTAAAAAATTTATTAAAAAGAAAAAATATCTACTTGCAAAAGAACTTGGAATGAGTGCAGAGACATTAAGCAGGATTCTAAGTAAATTAAAAAACGAAAATATTATATGTTATTGTGAAAAAGCAATCAAAGTAGTAGATAAAGAAAAGCTAAAAAATTTATTAAAATAATGGGCAAAAGCCCAAAAATTAGAAGCTGTATTTTGCTTCAAATCTGAATTCGTTGTTATCTGCATAGTCAGCTTGTTTATCCCAATTGGCTACATCATAATAAACATCAAATCCAAGTTTTTTATTATATTTATATTTTACACCAAAAGTATATTCTGTAAGATCATTATTTTCATTCTTAGAATCTTCTCCTGCATTTTGTTTTTGAGCTGCAAGATAAATATTTGTTTTAGGATCTACATCATAAGCAAGTTTTCCATAAAATGCATTTGTATCTATTTTATTTGCAATGTTATAGTTATTTGCAGTTGGAATTACAGCACCAATTGGCGCATCTTCTGAAAGTTCTACAACACCTACGTTTTTATTACTTCTTGCATATCCAACTAAAAATTCAATTCCATCCTTTTTAACATCAAGTGATGCATTTCCATAAATATGATTTTTAGCATAAGAATCTTTACCACAATCTCCTGCTGTTTTATAAGTAACCCCATTATCAGTAGTATGAAGTTTAGCATCTTTATCTAAACTACCATTCGCATAATCTAAGCGTATTGTAGCATATTCAACTGGTTTAATTTTAAAAGTAGCAGTCCAAATATGATCAACTAAGTGAGTTACATTATAATACCAAATACTACCCTCTATCATATCTACATTAAATTTAACATTTGCAGCATAAGTATCATTACCAATTGTATTTAAATTCGTATAATTAATATCAGTCCCATCATCTAATCTGTCTGCACTACCATCTAAATCTGTATTATTTTGAGGATTTACCATTGCATCAATAAACGCGCCCGCAACAGTTACATTGTCATTAATTTTATAAGAAGCAATTACACCCGCTCCATGCCCTGGTTTTGCTGGATCAGCACTTGTAATTGAGGTAGGAACTGGAATTTTACCAACCATTGCATTAACTGGACCATTTGAATATTGTAAGAAAAGTAAATTATTTACAATCGCTGTATCAACAGAAGAATTTTGATTAGATTCTGGATCAATTGAATCTTCATCTGTATAAACATTTGATTCAACAGAATTTCTCATAACAAGTTTAATATTCTCATCAACTGGAATTTTAAAAATTAATACCGCATTTGTTCTCCATCTATCATACTCATTTTCATCTGAATTGCTATTATTTTTATTTGTAGGATTTTCATTGTAAAATCTTACTCTTAAAAATCCACTTAAATCAACATTTTTAATAGCATCAGTTAATGAAGTAGCACTTGCTACACTCATTCCACCCATTGCTACTAACGCTGCTAATGATAATTTTTTAAGCATTACCTTCTCCTTAGTTTTTTTTTGTGTCATTATTATAACTAAATTTTTCAAACTTTGTAAATAGGTATATTTATATTTTTAAATTCATATGCTACAATTTTACTCATCTTCATACAAAGGCATACCCATAATATTATACCCAGCATCCACAAAATGGACTTCTCCGGTTACCCCACTTGATAAATCACTCAAAAGATACATTCCAGAATTTCCAACCTCATCAATTGTCACATTTTTTCTAAGAGGCGAATTTTTTTCATTATATTTAAGTATCTCACTAAAATCTCCAATACCACTTGCCGCAAGAGTTTTTATAGGTCCAGCACTCAAAGCATTAATCCTTATTTTTCTTTTTCCAAGATCCACCGCTAAATATCTAACACTTGCTTCAAGTGCCGCTTTTGCAACTCCCATTACATTATAATGAGGGATATATCTCTGACTCCCAAGATATGTCAAAGTAAGAACACTTCCTCCATCATTTATAGTATTTTCAAATTTTTTTACAAGTTCAATCAACGAATATACGCTAATCTCCATTGCAATGTTAAAAGCTTCTTTGCTTGTATCAATAAATCTTCCATCAAGAGCCTCTCTTGGAGCATAAGCCACAGAATGAACTAAAAAGTCTATTTTTCCATAATCTTTTTCAATTGCTTCTTTTAATGCATCAATTTCTTCCGGCTTACTTACATCTAAAGGATAAATATTTTTAACCCCAAGCTCATCTGCTATTTTTTCAACTCTTTTTTTAAGCTTATCGTTTTGATAAGTCAAAATCAGCTCAGCTCCTTCTCTTTTGCAAGCCTTTGCAATTCCGTAAGCAATTGAACGATTATTTGCAACTCCTACAATAAGTCCTTTTTTTCCCTGCATTATCATTTTTTCTCCTTTGCTATTTCAATCATCTTTTTAAACAAATCAACATCCAAACTCGCACTCCCAACTAAAACTCCATCAACGTTTTTGATACTCAAAATCTCTTTTATGTTGTTAAGTTTTACACTTCCTCCATAAATAACGGGAGTTTTTGAGAGTCTTTTTATCTCAGCGTGTGTAGTTTTAATCTCTTCACTACTTGCACTAATCCCAGTGCCTATAGCCCAAACAGGTTCATAAGCAATAATTAATTTCTCATATTCTAAATCAATACCTTCAAACTGAGATTTAATATATTCAATAACCGCTTTTAGACCCTTTTTTCTAACTTCAAGTGGTTCTCCCACACAATAGAAAATCTCAAACCCTTCATTTTTATAAAATTCAAATTTCTTAGAGATAAACTCCTGGCTCTCTCCTAAAATATGACGTCTTTCGCTATGTCCTAAAAGAAGGGTTTTTATATTAAACTCACTTAATTGCTCTAAACCTATCTCCCCGGTATATGCTCCATTCATTGCAGGATAAGCATTTTGAGCTCCTATAAGCTCATCTTCAAGTAACGCACTAAAAGGGGGGAAAACTTTAACCCTAACCCCTCCAAAATCTATCTTTTTAAGCTCTTTTAAATACTCTTTTGTCTCTTTTCTTGTCTTATGCATTTTAAAGTTTGCCGCCACTATCATTGACAACTCACTTCATCAGGAATTTCAAGCGCAGCGACTCCTGGGAGTTTTTTGCCTTCAAGAAGTTCTAAACTCGCTCCACCACCAGTTGAGATAAATGTCATCTCCTCATCATCCCCGGCTCTTGCAACAGCATCAGCAGTATCTCCACCGCCTACCACTTTAATACCATGGCTTCTCGCAATTTCATGAGAAATTTTAAAAGTCCCCCTTGCAAACTTATCCATTTCATAAACCCCCATTGGACCATTCCAAAGAATAGTTTGAGCATCCCATAAAACCTCACCAAAAAGCCTAACACTCGCAGGTCCAATATCAAGTCCCATCCATCCATCCGGAATTTCTTGGAAAGTTACATATTTAACCATTGCATCTTCGCTAAACTTATCAGCTACCACAATATCTACTGGCAAATAAAACTTAACCCCAAGCCTTTTAGCTTCTGCTATAATTCTTAAAGCTTCATCAATCAAATCATCCTCAACTAATGAATTTCCTACATTATATCCCATCGCTTTTAAAAAAGTAAACGCCATCCCTCCACCAATTATCATTTTATCAACTTTTGGCAAAAGATTAATCAAAGCTTGAAGTTTTCCACTAACTTTACTTCCACCAATTACTGCTACAAACGGTCTAACTGGATTTTTAATAAGTTTTTCAAAAAACTTAATTTCTTTTAAAAGCAAAAATCCAGCACCTTTGTGACACTCATCATAAAATCTAGTAATTGCCTCAACACTTGCGTGAGCTCTATGGGATACTCCAAAAGCGTCATTTATGTAAAAATTTCCATACTCACTCAACTCTTTTGCAAAACCTTCATCATTTTTTGTCTCTCTTGGGTCAAATCTTACATTTTCAAGAAGTAAAACTTCTCCTTCCTTTAAATTCTTAGCTTTTTCCTTTGCATCAGGTCCTACTACATCACTTGCCATAATAATATCTTGCTTTAAAAGATGAGAGAGTCTTTTTGCAACCGGTTTTAGGGAGTATTTTTCATTAAATTCCCCTTTTGGTCTTCCAAGATGGCTTGCGATTACAACTCTACACTCATTATCAAGAAGATACTTAATTGTAGGAAGAGCCATTCTTATTCTTCTATCATCCATAATATTTCCAAACTCATCCAAAGGCACATTAAAATCACATCTTAAAAATACTCTATCACCTTTTTTTATTGGCAAATCTTTTGGCGAATTTATTTTCATATCTCTCCTTTTTTTCAAAATTATATCATTACTTACTTAAAATATATTTAGCCATATCAAGAAGTCTATTTGAATATCCCCACTCATTATCATACCAAGCAAAGATTTTTGCTAAGTTTTTATTTGTCTGAGTTAAATCAAGGGCAACTATCCCACTCTCGCTTCTACCATTTATATCAGTACTTACTAAATACTCTTTATCAATTCCTAAGATACCTCTTAAATCACTTTTTGAATGAAATTCAATTAATTCATTTATCTCTTTTGCATTAACTTCCTTTTTTAACACAACCGCAAAATCAAGCAAAGAGACATTATTAACAGGTACCCTAACACTTCTTCCATCAAGCTTTCCTTTAAGATTTGGCAAAACTTTATAAATGGCTTTTGCTGCGCCCGTAAAAGTTGGGATAATGTTGCTTGCGGCTGCTCGTGAGCGACGGATATCCCTTAAATTTGGAGCGTCAAGAAGCTTTTGGTCCATTGTGTAGCTATGAATTGTTGTAATAAATCCACTCTCAATTCCAAAAGCTTCATCCAAAATTTTAGCAAGTGGAGCTAAACAATTAGTTGTGCAAGAAGCATTTGAAATTATACTCTCACCATTATACTCCTTATGATTAACTCCATAAACAAATGTAGGTGTATCATCATTTGCGGGAGCTGAAATAATTACTTTTTTTACATTTCCTTTCAAATGTCCTTTTACAAGCTCAGAAGTTAAAAATTTACCTGTAGCCTCAATTACAACATCCGCTTCAGAAAAATACACTTCAAAAGGGGTCTGTTTGTTTGAATATGTAACAAAATGAGGACCTATTTTTACAGTATTCTTATCTAAGATTTCAACATCTTCTAAATTTCCCCTTACAGTATCATGTTTTAAAAGATATGTAAAAATATCAATAGGCATAATATCATTAACAGCTACAAGCTCTATATCACTTCTTTTTAAAATTGCCCTAATTACATTTCTTCCAATTCTTCCAAGTCCATTTATGGCTATTTTCATTAATCGCCTTTTTTATGAAATTATAGTAAAATTTCAATATGAAAAGCGCAATCTTTGGAGGAAGTTTTGACCCAGTCCACTTAGGACACATTGAAGTTGTTAAAAAAGCTTTAAGCGAACTTGATATTGATAAACTTATTATTTTACCAAATTACCTAAATCCACTAAAACATTCATTCTCAGCCCCGCCAAAGCTTAGATTAAAGTGGTTAAGAAAAGTTTTTAAAAATCACCCAAAAGTTGAGGTAAGCGATTTTGAAATTAAAAAAAATAGACCAGTTTACACAATTGAAAGCGTTAAACACTTTAAGCCATCCTATTTTATAATAGGAAGTGATAATTTAAAAACACTTGATAAATGGAAAGATATTGATAAGCTAAAAAATATGGTAGAATTTGTAGTGGCTACAAGAGGAGAAGTTGATAAAAAGCTTTTAGAAAAACATAACATCAAAAAAATTCTAAAAGTTAACATCCCAATTAGCTCAACTGAAATCAGAAACTGTAAATTCAAATTCTTACCAAAAGAGATTGAAAAAGAGATAAAGGAGTTTTATGGAAAGAATTGCAAGAATAAAATCACTACTTGATGAAAAAAAAGCAGTTGATATAGCAGATTATGATTTAAAAGATACAGATTACTTTGTAGATAATGTAATCGTAGCTACAACTCTTGCTGATAAACACGGATATGCACTTTTAGACTATCTAAAAGAGAAACTAAAACCCTATGAAAATTTTTTAGGAGTTGATGCAAGTGATGATTGGATTTTGATTGATTTAGGAGATATGTTAATTCATTTAATGAGTGAAGAATACAGGGCTAAATATCAAATGGATAAATTTTTAGAAGAAATTAAGCAAAAAAAAGAAAAAATGGTATAATTAGATGGTATAATTAAAAAAAAAAAAGGAGAAAAAATGAAAAAAATTTTAGCACTCGGAATTTTAGCAGCGTCATTTGCATTTGCAGGTAATCCAAACACTGGATGTGGGCTTGGATATGTAATCTTTAAAGATAATCAAGATACACTTGCAAAACAAGTTTTAGCAGCTACAACAAACGGAATCTCTGGTAACCAGACTTTTGGTATTACATCAGGAACTCTTGGATGTGACAAACCAACAAAAATCGTTGCAAACGATAAACTAAACAACTTCGTAAGAGACAACCTTGATAAAATCGCAATGGATGCGGCAAGAGGAGATGGTGAGAGTATTAAAACTCTTGCAAAACTTATGAATGTAAAAGACGAAAAAACTTTTGCTACAAAACTTCAAGCAAACTTTGATAAAATCTTCTCAAACGATAACATAACTTACTCACAAGTAATTGACAACATCGCAACATATGCACTATAAGACCTTAGGAGCTCTGCTCCTTCCTCTTTTTGCTTTTTCATACAATTTAGACAAACTATCAAATGAAAAATACTGGAAAATTTTACTTCATTTTAAAAAAAACAAAAGCGAAATAGACTCACCAAATTTTTTTCTATCAAAAAACGGCAAATTCTCACCAAAAGATGAGCTAAAAGCAACAATTTATTATTTAACCCATCCAAAATATAAAGATGATAACTCAACTTACTGCCGTTTTCCAGCAAGAAGAGAATGGATAAAAAGCAAAATCCCAAACCTGCCTATAAAAAAACAGAACTGCTATGAGTTAAGCAAAGAGTTAAACACAATAAAAAATATAAAAAGTG
>JBDONU010000111.1:7964-9420 GCA_039831175.1 Nautiliaceae bacterium
ACTATCCTTATGAACTCCCCAGCTTCAATGTTTGGGCACACCCTTCTTAGACTAAACTACGCAAACGGTGATTATTTAAACTCATTTGCAATAAACTACGCAGCCCAAACAAATGAAACAAACGGAATTCTTTATGCCTTTAAAGGATTAACGGGCGGATATATAGGAAAATACGCCGTGCTTCCTTATTATAAAAAAATAGCCGAATACAATGACATTAAAAACAGGGATATTTGGGAATATACACTAAACCTAAACCAAGAAGAAATCAACCGCTTAAAACTTCATCTTTATGAAGTAAAAGAGACTTGGAGTTATTACTATTACTTTAACAAAAACTGCTCTTATGAGATTTTGTGGCTAATCCAAGCAGCAAAACCTGATATAAAGCTTGTTTATAAGTTTAATTATAAAGTTTTACCTGTTGATACTCTAAAAGAGATGAAAAACGAAAACCTGATAATAAGCTCAAATTTTCGTCCCTCAAAACAAAAAGTAATCCTAAACTACTATAACCATATAAAACATAAAAAAACAGCACTTCAATTTGAAAAGACCCATAACGAAAAGCTTATAAAAAATCTACCCTTAAAAGAGAAGCAATATATTTTAGATTTTGCAATAGAGATGACAAATTACAAATACCTCTCAAAAGAACTCCCAAGAAAAAAATACCTAAAAGAGTATATTTCACTCCTTAAAAAAAGAAGCCGTCTTGGAAAAGAGACTCCTCCAAAAATCACCCCTCCCCAAAATCCTCTAACTTCACACGACAGCAATAAACTTTGGATTTTTGGGAAAAAAGATGACTTTATTATTGGATTTAAGCCAGCTTTTCACTATATTGACGATTTAAATACAGGTTTTACCCCAGGAGCTTACATTGACTTTTTCAGTTTTGAAACAACTACCAAAAAACTCCAAAATTTTTATCTTTTTAGAATAAAATCACTATCTCCAAGAAACGATATCTTCAAACCAATATCTTGGAGTGTAAAACTTGGAGGGGAGAGATTTAAAGAAAATAAATTTTACGCAACCTTAAAAACAGGTGCATACCTAACTTATCAAAAAAAGAGGCTTCTTTACTCAATAGGAATTAACATCCCTCAATACTACCGCAAAAAACATTACATAACAGCCGCTCCCACTTTTTATATGGAGTATAACCTTAAAAATTTAAAAATATTTACAGAATTTAAAAGAAACTTTTTTAATTTTAAAACCTATAACACTATAAAAACTAAATTTATCCAAAAAATCCAAAAAAATTTCAACCTCAACATAGGCTACAAATACGACCTAAACCAAAACTTTTTTTACGCCGGATTTAGCTTATATTTCCTCTAAATCCCATTCGCTAATTAACTCAATTCCATTTTCTTTTAAGATTTTGCTTGTAAGTCCAGGTGCATCACACTTACACTCACACCCATTAACATAAGCACTTGTTTTT
>JBDONU010000063.1:0-34144 GCA_039831175.1 Nautiliaceae bacterium
TGAGACTTAGCGAAATTTGCGATATTTTGGATATTAAATGCGATAGGGATATTGAAATAACTGGAATTAATACTTTAGCGGATGCAAAAGAGAATGAGCTTAGCTTTTTTCATAACGAAAAATATAAAAAGTATCTCTCAAAAACCAAAGCAAGTGCCGTTTTGATTGAAAAAAAGTTTAAAGATTTACTTCCAAAAGATACAATAGCTCTTATAACCGATGAGCCTTATTTAAAACTAGCTTTGCTTTCTAAATATTTTGTAATTTCTTTTTTCTTTGCTATAACATTATTACTCATCACTTACCTCCCTTCTTTATTTTAGTGTTCTTAATAATTTATTTATATCTTTGATTGAATTCATTAAAGATAAATTGTTTTCAATAAATTCTTCAAAACTTTCCAACACATCCTCTTCATCATTCCAATCAAAGACATCTTCAAATTCATTTTTAAGTTCCCTATTCAACCGATACATTTGAAGTATTGAAACGTATTACGAACGTGTTTATGTAGTCGGTGATGCTACATTCAACCGATACATTTGAAGTATTGAAACTCTCATCCTTTTTCGGCTTGCCTTTTTCATCTGCTTATTCAACCGATACATTTGAAGTATTGAAACATAATTCTTAAATATCTTATTATATTTTTTGGATTAATTCAACCGATACATTTGAAGTATTGAAACAATCAAAAAAGCTGAAATCCTTGCAAAAGATTAATTCAACCGATACATTTGAAGTATTGAAACTTGCATAAATTAGAGGCTCTTCACTTAAAATAGGATATTCAACCGATACATTTGAAGTATTGAAACTAATAGTTTTGTTTGCATTAAGGTCACTTCCTAAATCTATTCAACCGATACATTTGAAGTATTGAAACATTTTAATCGGATTTAGTATTGTAGGGTTACTTTGAAATTCAACCGATACATTTGAAGTATTGAAACAGGGCAAGAGAACAAGTAAGAAGACTTAAAGTGAAAATTCAACCGATACATTTGAAGTATTGAAACCTCTTTCATCAAGTGTAGTAGCCTCTAAAATAAAATTCAACCGATACATTTGAAGTATTGAAACGCAGTAATTCCGTTTATATAATCGCCTTCCCTGAGCATTCAACCGATACATTTGAAGTATTGAAACTTAATCTCATTACGGGAGTTAGGGCGGATTTTGATTATTCAACCGATACATTTGAAGTATTGAAACTTTGGTAGGGCATTCATTTGTGTAATCCAATAGCGAATTCAACCGATACATTTGAAGTATTGAAACTTACTAATCAACCAAAGTGGTGTTGTATAAATTAATATTCAACCGATACATTTGAAGTATTGAAACTTAACAAACTTGAACTTTATTATAACAAAAAAAACATTCAACCGATACATTTGAAGTATTGAAACGATGCTGACGCAGAAGATACTACGGCTCCATTCACTTATTCAACCGATACATTTGAAGTATTGAAACACAGGAATGTTTTGATTCAAGACTATCAGGTTTTTAATTCAACCGATACATTTGAAGTATTGAAACTTTGTTAATTATATCTTTGTAGTAAAGTTTTATCTGATTCAACCGATACATTTGAAGTATTGAAACTCCGTAAACCTTGTGCCTTTTTTCAATAAAACATAAATTCAACCGATACATTTGAAGTATTGAAACTATGCCCCCACAATCTTGTTTTATCAACAATTCTACATTCAACCGATACATTTGAAGTATTGAAACAGAGATTTTACTTTCAGATTTATCGGATGAGGAAATATTCAACCGATACATTTGAAGTATTGAAACGATAAAAAAGACTCAATGAAATTGTGGAATGATTTATTCAACCGATACATTTGAAGTATTGAAACAGTCACCGGGATTAAAGCCAAGCATTTTTACATTTTATTCAACCGATACATTTGAAGTATTGAAACAAAATTTTTGAGAAAAAATATCCGCAACTTACTTTATTCAACCGATACATTTGAAGTATTGAAACGCCGTTAGCCCCGCTTGTAAGTAATTTAGGAATATCATTCAACCGATACATTTGAAGTATTGAAACAATTTTAAGGTATTCAATGTAAATAAAGAAATCTCCATTCAACCGATACATTTGAAGTATTGAAACTTGTATAAAAATTTTTTACATTTGTCAAGGGGGTTTATTCAACCGATACATTTGAAGTATTGAAACATGCCGAAATCAAACCGGTAACGGCAAAAGAGTATTTATTCAACCGATACATTTGAAGTATTGAAACGCAGAGGCAGTTTCTCTGCCGGAGAGATTTTTGAAAATTCAACCGATACATTTGAAGTATTGAAACTCCAAGACATTTAAGATCGTATATCCTGGAAGTAAGATTCAACCGATACATTTGAAGTATTGAAACACTTTTACATCTGCTGTATGCTCTAAATATATTTTTATTCAACCGATACATTTGAAGTATTGAAACATAGAAAAGTTGTTAAAAAATACGGGGATGGCAGGGATTCAACCGATACATTTGAAGTATTGAAACTATCTTCTAAGTTATGTTTTATCTTTACAATAGGATATTCAACCGATACATTTGAAGTATTGAAACATTGATGAGCTAAACAACAAGTTAGAAATTGGGATTATTCAACCGATACATTTGAAGTATTGAAACCCACCTTCTATTGAGTTGCGGTTTTTAAGAAGATTTAATCAACAAATCTAAAATAAAAGCATCTCGTCGTTTTTTTCTTTTGATCTTCTAAAAAACTCTCTGGTACAAATCACTGCATCACAAATCACTGCATCACAAATCACTGCATCGCAAACTCTAACAATTATCATTTGATTATTTTAGAAAAAAAGAAGAAAAAGAAGAAGACTAAAAGTATCAAAAAATTAAGAATATTTTGCTAAAACTTCTTCTGCTTCTTGATATCCAAGTTCAAATGCTTTTTTATTAATTTCCACTGCTTTTGGAGGTACAGTCTCAATCATCGCTTGATATACTAAATCTTTATCAATATTATTCATTCTTGTAGCAATTGCAAGGGCTACAACTGATTGAGTAATAACATTCCCAACTTGCTCTTTTGCAATAGTAATTACTTCAATAGGAAACATTTTCCATCTTGCTTTATCATCTTCATTTGGATAAACAAGATTTGGCTCATATACGATAATTCCGCCTTCTTTAACCCCATCTTTAAATAGTTGATAAGATTTATCAGCAACACTTAGCATAAAATCAATTTCACCATCAACTGCATATGGATAAAGAATTGGCTCATCATCTAAGATGATATCAACTTTTGTAGGACCACCTCTAACCTGTGAAGTATAAGTTCCAACTTGAACTCCATATTTTCCAGCTTTTACATAAGCTCTTGCTAAAATCTCACCAGCAAGAAGGACCCCTTGTCCTCCAACCCCTGTAAATCTTAATTGCTTTCTCATTTTGCTCCCCTTACTCTCTCTACCATTTTATAATACTCTTCACAATATTCTGGTTCTTCTACATCATATAAAATACCTCTTGGGAATTTTCCTTGCTTTTTAAGCTCATATCTTTCTTCTTCACTTAACTTATCCCATTTATTTTTTGGGATCAAATTACTCTCAATCCAATCCATATTTTTCTTAGCATTTGCTAATTTATTTTTTCTACCAAAGTTAACATGGCAGTTTGAATGAATATCAAAGAAACTAAATCCTTTATGTTGGAAACCTTTAACAAATAGTCTCTCTAACTTTTGAGCCTCAGCTACGCTTTCTCTTCCAATAAATGTAGCTCCTGCACCTTTTGCAAGTTCTGCTGGGTCAAATGTTGGGTCAATATTTCCATATTGAGTAGTAACAGTCCAAGCGCCTTTTGGAGTTGTAGGTGAAACTTGGCTATTTGTAAGCCCATAAATAAAGTTATTAATAAGTACAAAGTTTAAATCTATATTTCTTCTACATCCGTGAATTGTGTGGTTACCACCAATTGCAAGTCCATCTCCATCACCTGCAACAACAATTACATGCTTATCAGGGTTTGCAAGTTTAATTCCAGTTGCGTATGCTACTGTTCTTCCGTGAGTTGTATGCACAGTGTTTGCATCAATGTAGCTACTAAATCTTCCACTACATCCAATACCGCTTACTATACAAATATCATTTTTATCCCATCCAAGCTTTGCAAAAGCTCTAATCATCGCTTTCATAATAATACCATCACCACATCCCCAACACCAAAGTGTTGGCATCTTATCCGTTCTTAAATAATAATCATAATTAAATGCCATCTCTTACTCCTTTTATTTTGCTGCCATTTCTTTAAGTTTTGCTTTAATTTCAGCTGGGCTAATTGGTCTTCCGTTTGCTTTAAATAAAGTATCAAAAGTCTCAGCTTTTCTACCGCTTGCTCTTTGAATTTCTTTAAAATATTGACCTTTGTTCATCTCTGTAACTAAAACTTTATCAAATTTTCTGCACACTTCATCAATTTTTTCTTCTGGACTTGGCCAAAGTGTAATTGGTCTAAATAACCCAACTTTAATCCCCTCTTTTCTAAGTTGTTTAATAGCTTCTTTAACCGCTAAGCTTACACTTCCATAAGCAATTACCGCAATATCAGCATCATCAAGCATAAATTCTTCATAACTCTCAATCTCATCTTTGTGAGCTAAAATTTTATTAAAGAGTCTATCAATTAACTCTTGACACATTTTAGCGTCTTCTGTTGGGAACCCTGTTGGTCCGTGATGAAGTCCAGTAATATGATATCTGTAACCTTTAAAGAATGGATTAAGAATTGCTGGCTCATCTGGACCTACTCTGTAAGGTTCATAAGTTAAAGGATCACCTTCATAAACTCTTCTATTTACAATATTTTTCTCAACTTCTTCTTTATCTGGAAGAACCGCTTTTCCTACCATATGTCCAAGTGTTTCATCAAGTAACACAAATACAGGAGTCATAAATCTCTCAGCCAAGTTAAATGCTCTAACTGTTTCAGTATAACACTCCTCTAAACTACCAGCACATAGTGTAATTGATTGATAATCCCCATGAGTTGGAGCCATTGCTTGAAGAATATCACCTTGTTGTGGTCTTGTTGGAAGCCCAGTTGATGGACCACCTCTCATAACATTTGTAATAACAAGTGGAATCTCTGCCATAAACGCAAGTCCAATTTGCTCTGATTTTAAGCTAATTCCAGGACCTGATGTATTTGTCATAGATTTAACTCCACTCATACTTGCACCAAGTGCAACTGAAATACCAGCTATCTCATCTTCCATTTGAATAAACACACCACCAACTTTTGGCAAAAGTTTACTCATTTCATGAGCTATTTCACTACTTGGAGTAATTGGATATCCTCCAAAAAATTTACATCCAGCATCAATTGCCGCAAGTGCTGCTAATTGGTTCCCAGTACTTACTAATTCTCTTGGCATTACGCTTCTCCTTTTAGCTTTTTAACTTCGTTTAATTTTTTAAATTTATACTCATCTCTCTCTGCTACAAAAATACAAAAATCCGGACATTCAAGTTCACACTCCTTACATCCAATACACCACTCTGGATGAGCAACTTTTACCATTTGCCCTAAAATATTATGAGGATCTGGAACCATTTCAAGAACTCCGGTTGGACAAAATTCAACACAAAGCTCGCAACTTTTACAGATTGCCTCATCAACCCAAACAGGCGTATTTGCTGGCGCTTTAAGTTTAAAATTAACATTTAAAGCCATCTATTCTCCTTTGTTTAATTTATTTTATGATAACAAAATCACACCTTAATTTCCTATTTTTTATTAAATAACTTTAATAAGTTGTAAAAAAATGTAACACTTTCAAAAGATAGTTACTTTTTTATCTCTGGCGCCTATTTAAAAGACAAAAAAAACAAAAAGAGAGTTACTTTCTCTCTCTTAAAGCCTTAGCAACAGTTGCTCCAATATCAGCTGGACTCTCAACTACATACACTCCAGCTTCTTTTAAAGCTGCCATTTTTTCAGCCGCAGTTCCTTTGCTTCCGCTAATAATTGCACCTGCATGCCCCATTCTTTTACCTTTAGGAGCAGTTTGTCCTGCAATAAATGCAATTACAGGTTTTGTAATTTTTTCTTTAATAAGTTTAGCTGCTTGAATTTCAAGATCCCCACCAATCTCACCAATCATTACAATTGCTTCTGTTTCTGGATCAGCTTCAAACATTGGTAAAAGTTCTTTATAGCTAAGTCCAATAATAGGGTCTCCTCCAATACCAACCGCAGTTGTAATTCCAAGCCCTTCTTTTACAACTTGATTGCTTGCTTCATATGTAAGAGTTCCTGATTTTGAGATAAGCCCAACATTTCCTTTTTTGAAAATGTGTCCTGGCATAATTCCGATTTTACACTCTTCTGCTGTAATAATTCCTGGGCAGTTTGGACCAATTGTTTTCATACCTTTTTTAATTGCATAATGTTTTGCATACATCATATCTCTAACAGGCGCACCTTCTGTAATAATTACTGCAAGTTCAATTCCAGCATCTGCTGCTTCCATTACTGCATCTGCTACAAATGCAGGTGGAACAAAAATCATACTAACAGTAGCACCAGTTGCTTTTACCGCTTCTTCAACCGTATTAAAAACAGGCTTTCCAAGGTGAGTCATTCCACCTTTGTTTGGAGTAACACCACCAACTATTTGAGTTCCATAATCCATACATTGCTGAGCGTGAAACGTTCCTTCTTTACCAGTAAATCCTTGAACGATAACTTTTGTATCTTTATTTACTAAAATACTCATTATAGCTCTCCTTTCGCAGCTTTTACTGCTTTTTGTGCACCATCTTTTAAATCAGTGGCTGGAATAATATTTTTAATGTTTGCATTTTTTAATATTTCAGCGGCTTCTTTGGCATTTGTCCCATCAAGTCTCACGATTACAGGAACATTTACTTCTACTTTTTCTGTTGCTTGTAAAATTCCCTTAGCAATTCTATCACATCTAACAATTCCACCAAAAATATTCACAAAGATACTTTTTACATTTGAATCGCTTAGAATTATCTCAAATCCTTTTGCAACCGTATCAGGATTTGCTCCACCACCAACATCTAAGAAGTTAGCTGGTTCACCACCTTCATGTTTAATAATATCCATTGTAGCCATTGCAAGACCAGCTCCATTTACCATACATCCAACATTTCCATCAAGTTTAATATAACTTAGTCCATATTTTTTAGCTTCAATTTCTATTGGTTCTTCTTCATCTAAGTCTCTCATATCTGCAATCTCTGGATGTCTATATAATGCATTGTCATCAAATCCCATTTTCGCATCAAGTGCAAGGAATTTACCTTCACCTGTTTTAATTAGCGGGTTAATTTCAATCATTTCAGCATCTAAATCCATATAAACTTTATAAAGCGCGTTTGCAAATTTAATAAACTCTTTTTGCTCATCTTTTCCAAGCCCAAGTCCAAACGCAAGTTTTCTTGCATGGAATGGTTGAAACCCAATTGTTGGATCAATTGCAACTTTTACGATTTTTTCAGGAGTCTTCTCAGCCACTTCTTCAATCTCCATTCCACCCTCAGTACTTGCCATCATTACAGGCATTTCAAGTGCTCTATCAAGCACCATTCCAAGATAATACTCAGCCTTAATATCAGCACCTTCTTCTACATAAACTTTTTTTACTATTTTACCTTCAGGGCCAGTTTGATGAGTTACAAGTTTCATTCCAAGCATCTCTTCTGCTATTTTTTCTACTTCATCAAGACTTCTTGCAAGTTTAACACCACCAGCTTTTCCTCTACCACCTGCGTGAATTTGAGCCTTTACAACCCAAAGGTTTCCACCAAGCTCTTCTGCTACTCTTCTAGCCTCTGGTCCAGAAAAAGCAACTCCACCTCTTGGAGTTGGAACTCCATATTTTCTAAATATCTCTTTTGCTTGATACTCATGAATATTCATTTGCTCTCCTTTTTAAGATTTATTTTCCCACTGCTTTCTACCTTGTTCGTACAAGTCATTACCATAACAATCGTTTACTACAACTACTGGAAAATCTTCTACTTCAAGTTTTCTTACAGCTTCTGGTCCAAGCTCTGGATAAGCAATTACTTCTGCTTTTTTTATTCTCTCAGCCAAAAGTGCCCCAGCACCACCAACCGCACCAAAGTAAACTGCTTTATATTTTTTACAAGCTTCTTTTACAGCTTCGTTTCTTTTTCCTTTTCCTATCATTCCTTTTTGTCCGTGCTTGATAAGAAGAGGAGCATAACTATCCATTCTGTAACTTGTAGTAGGACCAGCACTTCCAATTACTTCTCCCGGTTTTGGAGGAGTTGGACCTACATAATAAATTACTGCCCCTTTTATATCAAAAGGAAGTGGCTCTCCTTTTTCAATTAATTCTACAAGCCTTTTATGAGCTGCATCTCTTGCTGTATAAATAGTTCCCGTAAGATATACGATATCACCTGCTTTTAATTTCTCTACATCCTCATCCGTTAAAGGAGTTTTTAGTCTGTATTCTGCCATGGTTTTCCTTTAAATTGTAATGTGTGAATGTCTGCTACTATGACATTGAATATTTACAGCTACTGGAAGTGATGCAATATGACACATACGTCCTGGTTGAAAAGTTTCTATATGAACGGCAAGAACAGTCTCAGTTCCACCCATTCCCATCGCACCAATTCCAAGTTTATTAAGTTCTTTTTTAAGTTCTTCTTCAAATTCTGCCATTTCTGGGTCTGGATTTTTGCTACCTATATCTCTAAATAGTGCATGTTTACTCATAACTGCTGCATAATCAAAACTTCCCCCAATTCCAACTCCAACTACAAGTGGAGGACAAGGATTTGGACCAGCATCACTTACAACTTTTTTAACAAATTCTTTAATTCCTTCTTTCCCCTGAGCTGGCGCTAAAACGGTTGCACGGCTCACATTTTCACTACCTCCACCTTTTGCAGCGTATTCAATTTCAATTTTATCACCCGGAACAATATCAAAATAAATTACTGGAGGTAGATTGTATCCAACTTTGTCTTTTAAGTTTTCGCGCGTAAAACAATCACATGTTGAAGCCCTAAGATACCCTTCTTTATAACCTTTTTCAGTTCCTTCATAAATAGCATCTTTAAGAGTTCCACCCTCAACTTTTACATCTTCTCCAATTTTTACAAAAAATATCGCAAGCCCAGTATCTTGACAAAGAGGCTTCCACTCAGTCTCTGCAATTTTTGCATTATCAAGAAGCTGTTTTAAAACCGCTTTACTTACTTCACTCTTTTCATTTTTATAAGCAACTTCTAGTGCTTTTTTCATATCTGGTGAGAGGTGAGTTGCTGAATAAATTATCATATCTTTAATTGCCTTTACAATATCATCATACTTTACAACTCTCATTGTTTCTCCTTAAAAAATTCTCTATCTAAAATATCTATCATCTCTTTTACCGCCTGAGTTGACTTTCTAAACTGTTCTCTCTCACATGGGTTAAGAGTTACTTCAATAACTTTTTCTGCTCCATCTTTACCAAGCATTACCGGCACTCCATTTACTACATCATTAACTCCATACTCGCCTTTTAGTAAAACCGCACAAGGAAAAATTTGCTTAGAGTTTTTTAAAATTGCTTCTACCATAATAGCTGTTGATTTGCCAGGAGCAAAATAAGCACTTCCAGTTTTAAGGTATCCGACAATCTCAGCCCCAGCATGCTTTGTTCTCTCAACAACTTCTTCAATCTCTTTTTGAGTTAATAAATCACTAAGAGGTACTCCTGCAACGGTAGAGTATCTTGGAAGTGGTACCATAAAATCACCATGTCCACCAATTACGCTAGCTCTAATTTGTCCAGCTCCGTATCCAAGTTTTTCGTAAATAAAATAAGCCATTCTTGCACTATCAAGAATACCAGCCATTCCAACAACTCTCTCTCTTGGAAAACCTGAAACCTTTAAAGCCGTATAAGTCATCGCATCCAGCGGATTTGAAACAACAACCAAGATAGAATCTGGTGCAACTTCTTTAACTTGATTTACAACATCTCTCATAATTTCAGCGTTTTTAAGCAGCAAATCCTCTCTTGTCATTCCAGGTTTTCTTGGAAATCCAGCAGTAATTACTACAACTTTGCTATCTCTTACATCTTCATAACTCTCAGCCGCTCTTACAATGGAATGGCTTCTCACCGCACTTGCCGCATGGCTCATATCAAGTGCTTTCCCTTTTGCTCTATCTTTATCTCTATCAACAAGAATTATCTCATGAGCAAGCCCTTGCATTGCAAGAGAATACGCAACAATACTTCCAACATTACCAGCACCAATAATTGATACTTTATTTGACATCTCTATCCTTTAATTTTAAGGAAAATCCCAAAAGGGATTATCCTCTTAGAGCATCAATAATTTTATTAAATGTAGCACTTGGTCTCATACACCTTGCTACTTTTTCTTCATCTGGATGATAATATCCACCAATATCACAAGGTTTACCCTCTACTGCCGCAATTTCGCTAAGAATTTTTTCTTCATTTTCTTTAAGCTCTTTTGCAATTGGTTTAAATTTAAGTTCAAGTTCACTATCTCCACAATTTGCAAGCTCTTCTGCCCAATATCTTGCAAGATAGTAATGACTTCCTCTGTTATCAAGTTGACCAACTTTTCTTTTTGGAGTTTTGTCGTTTGCAAGATATTTTCCAACTGCTCTATTTAAAGCATCAGCAATGATTTCTATTTTTTCATTACCACCTTGCTTTCTTGCAAGTTTAAGTGATTCAACAGTTGCTAAAAACTCACCTAAACTATCCCATCTTAAATGACCTTCTTTAATGAACTGCTCAACGTGTTTTGGAGCAGACCCACCAGCACCTGTTTCATAAAGTCCTCCACCAGCAAGTAATGGAACGATTGAAAGTGTTCTTGCACTTGTACCAACTTCAATAATTGGGAATAGGTCTGTTAAATAATCTCTTAGTACGTTTCCTGTAACAGAAATTGTTCCAAGACCTTTTCTAAATCTTCTAAGTGTATATCTCATAGCTTTTTCTGGTGCCATAATATGATATTCAACATCACCTAAATCATATTTTGCAAGTTCTCTTACAACATATTTAATAATATTTGCATCGTGAGCTCTATTTGAATCAAGCCAAAATACAATTGGATATCCACTATCTTTTGCTCTATTTACTGCAAGCTTAATCCAATCAGTAATTGCTTCTTCTTTTGCAGTATAAGCTCTCCAAATATCACCTTTGTCGGCTTCAAATTCCATTAATACTTCATTATTTTCAGTATCTACTACTCTAATAACTCCATCTTCTGGTGGGAAGAATGTTTTATCGTGACTTCCATACTCTTCTGCTTTTTTAGCCATAAGTCCAACATTTTGCACAGTTCCAACTTTTGTTGGGTCAAATTGTCCATTTTTAACAATATCAGCAACAATTTCTTTATACATCCTTGCATAAGTTCTATCAGGCACCGTAATTACTAAATCTTCAACCTCTCCACTTGGTCCCCAACCTTTTAATCCGTTTTTAATAACTGCTGGAATTGAAGCATCAATAATCACATCGTTTGGTCTATGAAGGTTAGTAATACCTTTATCGCTATCTACCATATAAAGTCTTGGTCTTTTTGCATAAATTTCTTCAAGAGTTTTTTTAATTGCTTCTTGTTTATCTTCTGGAAGTTTTGAAAGTTTTGCTTCTAAATCACTCAATCCGTTATTTGGATTAAATCCAATCTCTGCAAGCTCTTTTCCAAATTTATCAAATAGTTCTTTATAATAAACTCTAATAGCATCTCCAAACATTACAGGATCACTAACTTTCATCATTGTAGCTTTTAAGTGTAAGCTAAATAAAATATCTTTATCTTTTGCATCTTCAATTGCTTTTTCATAAAAATCTCTTAAAGTTTTTCTATTTAGGAAAGTTGCTGAGAATACTTCACCTTTATCAAGGTTTACTTCTTTAAATACTTTTTTAGTTCCGTTTTTACCTTCAAATTCAATAGCAACTGTCATCTTTTTAGGTGCAATAAAGCTTTGTTCATTTTGATAAAAATCGTTTTTATCCATATGAGCTACATAAGACTTACTTGTTGGCTCAACTGGTTCCATTGGATGTGGATGCATTTTTGCATACTCTTTTACAGGCTCTGCAAGTCTTCTATCTGAGTTTCCTTGTCTAAGCACTGGGTTTACATTACTTCCAACGCATTTCATATATTTTAATCTAATTTTCTCTTCTTCTGCACTTTTTGGCTCTTCTGGAAAATCTGGAAGTGGATAACCTTGCTCTTGAAGTTCTTTAATAGCCGCTTTAAGCTGTGGAATTGAAGCTGAAATATTTGGAAGTTTAATAATATTTGCTTCTGGTTTATTTACAAGTTCGCCAAGATATGCAAGTTCATCTGGTTGTCTTAAATTTTCTGGTAGCATATCAGAAAACTCTGCAATAATTCTTCCTGCAAGTGAAATATCTCTTAACTCCCAATTAATATCTGCATCTTTTGTAAATGCTTCCATAATTGGAAGTAAGCTAAATGTAGCAAGATACGGTGCTTCATCAATTTTTGTCCATACAATTGTTGGCTTTGCCATATAATCTCCTTTTTTGTTTTTTTAATTTTACCTTTTTTTATACAAAAAGTAACAAATTCAAAAAAAATAAAAAAAACAATGTTACAAAATGTAAATCATTTAGCCTTGCACTTTCTTATATTTTTAAGATGTTCTTTATAAGTAGTAGCAAAAATATGATGCTTCCCACATTTTACAAAATACAAATAATTAACTTTTGCTGGAAAAAATGCAGCTTTAATTGCAAATTTACTAACAACACAAACTGCTTCTTGTGGAAGTCCGTAATACTTATAAGTGTTATAAAAACTATTATCATTCCTTAACATATAAGGAGTAACTTTTGTATGAGAATATTTTCCATAATTTAAAGTCCCATCCATTTGGAGTTTCATATGTGTTTTTAATCTATTATAAATTACAGCAGAAATCAAAGGCATCTCTTGACTAGAAGCGGCTTCTTTTTGAATTATTGAAGCAATTATAAGTTTTGTTTTGTAAACTTTATAATTCCAAATTCCAGTAAACTTATAACTCAAATCCTTATGCCACTTTAACGCAATATTATAAAGATACTCACAAACCCTACTTGCCTTCATCCCAATTGGAAGATAATAGGTATCTGGTTTTAAAAAGCCTTCATCAATATTGCACTCAAAATTTTTAATTTTTAGCTTTTTCCCAATTTGTTTAAAAATAAAATAGTTCGTCTCTCCTGGAATTATAATAATCTTTGCAAGAGCAGCTTTTGAGTGGGTAATCTTATATAAAAAATCAAGCTTACTCATTTTAGTAGCTTTTAAATCAACCCATCCAGCTTGAGGATAACCAAAATAATCAGTAATAATTTTATCGATTTTATAAATATCAAAGCCTCTCTTATTGAGATATTTTATTGTATAATTTGTATTACCTTTTGGAATATAAATAACCCTATTACTATAAACAGGTCTTGATAGATAATAAAGGATAATAATTGTGAAAACAAGAAGTATGATAATACCTTCTATTGTTTTTGTAAATATCTTTTTTGCATTTATATTTTTTATAAGTCTTTTCAAGGGTATCCACCTTTACAATTTAAAAATTAATAATATTGAAATTAAGCATCTTTTTTTAAAAATCCACAATAAAATTATTCTAGAAGCAAATTATATAAAAATAATACCTCAACAAGAAGTATCAAAAGATGTCTTTACAATCCACAAAAAAATATTAATTCTATCAAAAATCGCCCAAGAATTTGAAAAATTAACTCTAAAAAACATAGCTTACAAAAATATTAAAATCCCACTTATTGAATATAAAAACAATACAATTACAATAAATTCAAATTTAATTTCCATCAAAGGAAACTTTAAACTTAAAAAAACAAAATCTATTTTAAAAGATGTTTACATAAAATATAAAGATTATGAAATTACCAATCTAAACGGATACATTAAATTCTCACCTCAAAAAATTAACTTCTCTTCAACTTTCAAATTAAACCACTCAAACGCAACGCTTACCTTAAAAATCATAAACAATTTAATTAATTACCACTTCTCAATTCAAGATTTCAAACACATTATAAACTCTTATTTTGTAAAAGTATCTAACTTTAACTCAAAAGGCACCTATAACCTAGCAACAAACCATTATAAAATATTCGCAACTGCTAAAAAAGCTCATACAAAAATAAATAATTTAGACATCTATTTAAAAGAAGCCACTATCTATAAACTAACCCCAAAAAGTATTAAATTTAGCCTCTTATCTTTATACATTCCATCCATTACAAAAGAAATAAAAAAACTATATCTAAAAAACACAAAAGGAACTCTGTTTTTTAATCCATTTATGCTAATAGTATCAAAAAATTATTTTGCATCTTTAAAATATGAAAATTACAAAATTAAAGCCTACAAAAATTCTTTAATTTACGAACACAAAAATAATTTCAACTTCACTTCTTCAAAGATAATTATACTTCAAAATGACCTAAAAATAACATCAAATAAAGTTTATCTCTTCAAATTTGGAAATTACTTTAATATCCAAACAAAAAATAACATTCTCAAAAAAACGCTATTAAAAATATACGCAAAAATTTTTTACTTATATAACCACTACATAGAAATCCCTAAATTAAATGGAAATTACAAAAAAATCCCATTTAAAGCATATAACTTTGTATTAAATCTAAACAATAAACAAGGAATCATTACAAAAGCATACATCAAAAGATTTAGATTCTCCCCTATTTATTTTAATCTAAAAGACCACTTCTCAATTCAAACAAAATCCAATAACATAAAAATAGATTCATCATTTAAAGAAATCCTATCTAAATTTGGATATCAATTAGGGGATATTTATCAATTAAAAGGTAAAAACTATATTTCCTTATATTACAAAGACATACCCTATTGGGAACTAAACGCAACTTCTTATAATGGAGAATTCTTAATAAACGATTACCACTTCCTTTATAGAAAATTAAAAGCAAATCTTAAAAACTTTAATTTAAATAGTTCAATAAAATCTTTATATCTTCCAACTGAAACTTTTAAAATTTTAGCCAACTTAAAACTAAAAGGAAACATTAAAAAATCAATTTCAATAGATGCTACCATCAAAAACTTTAACATTTTAAAATTTTTCAAAATGCAAAACTATAAAGAAAAAATTGCTCTTAATTTAAAAAATGAAGAGATAATCTTAAAAAACACAAAAATTATCCTTAATTTAAAAACGAAAATACTAATCTTTAAAAATTTGAGTAAAATTATTCAATTTACTCCAATTTCTTCACTCATCAAAGAAGGAGAAGTATTTATAAACTTTAACATTCCAATGATAATCAACGGAATAATCTACCTAACAAAACCTCTTATCTTAAATCACAAAAATCCATTTAAAATCCCAATTTCAATAGAGTATATCCCAAACCAACTAATCTCTATAAAAAATAAATTTTCAGATACCTTAATTACAAACAACTCAATAAAAACAACTCTTAATAATTTAGACATAAACGCATCAGCTTTAATTTATATCTACAACACAATCAATAACCTTATTCCAAAATCAAATTCATCTCCAAACACAACAGTATTTATAACAGCCCACAATACAAACTTTATCTATCAAAATCACAAATTTATATCAACTTATGCAAAAATAAGCTATACCAATAAGTTAAAAATCTACTCAAAACACAATAACGCTATTTTAAAAGGAGAGACTCTAAAAAATGACACACTAATACTAAAAGGATACAATTACACAAAAAAAGAGCTAACCCCTTTACTTGATTTTTTTAACAAATTTAAAAAAATAGAAATAAACTTTAATATAGCAAAATACAAAGATACAATATCTGGCGATGTAACAATTAAAAAAGGAATTGTAAAAGAGTTAAAACTATTAAATAACATAATCGCCTTTATCAATACAATCCCATCTTTACTATCTCTTCAAGCCCCAGGTTTTTCCGCCAAAGGATATAAAATCAAAAAAGGTTATATCTCTTATATTTTTTCATCTAACATTCTTAGAATTTTAACACTTAATATTGATGGAGACAATTTAGGATTTATTGGCAAAGGAATAATTAATTTTAATACCAAAAAAATAAATTTAGACATAGTAGCAATTATGAATATTAAACTAAAAAAAATTCCGATTTTAGGAAAAGGATTAAGTTATATTCTATTTGGAAAAAACGGAAATTTATATATTGGTATAAAAATAATTGGTTCACTTAATAATCCAAAAATCAAACAAAAATTACCAGACATAACTCCATCAAATATAATAAAAAGAATTATAACTTTACCATTTAATATTCTATAAAAAAGCCAAAGAGGCTACTCCTCCTCTTTTTCTGGCACTAAAATAAGTTGGTAATTCTCTTTTCTAATTACCACACTTCTATTTCTTGGAATGTGACCTTGTTGTCTTTTTAGAGTTTCTATCTCTTTTTGAAGTTTCTCAATTTCTTCTTTTAATTGCAATATAATTTCAACTCCTGCTAAGTTAACCCCAAGGTCTCTTACAAGTGAGAGTATAAGCTTTAATCTATCAATATCTCTTTGAGAATAAAGCCTCATTCTCCCTTCAGTTCTACTTGGCTTAATAAGCCCCTCTCTTTCATATTGTCTTAGAGTTTGAGGATGAATATTTAATATTTTGCTAACAACGCTTATCAAATAAACTGGTTCATCATACCCATACATAGCCACTCCTTTCTACTAAATTAAGACGGAAGTTTCTCTTCCATCATTTTTGCAAGCTCACTATCAAGCTCTTCCACTTTTGGAATAATTGGACGAAGCTCTAAGTATAAATCTCCTCCATTTACTCCATACCCTCTTACTCTTAACTTCTGACAACACTTAGAATTTTTTGGCACTTTCACATTAATATGCTCCTTAAAGGTATCAACCCCTATTTTACCACCAAAAATCATAGTCTTCAAAGGAACATTAACTTTTTTATAAAGGTCATTTCCTTTTCTCTCCCACTCACTACTTGGCATTACTTCAATTTCTAAAATCAAATCCCCTCTTTTACCTTGAAAAACTTTTCCTTTACCTCTTACTCTTAATTTTTGTCCAGTTTGAATACCAGGCGGAATCCTAAGTTTTAACTCTTCTCCGTTATAATTTATAGGAAATACCCCTCCTTTTATTGCTATATCAAATGGAATTTGGATTCTTGCATGCACATCTAAATCTGGCTCAAACCCTCCAAATCCAAAATCAAATCCGCCAAAACCTCCACCAAATCCTCTATTAAATCCTCTTGAAAATCCACCGCCAAAAATTGAATTTAAAATCTCTTCTAAATCCACATCTTTATGTTGGCGATAGAAATCTTGGAAGTTTTGACCATTAAACATAGCGTCGCCCATTTGGTCATACTGCTTTCTTTTTTCTGGATCTCCTAAAATCTCATAAGCTGTATTAATCTCTTTAAATTTTTCTTCGCACTCTGGTTTTTTACAAATATCAGGATGATATTTTCTTGCTAACTTTCTATAAGCTTTTTTAATCTCATCTTGGGTAGCATTCTCACTAACCCCCAAAATTTCATATAAACTTTTACTCATTTCCCCTCCTTAAATCCAATATAAAATGCCTATATGCAATTATATAATATATTTGAGTAAAAGTCAATCAATTTTCATAATCCCAAAATTTTAAAGCCCTCTTACAAAAACTGTTCTAAACCTTTCATTAACTTATCTTGAATCTTTTCTAACTCTTCTTTATCTTTTGCTTCAAACCGTGTTACTAACACAGGAGTTGTGTTACTTGCCCTAACAAGCCCCCAACCTTTGTCAAATATAACCCTAACTCCATCCACATCCACTATCTCTTTAATCCCAAGCTCTTTTTTATTGTTATTTAAATACTTCTTTAAATTTTCAACAATCTCAAACTTCTTTTCTTCTGTTGTCTTTATCTTAATCTCATCGGTATTATAAACTTTTGGAAGTTTTTCAAACTCTTTTTTAAAATCAAATCCACTTTTAATAAGCTCCATTATCCTAAACGCAACATAAACTGCATCATCAATCCCAAAATATCTGTCATTAAAAAAGATATGTCCGCTAACCTCAGCAGCTAAATCGCAATTCTCTTTTTTAAGCAATGTCTTTAAATTGCTATGCCCCGTTTTATACATTATCGCATGCCCAAATTTATTAATCTCATCATACATCACTTGACTTGCCTTTACTTCACTTATCACACATGGATTATCCATATTTTTCGCAAAAAAGTAAGCAAGTATATCCCCTTTATAGTTATACCACCTATCCAAAAAAGCAATCCTATCTCCATCTCCATCAAACGCAAACCCATAATCTCTCCCATTTTTAATGGCATCTTTTACCCACGCAAGATTTTCCTCTTCTGTTGGGTCTGGGTGGTGGTTTGGAAAAGTTCCATCTGGCTTCTCAAACAAAATTTCATAATTTTTTATACCTATTTTTTTAAGAATATCTCTTAAAACAACTCCACTTACCCCATTTCCACAATCAAACACTCCGTTTAAATCAACCCCCCTTAAATGGGAAAACTGATTTGAGATATAATCCACATAATCACTCTTTAAATCATATTTAATCACTTCTTCATTATCTTCAATCTCAATATTGCTACTTAAAACCTCATCTCCAAGCGTATAAATATCTTTTCCGTAAAACGGAGCTTTGTTGATTGTAATTTTAAATCCGTTATATTCAGGCGGGTTGTGAGAGCCGGTAATTTGAATACTTCCTCCAATCTCAACTCCTCCAATCCCTTTTAAACAAAGCTTCCTAAAATTTGAAAAATAATTAGCCCCAGTTGGCAAAAGCCCCCCGCTTATTACTTTTTTACCAGCCTTATTAAGCCCGCTTACAAGCCAATTATGAAGCAAAGGAGAGTGGACTCTTGCATCATAACTTACAAAAACATACTCACCATCAATTTTCTTACCAAGAAAGTAACCTATCTTTTTTACAATATTCTCTTTTAAATCTTTATTAAAAATACCCCTTATATCATATTCTCTAAAAATATGTTTCATTTTTTCCCTTTTTAAATCTTTTTTATGTATAATTTCGTAACACTTTTTTTTAAAGGATTTTAATTGGACGTTACTTTAATTGTTTTGAGTGCTGGTAACTCCACTCGGTTTAATTATCCAGTAAAAAAACAATGGATAAGAATAAAAAACAAACCCCTTTGGCAATTTGTTGCCGATAAATTTAACAAAGCCTATAATTTTAAAAAAACAATCATAACTGCAAATGAAAAAGATGTAAAATTATATGAAAAAATCTCTAAATACCAAATAATAAAAGGGGATAAAGAGAGACAACTTAGCCTAAAAAACACACTTAAATATGTAAACACAGAGTATGTAATGGTAACGGATGTGGCAAGACCTTGTATCAGAGATGAAATTATTTTAAAACTTATAAACTCCATAAAAGAAAATGATTGCATAGTCCCTTACATAAAACCGGTTGATACAATTGTTTATGAAAACAAAACCCTAAACAGAGAAAAGGCAAAACTAATCCAAACCCCTCAACTTAGCAAAACTTCTATTTTAAAAAAAGCACTAAATACAGATAAACTCTTCACAGATGAAAGAGGAGCCATTGAAGCAATAGGAGGAAAAATAACTTACATTCAAGGAAGTGAAGACGCTAAAAAGATAACCTATTTTAAAGATTTAAACCTCCCTTGCTTAAAACCTCCCTTAAAAATCACTTTAACAGGTAACGGATATGATACTCACGCTTTTGAAAAGGGCAAAAAAATGGTACTTGGAGGGGTTGAAATTGATGTTGATTATGGATTGAAAGCCCATAGCGATGGAGATGTAGTAATTCATAGCTTAATTGATGCCCTTTTAGGAGCAGCTGGATTTGGGGATATTGGGGAGTTTTTCCCAGATAATGAGAGTAAATACAAAAACATATCAAGCACACTTCTTTTAAAAGAGATTTTGAGCACCTTAACTTATACAGGATATGAGATAATAAACGCCGATATCACCATAATCGCCCAAAAACCAAAATTAAACAACTACAAAACAAAAATTCAACAAAATCTCTCAACTCTTTTAGGAGCTCCTATAAACATAAAAGCCACAACAAATGAAAAGATGGGATTTATCGGAAGAGGAGAAGGAATAGCAGTAATTTCAACAGCAAATTTAACTTATAAGGATTGGTATGAAGATTATCATAGTAGAAAATGAACTATACCTTGCCCAAAGTATCCAAAATAACCTAACAGAAAAATTAAAAGCAACTTGCGAGATTTACGGATCATATTCAGAAGCTGCAAATAAAGAAGCAGATATTTACATAATAAACACAACTCTAAAAGGAAATGTAAATAACTTTATCCAAGAGAGAAAAGATAAAATAATTATCTTACTCGTGCCTTATGTAACCCATAGCAATGTCACAGAACCTTTAAACAAAGGAGCTGATGATTATTTACAAAAGCCTTTTACAATTGAAGAGCTTATAAGAAAAATCAAACACTTAAAGGAGTATTATACTTTTAAAGAGCAAGTAAAAAGATTAAATGAATTTATTGAATTTATTTTAAGAGATATTGAAATTGACTTTAAAGATTATAAATTCCCACTATTTATTAAATCCTCTCCCACCAAAGCAGTTGAGAAGTTTATTTATGAAATATCCAAAAAAGAGCAAAAACCAATCGAAATTATTGACTTAAATAACAAAAAAAATCTTAAAAAAAAGCTAAAAAAAAATATAATCTATCTTTTTTTAAACTATGACAAAATTGATCCAAACTCAGACTTTGCCAAAGAAATTTTAAACTATTATTCAATAATTTTGCTTCCTAAAAATTCATCAATGCCAAATTGTACAGAGATTGAAGCAAATAGCAAACTATTTTTTGAAGAGGAGATTTTAAGCATTGAAGAATATATAAAATTTATAATAACAACCCATCAAAAAAATCTTCCAGATACAGAACTTAGTAAAAGACTTGGCATAAGCAGAAAAAGCCTTTGGGAGAAAAGGAAAAAATATGGAATTTTTAAACAAAAATAAAATCTTCATAGACAAAGAAGCCCATATTACATTAGCAATGGTCCAAGCTGGGCTTTTAAAACCAATAGATAAGCTTATGAATAAAAAAGAAGCACAAATAGCCGATGAAAAAAAACTTTATAAAAACAAACATATCCCTTTTTCATTTATTTTAGCCCCAGCTGGAAGAAGAAATGAAGAAGTACTAAAAAATAAACCAAAAAAGATTGAGCTTTTTTGCGAAGGGGTAAAAGTTGGAGAGATTGAAGTTGAAGAAATTTATGAAATTGACCCAATAAAAAGAGTAAAAACAATTTATGGTACCGCTGATGCAAAAAACTATCCACAAGTAGCAAAAACTCTAAAAAGACTCGGAAAATACGCAATTGCTGGGAATTTCTGGGTAGAAGATACTGGCATTAAAAAAAGAGTAGACTTTGTAAAAGAAAAAATAAAAGGATTAAAATCAGTAGCTGGAATGACAATGCACGCAAAACCAATTCACAGAGTCCATGAAAAAATTATGAGACAAGTAATTGAAAAAAATGATATGTTAATAGTTTTTCTTATAAAAAACATTCAAAAAGAAGAAATTCCATACCAATTAAGATATGAAGCCTTAAAAGAGATAATTAACAACTACTTTCCAAAAAACAAAATCCTAATAGTCCCTCTTCTTAATACTTACATCTTCTCAGGAGTAAATGAAGCAATCCTTGATGCTATGATTGCCAAAAACTTTGGATGCAACAAATTTATAATCGGTCAAACCCACAAAGGTTTAGGAATTCACTATGAAGCAAACCATTTAAAGAGTATTTTTGATAGTATGGACTTAGAAATTGAAGTTGAAACAATTAATGAATATGTATATTGCGAAAAATGTAAAACAATAGTAAGCGTAAACTCTTGCCCTCACGGAAGCCATCACCACATAAGTTATCATAGCGATTCAATTTTTGAACTTATAAAAACCGGGCTTATTCCTCCAACCATTCTTATGAGAAAAGAGATAAGTGCAAAATATTTAGCTCACATGTTTCCAAACAGGTTTAAAAATCTCCAAAAATTATACTATGATATCTCCCCAAACAAAGGGCTTATTGAAGAGAGCTCGGATGAGGATTTTTACATAGCTTTGATGAAGTTATATCAAACAAGCTCATTAACTTAAAGGAAAATAATGTTTAAAAATAGATTTGATGCTGGAATTAAATTAAGCGAAGTTATAAATTTACCAAAAGAGAGTATAATATTTGCAATTCCAAAAGGAGGAGTGCCAGTTGGATATGCAATAGCAATTAACAAAAACATCCCAATGGATATTGTAGTAGTTAGAAAGCTCCCTATTCCTTTTAACAAAGAAGCTGGATTTGGGAGTATTACAATTGATGGAAGAGTTATTTTAAATCCAAAATTTGAGCACCTCTTTTCTCAAATCCCAATTGACGAAATTGCAAAAAAAGTATTAAAAGAAGTAAAAAGAAGAAATGCCCTTTATAGAAAGGGGGCTTCTTATAAAGAGTTAAAAGATAAAGTAGCAGTTGTAGTTGATGATGGATTCGCAAGTGGATATAGCGCCATTGCGGCATATGAAATGCTAAAACAATATCATCCCAAAAAAATCATAGCCTTAGCACCAGTTTGCCCAAGTTATACAAAAAAGTTGCTTGAAAATTTTTTTGATAAAGTCTATTGCCTTATAGAAAGCTCACAAAAACCTTTTACAGTAGCTTCTTTTTATGAAGACTTTCACGATTTAAGTGATGAAGAAGTTTTAGAGATTTTAAATATTTTACGCAAAAAAAATCTACTTTGGAGTGAAAATGGAAAAATTTAATAAATTCAAATGGTTTATCATCACAGGTTTTTTTTCAGGTTTAATCCCAAAAGCCCCAGGAACTTTTGGAAGCTTAGTTGGAATTTTAATTGCTTATTTAATAATCATCTTTTTTCCAAATCCAAACCTAACAATAATGTTACTTGCCACTTTATTCTTTATTATAGGTTACAAATTAACAGACGAATACGAAGCCTTAACAAACATCCACGATGATAAAAGAATTGTAATTGATGAAATTGCAGGAATTTTAGTAACTATTGGGTTAATTGGAAATTTAAAAGAGGATACTTTAATAAAACTTATTTTTGCATTTATCGCATTTAGAATAATGGATATTTGGAAACCATCTATTATTGGAAGAGTTGACAAGAAAATAAAAAGTGGGCTTGGAGTTATGCTTGATGATATTTTAGCTGGAATCTTTGGAGCTATACTTGCTGGGCTATTTTATATGGGGTATTTAAAAATAAAAGGAATGTAAATGATAAAAAAAGCTTTTAATACCCTCTCAGCAGCAATGCTTGGAATTGGAACAATGGTTGGAGTTGGAATTTTTATTGTAATTGGGCTTGCTGGAAGTATTGCCGGTAATCTAGTTTAGCTTTCTTTTGTAATTGGAGGAGTTATTGCTTTACTTAGTGGATATTCATTAGCAAAACTTGCTCTTGTATATCCAAGCAGAGGTGGAATTATAGAGTTTTTAGTTCAAGAATTTGGTGAAAATTACTTCTCAGGGGCATTGAGCGTAATATTTTATTTTGTTCAACTTGTAACACTTGCAGCCGTAGCTAAAAGTTTTGGAGAATATGGAGCAAGACTTTTTGGAACTCACTCTACTTTTGCAATAAACTCAATTGCAATTGGAATTATTCTCTTTTTTATGATTATAAATTTATTCGGAGCCACATTTGTAGCAAAAAGCGAAAACTTAATTGTTACTATCAAATTAACCGCTCTTAGTATTTTCACAATTGCTGCATTTTTTACTATTAATCCATACTATCTTGACCTATCAAAAGCTCCTCCGTTTATTAACGCAATTTTTGCAATTGGGCTTACATTTTTTGCCTATCAAGGTTACAACAGCGTAATTACCAACGCAATTGAAGATATGGAAAATCCAAAAGAGATATTAAAAGCTATGTTTATTGCAATTGGAGTTGTAACTTTACTCTATGTAAGTATTAGCATTGCAGTTATTGGAAATCTACCTCTTAGTGAGGTAATAAAAGCAAAAGATTACGCCCTTGCTGAGGCTGCAAAACCGATTTTTGGAGAATTGGGATTTAAAATTATGGCAATAGTAGCTTTAATCTCAGCAACAAGTGCAATAAACGCCACTTTATATGCAGCAACAGAGATTAGCTACACCTTAGCTAAAAAAGGGGAGCTTCCAAAAGCTTATGAATATAATGTCTTTAATTCTTATGAAGGGCTTATTATCTCAACTGCTTTAATTATTCCTATGATTTTATTTTTTAATCTTAGCGAAATTACAAATGTTGCGGCTTTGAGTGTATTAATCATCCAAGCATTAGTTCACTTTGGACACATCAAGCTAACTCCTAAAACAAAAGCAAACAAACCAATAATCGTTTTTGCCTTTTTACTGATGAGCCTTGTAATAATCGCAACTCTTTATTATAACGCAAAAAAAGACCCAAAAATTATTCTCTATCTTATAGCTGGATTTATTATTGCATTTATTATGGAATTAATTCTTAGAAAATTCTTTGGTAAAAGAATAAAAAAACAGATCAAAGGAGAAAAGTGGACAAAATAGACCCAAAAAACCTAATGGCACTTGAAAGAGCGGTAGCCGCACTTATTGGAATTGCCATCTCTTTTATCGCTCTTGGGTTTATTATTGAAAAATTTGAGCTTTTTTTACATCTTGTAGCAATGCAGCTTGGCACAAAATCCGCATTAATAAAAGCAATTCAAAACGCTTCTTTTTATAAATGGATGGGAATAAGTATTGTAATTGCAGGAGCAATTTTAGCTATTTATTCATATTTTTATTACACAAAGTGGACATAGATTTTAAAAAGAGGGGAGGTTGATACGAATAAGAAGATATTTTTGATTTTATGCTATTCGTAGCAAGCATTGCCATTATTTTTCAATTTTTAAGGAGTTGCAAAAACTCCTCCTTGGCACTGTTTAACTCCAATCATCGGTTTTGCATTATTCAAAAGCTCAGTTAATCCATATTTAGTTGGATCTCCTTTTAAATTAAGCCTAATTTCTGTAATATAAATTTGTCCATCTTTTCTTTCACAAACAAGCTGAAACTTTCTTTTGTTTCTCTCTCCAAAAACACCACCAAACACAAATCTAATTCTTTGAAGAGTTACATACTCTCCCATATGCATTCTAACAAAATTTAAAAATTGACTTTCATTAAATTGCTGAGTAAGCTTTATTGCCGTTAAAAAGTAAGTAGCCGGATCAGTTCCAAAACAAGTCCCATGCTTTCTCCACTCATGCTTTGCAAGATAAGGAGCTGCTGGCATATACTTTTTTAAAACTTTCCAAAGCAAAGGTGGTAAATGGAATTTATAATTTGTATGACAATAATTTTTTTTCTTTGGCCAAAGCCCATGGAGCGTAAAATGAGTTAAAGAATAATCCCCCATTCTCCTCTCCCTACACGCCCTATCATTTGGATGAACCTTACAAAAACTGTTCTCCCAACTAAGCGCCAAAATATTCTCTGTTGAGACTGCATAAACAAAACTAAACAAAAGCATCAAAGATGCAAGTAATTTTTTCATAAAATCTCCTTAATTTTTTGGATTTTGTCATTATTATCTCTTATCACATACCGTATCCCAAAACTCCCAAAGCCTCTATCCACTACCAAAATATCAAACTTCTTAATAAAATACTCAACCTCCCTTACCTTCTCATACCCAACCTCAAACTTCCACTCAAAAACATCCACATACTCTACTATCTTAGCTTTACTAATAGCCAAATTTGCAACCTCGCTATAAGCCCTAACAAGCCCTCCAACTCCAAGCAAAATCCCGCCAAAATATCTTATTGTAATAATCCCAACATTTATTAAATCTCTACCTTGTAATACTCTAAGGGTCGGTCTTCCACTGCTTCCTCTTGGCTCACCATCATCAGAGGAACCCTCTACGATTTGATTTTGATTATTTAAATATCTAAACGCCGTGACAAAATGGCTTGCCTTTGGATGTTTTTTTTTCAAATCGCCCAAACTCTCTTCAAATTCGCAAAAAGGAACTAAAAATGAGTAAAATTTTGATTTTTTAACCTCTAAGGTTGCAACTGATTTATTTAATATAGTCTTCATTAATCAAAAAGCTTGTTAATACTCTCATTATAAACAATTCTTCTAATAACTTCGGCAAAAAGTTTTCCTGTTTTTAAAACTTTAATTTTTTTGCAATCTTTATTAAAAGGAATGGTATCGCTAATAATTAGCTCTTCTAGAACCGAATCTCTTATCCTCTCAATCGCTGGTCCGCTAAGCACTCCGTGAGTTGCAAATGCTCTAACAGAATTTGCACCCCTCTCTTTAAGCGCGGCAGCCGCTTTTACCATAGTTCCAGCCGTATCTACCATATCATCAATTAATATAACATCTTTTCCTTTAACATCCCCAATAATATTCATAACTTCACTCTCATTTGCTTTTTCTCTTCTTTTATCAACAATTACCATATCAAGACCAAGCTTACTCGCAAAATATCTGGCTCTTGCAACTCCTCCAATATCAGGAGAGGCTATGATTGGGTTTTTTAATCTTTTTTCTTTAAAATAATCAAAAAACAAAATACTCCCATAAAGGTTATCTACCGGAATATCAAAAAAACCTTGAATTTGTCCTGCATGTAAATCAAGAGTAACAACTCTATCAATTCCTGCTTTTTCCATCATATTAGCTACTAATTTTGCTGTAATAGGAACTCTTGGAGCTGCTTTTCTATCTTGTCTTGCATAACCAAAATAAGGAACAACTGCTGTAATGCTTTTTGCACTCGCTCTTCTCATTGCGTCTGTAATAATCAAAAGTTCCATTAAATTATCATTTGTTGGAGCACAAGTTGGTTGAATTATAAAACAATCAACTCCTCTTACACTCTCACCAATTTGAACATTAATCTCACCATCACTAAATCTATTAACTGTAATTTTGCTAAGAGGTCTATCAAGATAATAAGAAATATCCTCAGCAACCTTTGGGTTTGCCGTACCACTAAACAGTTTATATTTCATTTTAACTCCTTAATATTTTTAATGCTTCTTTTTTTGTCGCTATATTTAAAATATCTTCTTCTAAATCCTTTGGAACAAAAAACCAAACGGGATAACCTCTTGATGTAGGATAACCCTTATCATTATCATTTTCTTTATCCCCATCCCATCTCATTCCAATCCTATTTCCTTTACTCTTTGGATCATAAACTATTGCTATACTAAAAGTATAGCCTGAATATGCACATGTACAAATAACTTTTTTGACTTTACTCCCTTGTGGATGTTCCACTTTATTAGGATCAACCATCAATTCTCCTTAGTTTTCTTTGTAAAATCTTATCATAATAATCTGATATTTTCTATTAATTACTAACACTGATTCAATACTTATCTCTTTGCCCCTCTAATCCACCCTCCTCCAAGAAGCTTTTCACCTTCATAAAAAACACAAGCCTGACCTTTTGCAACTCCAAGGGCTGGTTCTTTAAATTTAACAACGGCTTTTGTTTTACTCTCCATTTTTACAACTGCTGGAAGTTTTGGAGCACGATACCTAACCTTTGCCTCACACTCAAATACTTTATCATCTACAAAAAGATTAACCCCTTTTAAAAATACTTGCGTTTTAGCTAGATCGTCTTTATCTCCAACAATTAAAGTATTACTTTTAGCATCAATTCCTACTACATAATGGGGTTTGTGGGCTTTAAAAAGCTTAAATCCTTTTCTTTGTCCTATCGTATAAAAAGCATATCCTTTATGAGTGCCTATTTTTTTACCTCTTTTATCAACAACTTTTCCAGGAATTTTCGGATTGAAATGGTTTTTCAAAACATCAATGTAACTTGTATCAATAAAGCAAATATCTTGTGATTCTTTTTGGGTTGCAAATTCATTAAGACCAATTTTCTTTGCTATCTCTTTAACTTCTTCTTTTAAAGAATCTCCAAGCGGAAAAATCAGCCTTGGTAAAACCTCTTTTTTTACTCCAAACAAAAAATAACTTTGATCTTTATTTTTATCTTTTGCCTCATACAAAAATTCCCCATCACACCTTACATAATGCCCCGTTGCTGCTTTTTTTGCATTATACTTTTGTAAAAAACTCATAAAAATCCCAAATTTAATCTCTATATTACACATAGCACAAGGATTTGGAGTAACTCCTTCTTCATAACTTTTTACAAAATACTCATAAACTCTTTTTCTAAACTCCTCCTCAACATCCTCAACATAATACTCAAACCCTATAAGTTTAGATAATTTTTCAATTTTTAATAAATTTTCTTTGTGATTTACTCCCTTATGCATTTTCATATAAAGACCAATCACTTCATATCCCGCTTTTTTCAATAAATACGCACTAACAGCACTATCAACTCCTCCACTAATTCCAACAAGTACTCTCAAATCCACTCCTATTTCAAAAAATCTTTTTTCAAGAAAGTATGACACTCAATATTGCTAAAAGCACTCTCTAATCTTTGAAAAAGTTTTGGCTCTTCCTCTTCAAGTTTCCTTAGCCAATTTTTTATCTTCTCTCTTGCATACGGCGTTTTTACGCCTTCTGCATCTTTTAACGCAAGACAACTCGCTTCACCATCTATTATAGGAAATTTATTATTCTCAGCCATATACTTAATCCACTTTTCTCTAACTTTTATCATAGGACGAATTACCTTTATCCCATTTTCAGCAGTATAAATTGGGGGCATAGACTTCATCATTCCGTTATAAAACATACTCATAAAAAAAGTCTCAACCGCATCATCAAAGTGATGCCCAAGAGCGAGTTTGTTAAATCCAAGCTCTTTTGCCCTTGAATACAAAGCCCCCCTCCTCATCCTTGCACAAAATCCACAAGGAGAACTTCTTGGACGTTTTTTTTCATTCATTATTTCAAAGATTGGAGTTGAATAAATCTCATAATCAATCCCATACCTCTCACACCACCTTTTCAAAGGCGAATAATCAATCCCAACCCCAGCATCAATAGTTATGGCTTTAAGCTCAAAAGAAAAAGGAGCAATAAGCTGCATTCTTTTAAGAACGTGTAACAAAACAAAACTATCTTTCCCCCCGCTAAATCCAACCAATACCCTATCTCCTGGCTTTATAAGCTCATATTGCCCTTGAGCTCTTCCAACAAACTTTGTAACTTTTTTACTAAAAAAAATCTCTTTAATTAATTGGCGTGCCATTTACGATAATTTTCCCTTTATCATATTTAATCTCAATCTTAACACTTCCATCACTACTTGGCTTAGCTAAAATAATTAATTGTGGCAATACCATACTCAAAACTCCCATAAATGCCGGAGTTGTTTTAATTTGAGTATCTACAATAAGATGACTTTTTAAAACTTCATTATTAATATTGTTATTTTTAATAGGAAGCACTCTTAATTTTGAGTTAAAATTGAAAAATCCAAGGTCATTACTTTTAAAAGTTACTTTTTTAATGCTAACACTTCCACTCCCGCTAAAACCTTCTTTAAAGATCTTATTTAAATATCTTTTATCTTTTGGATTTTTCAAAAATTTATAAACTGCTGAGCTTAAAAGATGATTTAGCTCAAATTTTGCTTTAAAGTTTTCTATTTTTCCAAAATTTTGGATAGTTAAAGCATCAAAACCACTATTATTCACATAAGTTGCATATTTGCCTCTAAAAGTCAAAAGAGTATTATTACAAATATTTAAAACGCTTCCTCTAATATTTTGAACTTTAAAAAACAAATTACCAGTATAATCTGAGCTTTTTTTAAACTTCTCATTTTTAGTAACAATATGATTATTCTTAAACTCAAAACTAACCGGATCATTAATTCCTTTTATCAAAAAAGAGCCTATTTTTAAATCATTTTTTTCTGGATAATAATAAACTCCATTAATTGACTTGTAAATAAAGTCAGCATCTTCAAAAACAATATCATTATCCAAAATCTTATACCTATAAAGCTTAAAATCTGGCGTGATTACAACAAAGTTAATCTTATCTTTAATAGCTTGATTAAATTTTTGAGTAAACTCTTTATCATAAAAATCAATTCTTAATATTTTACCTTTAAAATCAACCTTAGTAACTGGTAAATTCTTAAACTCAGTTCCAACCTCTAAAACTAAATCCTTTACTCCCTCTACATTAATAACATTTCCAGGAATTACAACTTTAAAAACTTTATTTGTCTTTAAATAGCTTGATTTATTATTAATCTCCTCAATTTGAATACCCTTTTTTTGAAGCTCCTTTATCATTTGAGCAAGCTTTGCGTTCATCAACTTATCAAACACAACTGGCGTTGCAAATACCATAACTCCAAGCCCAAGCATAGCTCCTGCAATTTTTACTTTATTCATCAATTTCCTTTAACATTTGAATTAAAAATTTTGCACTAACTTCGCTACTATCTTCTAAAAATTTATCAAAATCAACCCCAGCTCCCTCTTGTGCACTATCACTTATAGCCCTTAACATAAAAAAAGGAACATCAAGCGTCCAAGTAACACAACCAACAGCTCCACCTTCCATATCAATGGCACTTGCTCCAAAAGTTTTTCTTATCCATTCTTTTTTCTCTTTGCTATGAATAAATTGATCTCCACTTGCAATTATCCCCTCTTTTAGCTTAATTCCCATTTTATTGGCTACACTTTTAGCAATACTATTTAACCTTTCATCACACTCAAAATAAACTTTACTCTCTGGAATATATCCAGGCTCATACCCAAAAACAGTTAAATCAACATCGTGTTGAGTAGTTTTTGTAGCAATTACCAAGTCTCCTATTTTCAAATCACTATCAATAGCCCCAGCAACACCGCTAAAAAGAATCTCTCTTACACTAAATTTCTCTATCATAATAGTAGCGGTAGTTGCTGAATTTACTTTTCCAATCTTGCTATAAGCTAAAACCAAATCTTTATTATCAAATTTAGCTAAATAAAATCTATTTCTCGCATATTCTTTAACTTTTACTACATCAACCCTTTTTAAAATAGGTTCAAGTTCCTCTCTCATAGCACACATAATTCCTATCACGCCTCTTTCCTTAAAAAGTATTTCTGGGTAAAGGTTAAATTATGATTTAGCTCAGCCTCAACCAAATCCTCATCAAAATATTTTGCCAAAACCTCAACCTCACCCTTTGGATTAATCAATCTGCTTCTACCCCAAAATCCAAGTCCGTCCTCAAACCCAACACGGTTGCAAAATACCACATATCCTCCGCTTAAAATAGCCATATTTTTTAAAACAGCCTCCCACTGCTCTTCAATCAAAAGTCCATTATCCTTAAACTCCCTTGCCGGAGAAGCAGAGATAATAATATTCAAATCCGGTTTTTCCCTTGCCACAAATTCCATAGCTTCCCCGCTAAAAACATCTTCACAGATAAACATAGCAGTTTTTCCGAATTTTGTATTAAAACTTTTAAATCCGTTTCCTGCAAAAAAAAACCTACCCTCTTCAAAAACTCCGTATGTTGGAAGATGAACTTTATCGTGACGGAAAAACTCATCTCCTATATACAAAGCGGAATTAAAAATCTTACCATCATCTTTTATAGCAGCCCCTAAAACCACATCTTTATCAAAATTGAGATTTCTAAAAAATTCCTCTTCAAATGAATCTTCAAGCAAAGCGTCTTTTACTTTGTATCCGTTCATACTAAGCTCTGGAAAAATTATCAAATCGGCATCTGTTTTTTTAATAAACTCTATATGCTTATTAAGATTGTCAGGGCTTAGTTTTGGTCTAATCTGAGCAAGGGCTATTTTCATAAGCTAATCGCCTTTTGTAAAGATTTCATATCAGTTATCGGAATTGTCTTTTTCTTTGTAATTTTTCTATTTATTCCCATCAATACTTTTCCACCAAATTCTATAAACATATCAGCCTCATCTTCATAATTTTTAACAGACTGCTTATATAAAACAGGTTTTGTAAGCTGAATTGGCAGCAACTCAAGCGCTTCTTGTTTTGTAGAATATTTTTTTGCAGTTACATTACTTACCACAGGTTTGAATGACTCTTTTAAATAACTATCAAGCAGCTCTTTTAAAGGCTCAACAGCACTCTCAAGCAAAGGACAGTGACTTGCCACACTCATATTAAGAAGCATTACTCTTTTTGCTCCGGCTTCTTTTAACATAGGCTCAAGTTTTTCCAAATCCTCTCTTATTCCGGCAATTACAATCTGTCCGTCACTGTTATAATTTGCAGGCCATACCTGAAGGTTGCTATTTTTGCATATTTCTTCCACTTTTTCATCATCAAGCCCTAAAACAACCATCATAGAACCTACTTTATCTTTAAAAGCTTCATTCATAAGTTTACCTCTTTCATGAACAAGCTTAATAGCATCACCAACCTCTAAAGCCCCAGCAGAATAAAGAGCAGAAAACTCACCAAGAGAGTGCCCAAGTGAAAAGTTATAATCAAAATCCTTATTATCTTTAAAAAGTTCATAAGCAATCGCACTATAAAGAAAAATTGTCGGTTGAGTAAATTCAGTTTTATTTAAATCTTCATTCTCTTCAAACATAAGTTTTTTAAAATCAACTTTTATTGCATCACTTGCAATTTCAAACATCTCACGAGCTTTTTGAGAATTTTCATAAAAGTCTTTTCCCATTCCTATAAATTGGCTTCCTTGTCCTGGAAAAAGTAACCCAAGCTTCATTTTAGTCCTTTTTTACAAAATTATATTAAATTTTCTTGGCAATCAAAAGGGTTACTTGGGAGAAGTTAAAAGAAGTGAGTTTTTTAATTTTAAACCCATTATTTTCAAAAAGAGAGGCAAGCTCCTCTTTTGTATAAAAATTATCAATAGAGGCTGGAAGATACTCATACGCATCTTTGTTACTGAAAAAAGAGGCTATCTTTGGCAAAACCTTATGGGAATAAAAATCAACCCCTTTTCTTAAAATAGACGAATTTTTTGATTTTGTAAATTCAAGTACCAAAACAACTCCTTCACTTACCAAAACCCTTCTAAATTCTTTAATAGCCTCCTCAATTTCTAAAACATTTCTTATCCCAAAAGCAATACTAACCCCATCCAAACTCTCACTCTCACAAGGTATTTTGGTAGCTAAGGCATTGTAAAACCTAATATCTGGAAATCTCTTTTTAGCTACTTCAAGCATCCCTTTACTTCCATCAAGCCCGCATATTTGAAGATTTATATCTCTTTTTTTAGCCTCCTTTTGCCAAATCTCTATCATATCGCCAGTCCCGCACGCTACATCCAAAACTTTAATATTTTGCTTATCAATAACTCTAAACACTTCCCTAATCGCTCTCTCTCTCCATCTTTTATCAACTCCAAAGCTTAAAATTCTGTTTACCAAATCATATGTTGGAGCGATTTTATCAAACATTTTTATAATCTCTTCTTGCTTCAAGCTAACTCCTAAATACTTATTCACTCTGAAATTATAACAGGAGTTAGCAAATTCTTGGAAGTAACTCCCCTTTTGGAAGCTCAATTACTCTTTTTGTTCCCCACGGTGAAACTAAAATAACTCTCTCTCCCTCAGCCACTTCACCAATAATTGAAGCTTTATCATTAAATTGCTTTAAAATCTCTTCTGCTTTTTTTGCATCATTAGCAGATACTGCTACTAAAAATGTACCTTCATTTGCCAAATCCATAGGCTCAAACCCAAATATCTCACAAAGCCCGTTTACCTCATCACTTACAGGAAGTTTCTCTTCTTCTATTTCTATTCCAACTTTACTTGCCTTACTCCACTCATTCAATACAGCACTAACCCCGCCACGCGTTGCATCACGCATAGCTTTTATATCAATTCCCGTATCAATAAGGGCTTTTACCTCATCCCATAAAACTTTACAGTCACTCTTTAAATCTGTATCAACCCCGTATCTGTGAGCCATTATAACAGTTCCGT
>JBDONU010000018.1:0-2613 GCA_039831175.1 Nautiliaceae bacterium
CAACCGGATGTCTAAGCCCACCAGCAGATTCACTTATTTGAATAAAAACACTATCAATACTTTTATCATCTTCAATCGCTGCTATTATTTCATCAACACTTGCTGGGGTATCCCAGTCATACTTAATCTCTTTATATTCAATTCCATAAGCCTCACAGATTTTACCCCATCTCTCACCAAACTTTCCGGCATTAATTGTTAGGGCTTTATTTTTTACGATATTAATTACGGCTGCTTCCATTGCCCCAGTTCCAGAACTTGTTAAAAATACGGCTTCTGGAAGGTGGGTTAGATTTTTGAACCTATTTAAAGTATCAATTAAAATCTCTTTAAATTCAGGAGTTCTGTGATGAATTGTTTCATCAAGAAACGTTTTTCTAACAAAAAGAGGAATTTCAACTGGTCCTGGTGTTGCTAAAATCATTTATTACCTCCTAACTTTTGAGCAATTTTTTCTGCATCGAATCCAAAATGTTTATAAACCTCATTTCCTTTTCCACTTGCTCCAAAGCTATCCATTCCAATTACCTCATCTGCATATTTATACCACTCAAAGCCTCTGTTAGCCTCAATTGCAACGACCCTTCCTTTTAGTAATTCTTTTTTAAATTCATCGTCTTGTTTATTAAACAAATCAAAACAAGGAACGCTTACAACCCTCGCGTCTAATCTTTCGGCAACATCCATTGCCAAATTTACTTCACTCCCACTTGCAACCAAAGTCAAATCTTCTCTTCCATCTCTTAAAAGATACGCACCTTTACTTAAATCCACTTCTTTTGGAGAGATGTTTTTTAGTCCTTGACGAGATAAAGCAAATACAACAGGTGCGTCAATATTTAAAGCCGCTTTCCAGGCATTTACATTTTCATTTGCGTCAGCTGGTCTAAACACATACAGATTTGGAATGGCTCTAAGGCTTGTTAAATGCTCAACTGGCTGATGGGTTGGTCCATCTTCTCCAACTACTATACTATCGTGAGTAAAAATCCAATAGTTTTTATGAGAACTAAGAGCCGCAATTCTTAAAGCTCCTCTTAAATAATCGCTAAATACCAAAAACGTAGCAGCAAAAGGTAAAAATCCATAAGCAGAAAATGCGTTGTTAATTGCAGCCATTGCATGTTCTCTAATTCCGTATTGAATGTTTCTTCCGTGAGGAAATTTATCTTCTCCATTTAGCCAAGTATTATTACTTGGGGCAAGGTCTGCACTACCTCCAAGAAAAATTGGAATAGCTGCTGCAATTGCATTTAAAATTTCACCATTGCTTTTTCTTGTTGCAATACTCTCACCCTCTTTAAATTCAGGCCACTTGATTTTAGAAAAATCTTTTTCAAAAAAGGCTTTTATCTCTTTAACTCTTGCTTTTTTCTCCCATTCTTTTTCAAAAAGCTCTCCTCTTTCCTTTACGCATCTAAATCTTATTAATACATCATCTGGCACATAAAAAGTCTTATTAGGATCAAACCCAGCTACCTCCTTTGATTTTTTAACAACATCTTCTCCAAGTGGAGATCCGTGTGTTTTTTCGCTTCCTTCAAGCCCAACAGCCCCTCTTGCAATAGTTGTCTTTGCAATTATTAAAGTCGGTCTTCCATCAGATTCTCTGGCTTTTATAAGAGTTTTTTTAATATCATCAAAATCGTGTCCGTTCATTTCAAGTACTCTGAAATTTTGAGCCTCAAATCTTTTTTTAATATCATCTTTAAATACTTCTTCTACTTCACCCTCAATTGAGATGTTGTTTGAGTCATAAATAATTATCAAATCTTCAAGTCCAAGCGTTCCAGCAATTGAGCACGCTTCATAACTTATCCCCTCTTCCAAATCTCCATCCCCACAAAAGCACCACACTTTATGATCAATTTCTGGGAATTTTTTACTTATATATTTTTTCGCCATAGCAAAACCAACTGCATTTGCCACGCCTTGCCCAAGAGGTCCTGTTGTTACTTCAATCCCAGGAGTGTGTCCGTATTCAGGATGCCCTGGGGTTTTGCTTCCAAGCTGGCGAAAAGCTTTTAAATCATCCATTGAAATATTATATCCCCAAAGATAAAGCATTGAATAAATAAGCGGAGTGGCGTGTCCACCTGAGAATACAACTCTGTCTCTATTAATAAAATCGGGATTATGAGGGGTAAGTCTCACAACATCACTAAATTCAACCATTATATCAGCAAGCCCAAGAGTAGCTCCTGGATGTCCAGATTTTGCTCTCTCTACCATATCAGCCGCTAAAAACCTTATAGTATCAGCCATCTTTTTTTTCATCTCTAAATCCATTAAATCTCCTTTTTGTTTTTATGCCTGTAAATATATTTTTCTAAAATCTTGCTAAGTTCTTTGTTTAGGTTTTCATCAAAACCTTCAAGCTCTTTTTTAAGTTCACCCACTAATTTATCGGCTTCTTTTAGAGCTTTTTCTTTACCTAAAATAGTTACAAATGTGTTTTTATTTACATCCACTCCTGTTGTTTTTCCGGTTTTACTCTCATCCTCTAAATCCAGCAAATCATCCTGAATTTGAAATAAAAGCCCAAGTTTTAGCCCAAACTCATAAAGCCTATTTCCCAAATCCTTTTTATTTACAATAATCGCCCCCATTTTA
>JBDONU010000126.1:0-9079 GCA_039831175.1 Nautiliaceae bacterium
ACTCCCTTTTTCTTAGCCCACGACTTTACACATACCTCTTTTCCACTCTTTAAATCCTCTAAAAGTTCTAATATTCTTTTTGTTTTATTCTCCAATTTCTATCCTCCCAAGTCCAAAAGTTGTCTGTTTGCCAACTCCAATGAGTTCTCCAAGCTTTAACATCTTATAAGTTTTTTTATCAACTCTTAATTTAATCTTTCCCACAATCCCCCCAAGCTTCATTTTACTCTTTTGCCTGTTTGAAAACCTAACCAAATCAATAAACGATAACTCCTTATCTAAAATCTCCCACTCTCCCTTAAAATCAAGTTTGGTAATCTTAGAACCTGTAAGTTTGCATTTTCTGTGGTGAATACTTCTTAAAATAGTCTCTATACTAATATCATCCCTTACAAACTTCCCATTCTCTTTAATTCTAAGAGGGGTTTTTAGAGTTAAAGTAATCTCACCCTCTTTTTCATCACTTTTAAATTCAAGCATTTTATTATCAAACTTTCTAAACTCCCCATCAAAAATAAGCTCATCATTAAAATATAGCTTAAACTCTGGCTTTATTCTCTCTTTTGTAATACCTTTTTCCCTAAACGCCTTATAAAGTGCACTTATAACATAAGGAGCTTTATTGTTAAACAAAATAATATCAAAATCAAGTTTTCCTCCCATCTCCAAATTCAACCTAAATTTTGGATTATCTATCTCATAAAACTCATAAAACAAACACCCATCCTTTGCAAAACAATCATTACACTCCCTGCTTGGATTGATACAAACCACATCCTTTAAACTGCTACCCAAAACCCCTCTAATAGCCGAACCTAAAAATTTATAAGACAAAACCTCATCACTTCTAAAACTTATCTTTGAATATCTCATCTTCTCCCTTTCATAAATTCAACAATTTTGCCGTGAAACCTTGCAAAACACAAATTAAGATTATCTTCATAAAGTCCTCTTAACTTATCCCAATTTTCCAAAACTCCTCTTTCCATCCACTCTTTTAACTCCTCATACCCCTCAAACTCATACCCAAACTCTCTTAAAAGCCTGTTTGTATAGCTATCAACTACCATCACATCTATTCCGCACGCATAACACAAAATACTATCAGCACTCTCAAAACCTATCCCTTTTTGAGATAAAAGCCACTCCCTATCAACATTTAACTTAAACTCCTCAAAATCCCCAAAATCTTTGATTATGTTTTGACTTAGCAAAATAAGTCTCTTTGCCTTTTGATTGTAAAAACCGCTTGGCTTAATTAAAGATGCCAAATACCAAGTATCCAAAGAGGCTATATTTTGAGGGGTAAGGGGAAACTCTTTTTTTAAAGCCTCCAAAGACTTCTCCACTCTCTCCCACTTTGTATTTTGAGTTAAAATAGCTCCAACCACAACCTCAAAAGTAAAAGCGTTTGGCCACCAGTATTTTGGAGAATTTTTTAAAAGCTCCTTTCCCCTAAGCCACATCAAAAGCTCATATGAATTATTCATACTCAACCTCTTGGGTTTTTATAATTTTATCATCAATAACTTTAAGTTTAAAAGCCCTTTTACTAAATCTTCCATCACTCTTAATAACAACACACTGCATAATACTCTTGCACTTATTAGGCACATCAAACCTCTCTTTTAAGCCTGTGAGCATTGATACAATCGGTCCATTTACCTCCATACCAATTACATTATCCCTACATCCGCTAAGCCCAACATCTGTTAAATAGCAACTCCCCTCCTCAATTTCCAAATCATCAGTACCAATATGGGTATGGGTCCCAATAATAGCTCCTACTTTTCCTTTTAAAAGATAAAACAAAGCCCTCTTCTCAGCCGTGGCCTCTGCATGAAAATCTATAAAAATGAACTTCTCTTTATCCTTTACAAACTCCCTAAGCTCAATAAAAGGATTTTTGCCATAAGGCATTGAAAAAACCCCCATAGCACTTATTACAATAATTTTCTCATCTTCATAATACCACCTACCGGGCGCTTCAAAATAGTTAAGTGGTCTTAATAAAAACTCATTCTCAAACAGAGGCAAAATTTCCTTTTTCCTATCAAAAGTGTGATTGCCACCAGTAAAGATATCAATCCCGCTCTCTCTAAACTCTTTAAATACCTTTGGAGTCAATCCAAATCCATGAGCTGCATTTTCGTAATTGGCTATTACATAATCAATCTCATACTCTTTTTTTAACATAGGCAAAAATTTTTTTATAATCTTCCTGCCAGGTCTACCTACAATATCGCCTATGAATAAAATATTCATAAAATTCCTTTGGTATAATTGTAATATGAAAAGGTTAAAATTAATTTTTATAATATCATCTTTATACGCAAGTGACAATATTATTTTAAAAGAAAAGACAAAAGAGACAAACAATACAATTATAGAAGAAAAAATTTATATAAGAAAACTTATAATAAACTCTTTTAATTCTCTTTTGCCAAGCTTTTTACAAATCGCCCCAAAAGAGAAATTCCTAAAAGCAAAAGTCTCGTATGACACAAAAAATAAAAAACTCTCAACCTCACTTGATTTAAGAGTAATTTTGCCCTCTTTTGAAAAAACAAAAATAAAATCAAAATCCACCACCATAAAATCAAAAATAAAAACCTATAAATTTAAAATCACCCCCATGCTTAGACTCTATAAAAGAGAACCTTCCTTTGTGATTAAACCCTATTTTAGTTATCGCTCAGAGTATAAAAACTTCATCACCCTTTACTCAAAAAACATAACCTTTAAAGAATATGCCTATTTCTATACTCCTCAAAGAGAGTACAAAGAAATTACAAGCCTTAACTTTGATAAACCATTTAACAAAGACAATCTCTCATTTGTAATCTCAAAAACCTACCTCTCAACCCAAAAAAGCAACCTCTTTTATTCACTGGGCTGGTATTTTACCAATACAAACTATAAAAGTCTGCTTAGAATTTATGGATTTACAATCAACGGAGAGAGAAAAAAGCTGCCCTTTTTTTACTCTTATAAACTCTTTTTTACCTACCGGCACAACCTCTTTAACAAAAACTATCTGTTTTGGGACTTTACCCCATATCTCTTAGTCTCAAAAGAGTATCACTTTTCTCCAAAGCCCTTTTTAAATGTTTCGCTAAACCTCAATTTTTAGTAAAATTCCAATAAAAAGGCTCAAAATGATAAAAGCTCTAAGAGGTATGAAAGATATTTTAGACCCAAAATTTTTAAAGATATTTGACACTGCAAGAGAAGTGGCTCAGAGTTATGGATTTTCTTATATAGAAACTCCAATTTTAGAAGAGACTAAACTATTTAAAAGAAGTGTTGGAGAGAGTAGCGATATTGTAAATAAAGAGATGTACGAATTTATTGATAAAGGCGGAAATGATGTATGCCTTCGCCCAGAAGGAACAGCCGGGGTTGTTAGAAGCTATATTGAACATAAATTTGATAGGTTAGAGACTCCAAAAAGATTTTGGTATTTTGGACCAATGTTTAGGTATGAGCGCCCTCAAAAAGGAAGACTTAGAGAATTTCATCAATTTGGAATTGAGAGCTTTAAAGAAGCAAGCATTTATGAAGATATAAATATAATAAGCTTAGCGGCGGATATTTTTGATAAGCTTGGTATAAAATACACTTTAAAAATCAACTCTCTTGGATGCAGTGAGTGTATGCCAAGTTATAAAGAAAAACTAACTGAATTTTTAAATGAAAATAAAGATAAACTTTGCGAGGATTGCCAAAGAAGAATCACTCAAAACCCAATAAGAACTCTTGATTGTAAAGTAGAATCTTGCCAAGCAGTATTAAAAGATGCTCCAAAAATTACAGATAATTTATGCAAAAGCTGTAAGAGTGATTTTGAAGAGTTAAAAAAAGGACTTGATAATTTAGGAATAAAATATGAAGTTGACAAACATTTAGTAAGAGGACTTGATTACTATACAAAAACAACTTTTGAGTTTATATCAGATGAAATTGGAGCTCAAAGTGCAATAGCAGGTGGTGGAAGGTATGATAAATTAGTTGAGATGCTTGGCGGAAAACCAACCCCAGCCGTTGGATTTGCTATTGGGATTGAGAGAATTATGGACTTAGTAAAAGATGAGGAAAAAAGAAGTGGAATTTACATAGGGGCTATGATAAAAGAGGCTATTCCGTTTATTCAAAAAGAGGCAAGAAAACTAAGAAAAAATCAAAAAGTGTATGTAGAAGTTAAGCCAAAAAGTCTAAAAGCCCATCTAAAAGCAGCTGATAAAGGTAACTTTAAAAAGGCTTTAATTGTAGGAGAAGATGAGTTAAAAGAAGGAAGTTTTTTTGAAAAAGAACTCTAAGAGCCTTAGTTAGAATAAGGCTCTGGTTTTGGAGTTTTTGATGTTGAAGGTGGGAGAATTGGCATTTTAATATTTGGTTTTTTACCATTTAATGCTTTAAAGAATGTCGCAATTAAATTAACCTCTTTATCACTCAAACTCTTACCAAGCTCGGTTTGTGCCATAATTTGAATTGCTTCTTTAATATCATAAGTTGCTCCGTTGTGGAAATATGGAGCAGTTTCTAATACGTTTCTAAGAGTTGGAACTTTTACCATTCCATTTTTATCTCCTCTAAAATCTCCGATATTTGCATATTTATACTTTTTGAAATTAAACGGAGCCATCTCTCCGCCAAGTCCAATACCATTGTGACAACTTGCACATCCAACTTTTATAAATGTTCTAAGTCCCTCTTTCTCTTCTTTTGTTAAAGCAGCTTTATCCCCATTTAAAAAGTCATCAAATCTACTTACAGTTACAAGGGTTCTCTCAAACGCTCCAATTGCTTTTCCAATGGTTTTGATTGTAACTTTTTCATTTGGATAAGCTTTTTTGAACATTTCTCTATACTCTGGGATACTCATAACAACTTCAACCGCTCTTTTAGCGGGCATATTCATCTCCGGATGAGCTTGAATTGGTCCTGTTGCTTGATCTTCTAAATCCGGACTTCTACCATCCCAAAACTGTCTTTTGTTAAATACCGCATTATAAACGGTTGGTGAGTTTAGATGATGAGGGTTTACTCTCCATTTATGTCCAACAGCAGCCGGAATTCCATCCACCCCAGCAGTTGAGAGGTTATGGCAAGTATTACAACTTATAATCCCGCTTTTTGATAGTCTTGGATCAAAGTAAAGTTTTCTTCCAAGCTCAATTCTTTCTTTTGTCAAGTGATTTTTTGGATTGTCAATCACTTTGTAAAGCTCACTTAAATTTTGAGGAATTGGTTTTAAACCTGCATCTTTTGCCATTTTTATTAAATCATTTGCAAATAAAGACGCCGCTACTAAGCTAAGTGCTACTACTCTTTTCATCAAAGCTCCTTTTTTTTGAGGAATTATATCAAAAAAAATTATTTAAGGAAAAATTTTTAAAATTAAAACTATAAACAAAATCAAAAAAATTACTTATAATTTCAAAAAAAGGGTTGCTATGAATTATGGCATTGATATTTGGGGGGCTAATAACTTTTTTATAGAAAATGGCAAACTTAAAATAAACTATGGCAATCAACCAGCACTTATTGATATCGTAAATGAAATTAAAGAAAAAGGATTCCAAGGTCCAATCCTTATTCGTTTCCCTCATCTTATAAGAAAACAAATCCACTCTCTTTATACATCCTTTCAAAAAGCAATAAAAGAGTTTGATTATAAGGGTGAATTTAAAGCGGTTTTTCCTCTAAAAGTAAATCAATTTCCAACCTTTATAAAACCTTTAATAAAAATTGCAAAAAAATACAACTACGGACTTGAAGCTGGAAGTAAAGCTGAATTAATACTTGCAATGGCTTATAACAATAAACAAGCCCCTATTACAATTAACGGATTTAAAGATAAAGATATGATCCGCCTTGCCTTTATTGCCGGATTTATGGGATATGATGTAACTATTACAATTGAGGGACTAAACGAGCTTCAATCAATTATTGAAGTGAGCCGTGAGTATGATAAAATACCAGTAAACATAGGGATAAGAATTCGCCTTCATACAAGCGGAGCCGGTATTTGGGCAAAAAGCGGTGGAATTGAGAGTAAATTTGGACTAAGTTCTACTGAAATTATTGAAGCAATTGAGAGATTAAAAAAAGAAAAGATGCTTGATAAACTAAAAATGATCCACTTTCACATAGGAAGTCAAATTAATGACATATCCCCCCTAAAAAAAGCAATAAGGGAAGCTGGAAATATCTACGCAGACCTTAGAAAAATGGGAGCTAAAAATTTAAGTGCCATTAATATTGGAGGAGGGCTTGCGATTGAGTATTCTCAATGGGAAAATCATCGCGATAAAAACTACTCTATTGAAGAGTTTAGCAATGATGTAATTTATCTTTTAAAAGAGATTTCAAACAAAAAAAAGGTCCCAATGCCAGATATTTTTACAGAAAGCGGAAGATTTATTGCATCCCCTTCAACTATCTTAGTAGCTCCGGTAATTGAACTTTTCTCCCAAGAGTATACTGAAAAAGGACTTAGATTAAAAGATAAAAATCCAGATCTTGTAGAAGAGCTTTATGATTTGTATAAAAGCATTGATGAGAATAACTACATTGAATATTTCCACGACGCACTTGATCATTTTGAGAGCCTTTTGACTCTTTTTGATTTAGGGTATATTGACTTAGTGGATAGAAGCAATAGCGAAATCTTGGTAAATTTAATTATAAAAAAGACTATAACTTATGCGACCTTAAAAGGTTTTAAAAACAAAGACTTAAAAGCAATTAATGAAAAAATTCAAGAAAAATATCTCGTAAATTTCTCCATTTTCCAAAGCCTACCTGATTTTTGGGGACTTGGACAAAGATTTCCTATAATGCCACTTACAAAACTGAACACAGCCCCAAATAGAAGTGCAACAATATGGGATATTACTTGCGATAGTGATGGAGAAATTCCTTTTAGCAAAGAGTATCCCTTGTATCTACACGATGTAGATTTAGATAAAGAGGATTATTATCTTGGATTTTTCTTAGTAGGAGCATATCAAGAGATACTTGGAATGAAACATAATCTTTTTAGCTATACAAACGAAGCAATTATTAATTTCAATAGTGAAGGAAATTATGAAATTGAATTTATTGAACCAACCCAAAAAATAAGAGAGATTTTAATTGATTTGGATTATGATATTGATGAGGTTGAAAGACTCCTAAAAACAAACATTGAAAACTCAATAAAAGATGAAGAATACCAAAAAGAGATTTTAGGGGAGCTTTTTTTACTGCTTAACGATATGGTTTATTTAAAAAACGATTAGATTCAAATACGCTATACTCTTTTGAGCAATAAAAAGAAGGAAGATTTATATATTTTTTTCCTTCAATCTCAAAACTCTTTCCTTGATGATAATGTCCCTCTACTAAAATTTTAGCATCCACTTTATTTAATCTCTTTTTTGCAATTTCAATAAAATTATCAATCTCTTTGCAGCAAATCTTTTTATTAAGCACTGACTTAAAAACCCAAGGGTACAAAAAATTAAAAGAAGCAAAATGAGCAAAAAGCTCCAAAAACTCATTTTTTAAGAGAGAAAAAAAAATATTGTATCCAATATCCGAATTTAAATGCCCATGAGTTAAAAAAATATCTCTTTTTTTATCCCAAAAAGCATCCGCAAAATTTACATTCACAAAAAGACTCTCAATATTAAAATCGTGATTTCCTTGAAGATAATAAACTTCACTCTTTAAAGCAAGCATATTAATAACAGCAATAGCCTCTGAATTATAATCTATCAAATATTTAAACGGCAAAAGGGCGTGAAAAATATCTCCAACCAAAAATATCTGAGGAGGAGGGGATTTATACCAAGTGCTTAACAAATCTAAAAAATCACTATCCCCCTTTTTATAATGAACATCGGCAATAAAAACAGCCCCTTCTTTAATCTCAACCTCTTTATGGGACATACGCAACTCTTGGAAGTGCAAGTCCTTCATCAAACCCAAACATCAAATTGGCATTAGCAACCGCCTGAGAAGAAGCTCCCCTTAAAAGATTGTCAATTACACTGTTTATAAAAAGCATATTTTTATTTTTTGCTACAAAAATATCGCAAAAGTGAGTCCCTGAAACATTTTTAATTTCCACAGGCTTATTAAATACTCTTATAAACTTTTCGCTTTTATATGTTTCTCTTAACACTTCAAGAGGGTCAATATCTTTTTTCAGTTTTGCATAAACACTAACCTGCATTCCACGAGTTATTGGCAACAGCTGAGGAACAAAAGTAACATCTAACCCCGTTTTTTCTTTTATTTCAACTGAGTGGCGGTGTTTAATTGGATTGTAGGCAAAGAAATTTTCATTATCCTTTACAAAGTGGGTTGTGGAACTTAATTTCTTACCAGCTCCGCTAACCCCGCTTTTTGCATCTACAAAAACTCCATCTTCAATATACTCAATAAAAGGATACAAAGCCAAAATAGTAGCTGTAGGATAACAGCCTGGGTTTGCTATAAGGCTTGATTTTTTAATGTAGTCTCTAAAAATCTCTACAAGCCCGTACGCTGAGTTTTCAAGGTTTTTTGGATCTGTGTGAGGACAGTAGTAATCTTCGTAATTTTTTTGCCTTAATCTGTAATCAGCAGAAAAATCAACTATTTTCGTATGTCCGTAAAGCTCTTTTACCAAACCCATAGCGGTTTTGTGAGGCACTGCAAGAAAGACTAAGTCAAACTTTTTAAGTTTTTCAATATCCGTTTTTTCAATATCCATCTCAAACACATCTTTTAAACTCGGATAAACCTCCTCAATCCTTCCTCCACCTTCACTTCCAAAAAGAGCTTCTATTTTAAAATGGGGATGATTTATAAGGATTTTTATAAGTTCAAGTCCCGTATATCCGCTAGCTCCAACAACTGCTGTTTTTACCATCTCAAACTCCTGTGCTTCCAAATCCGCCGCTTCCGCGTTTAGTATCGCTAAGTTCATCAACCTCTACAATCTTAGCCTGAACAACTGGGGCTATTATAGCTTGGGCTATTCTATCTCCTCTTTTAATCTCAAAATCCTCTTCTCCAAGATTTATAAGTAATACTTTTATCTCCC
>JBDONU010000026.1:0-9062 GCA_039831175.1 Nautiliaceae bacterium
TTCCAATCCACTTATTCCCCCTACTTCCAATCCCATCTCTTTGATATTCACTCCACACAAGAGAGGGCAAATTAAATTTACTTAAATTCTTAATAAAAAACTTCTGAGTAGAATCAACTTTATCTAAATAAATAACCTCCCACTCTCTTTTAAACTTCCAAAATACTCTCTCCAATCCTTAACCTTTTACCATTAACAAAATCAAAAGCACTAACCTCTTTTTTGCCAGGAACTTGAATCTTTATAAGTTTTACTCTTCCCCTCTTACATCCAACCTCAACTCCACTTTTATCAATTTTTAAAATCTCACCTCTTTTATACTCCATATTTTCACTTAAAAGCTCCATCTCATTTATCTTAAACTTCTCGCAAAAAATCCCAGGCCAAGGCTTAAAAGCTCTATATTTTCTATCCATTACCAAAGCATCACTAAAATCAACAAATCCATCCTCTTTTTTTATCTTCTTTGCATAACTTGCAATGGCATCAATTTGAGGAAGCGGCTTTATTTTAGAGAAGTTTTTAAGAGTATAAATAATTTGATTTGAAGCAATATCCCCAAGCTCATTAAACAGATCAACACTTGTTTTTTTACCAATCTCTGTATAATCCCAAACTAAAATATCACCCGTATCTAAACCCTCATCCATAAGCATTGCAGTAACACCTGTAAATTTATCCCCATTCAAAATCGCACTTTGAATTGGGCTTGCACCTCTATATTTTGGCAAGATTGAAGCGTGAAGATTTATGCAAGGAGCAACATTCAAAACGCTTTTTGGCAATAAAAGCCCATAAGCCGCCACAACTATAAAATCTGGCTTAAATCTTGATATATCCTCATTTTTAAGCGTTAGAGGAGTTAAAACTTTTAAGTTATTTTCAATAGCATATTTTTTAACCGGAGTTGGAGTTAAAATCTTTTTCCTCCCAACTGGTTTATCAGGCTGAGTATAAACTGCTACCACTTCAAAATTTCTATTAAGAGAATCCAAAATCTTAACCGCATATTCTGGACTCCCCATAAAAACAACTCTCATCCTCTCTCCTATCCAAATTTTCCAGCAATATAATCTGCTGTATGTTTTTTCTTAGGATTTAAGAAAATCTGCTCAGTCTCACCAAATTCAATTAATTCTCCTAAATACATATAGGCGGTATAATCGCTAACACGGCTTGCTTGTTGCATATTGTGAGTTACAATTACAATTGTTACTTTATCTTTTAGCTTTGTTACAAGCTCTTCAATCGCAATTGTTGAAATTGGATCAAGCGCACTGGTTGGCTCATCCATAAGCAAAACCTCTGGCTCAACTGCAATAGCTCTTGCAATACAAAGTCTTTGCTGCTGACCACCGCTAAGCCCCCTTGCATCATCTTTTAGTCTATCTTTTACCTCATTCCACAAAGCCGCCCCCCTTAAAGCCTCTTCAACTTTTCTATCAAGCTCTGCCTTATTTTTTTTGCCTTGAAGTCTTAGCCCATAAGCGATATTATCATAAATACTCATCGGAAAAGGAGTTGGCTTTTGAAAAATCATTCCAACTCTTTGGCGAAGGTTTATAAGCTCGTTTTCCCTTTTATATTCAAGGATATTCTCCATTTTACCCGTTTGAAGGTCTTTTAATAAAATCTCTCCTTCATATTTATTCCCAGGATACAAATCATGAATACGATTTAAGCTCCTAAGAAGAGTTGACTTACCACAACCGCTTGGACCAATAAGAGCTGTAACTTTATTTTCATAAATTGGCAAGTTTATATTTTTAAGACTTGGCTTGCTTGCTCCGGCGTATGTAAAATAAAAATTCTTAACATCCATTACCTTATCGCTCATTTTTTCTCCTTAACGATATATCTTCCAAGAAGATTGATAATTAATACAAAAAAAGTCAAAATAAAAGCACCAGCCCAAGCAATATCTACAAGATGTTTATCTGGCATTGTTGCAAGATTATAGATTGCAACCGTTAAACTTGGAAACTCTTTATACAAATCAAGCGTAAAAAATTCGCTATTTCCACTGGTAAAAAGCAAAGGAGCCGTCTCTCCAACAATTCTTGCAAAAGCAAGCAAAAGCCCAGTCATTATCCCAACTTTTGCGGCTTTTAAAATAATATCAAAAATCACTTTATATTTTGGAGCCCCAATTGCAACCCCAGCTTCTCTTAACTCTTTTGGCACAAGCCCTAGCATATCATCCGTTGTCCTAACAACAATTGGTATCATCATAATTCCAAGGGCAATGGCACCAGCCCAACCGCTCATATGCCCAATTGGATTTACAATAATTGCATATACAAACGTTCCAATTACAATACTTGGCGCAGACATCATAACATCGCTTAAATTCCTTATAATCTCGGCATACTTGCTTCCAAAAGAGTATTCTTGAAGGTAAATCCCAGCAATCATTCCAATTGGCACCCCTATTAAAACGGCAATAAAGGCTAAAACAAACTGCCCAATAAGCAAGTTTCTAAGTCCGTTATCAACCAAATCATGTGTAAAGATATATAAATTAACTGAGCTTAGCCCTTTAATTGTAAGGGTTATCAAAATCCAAAAAAGAAAAACAAGTCCAAGAACTGCGGCAAGTGTTGAGAGGATTAATACAGCTTTATTAATAAAAAGCCTCATTTTTTATCCCTTAAAAAATAAAATTTAGCAAAGCTAATAACAATAAATGAAATCACAAACAAAATAAGCGCCAAATAAAAAAGGGCACTAAGACTCATTCCACTACTCTCAGCAAAGTTGTTTGCCAAAACCACAGGAATTGAGACTGTTGGGTCTGTTAGTTTTTTTGGGAGGTTAAAGACTCCACCAATCACAAACGCAACTGCCATTGTCTCACCAAGAGCCCTACCAAGTGCTAAAATCATACTCCCAATAATTCCCTTTTTTGCGTATGGGAAGATTACATCTTTTATAACCTCAAACTTGGTAGCCCCCATAGCATAAGCTGACTCTTTTAAGACATTTGGGGTCGTATTCATACTATCGCGTGTCAAAGAAGCCATAAAAGGAATAATCATAATTCCCAAAACAAGCCCGGCTACCAATAAACTAACACTACTTCCCCCAAAAATTTTTGCAACAAAAGGACCAAAATAAAAAAGCCCCCACATCCCATAAATTATACTTGGAATTGCAGCAAGAAGCTCAATAGCAATTCCAACGGGCTTAGCAACAAAAGGCGGAGCAATTTCTGATAAGAAAATAGCAATCCCCATAGCAACAGGTACCGCAAAAAACATCGCTATAAGGGTGGAGAGAATTGTCCCAACAATTGGAATAAGTCCTCCATAAATTACTTTTGCTTTCGTAGAATCGTTTGTTTGAGCTAAAACATCACTATCTGTTGGTACATCATTATCTTGACCTACCAAATCACTATCCATTGGAATATCACTATCTGTTGGAATATCACTATCTGTTGGAATATCACTATCTGTTGGAATATTTTCATCATCATTTATTGAAGTATCACTATTTATTGAAGCATCTATTGAAGATTGAATCTGAGTTGAAGAGACTTGATTTTCCACTACAACTCCCCACCGAGGATCTACTAAAAATTTAATTCCATACTCTTTTATAGCAGGCTTTGCATAAATAAATAAAACCACAAAAATACTTGTAAGAATCAAAAGAATAATTGTAGCGCTAAACGCCGATAGCCTTTTAAAAAGGGTCTCCATAAAAAACCTTTTTTAATGTTATTTTAAGGAAAAAACTCCTTATTGTAAAGGAGTTATCCCTTTTTCTTTCCAATATTGTCTAACTAATGCTTTTACACTCTCTGGAAGTGGCACATATCCAAGTTTTTTTGCAGCTTCATCGTGATTAAATCCATAGTTAAAGAAAGTAGTAACTTTTTTATTTGTATCAGTTTTTTCTTTTGGAATTAAAACAAATGTTGCCGCAATAATTGGATAACCTCTTCTTGGATAAGCAATAACTTTATAAAAATCATTTTTTGGAGAAAATCCAGCATATGCCGCACCTTGTGCAAAACTTGAAGGAGTTGGAGCATAAAATCTACCATCTCTACCTTGAATAGTTGCCATTTTAAGTCCATTTTTAAATGCATCGGCATAATCCACATATCCAATTGAATAAGCATTTGTTTTAATTGCAGCACTAACCCCAAAATTACCCTTACCAGCTACACTTCTACCTTGTTCATCAGTTGGCCAATTAATAAGCTTTCTTGCACCATAATATTTTCTCCAAAGTGAACTCATTTTGCTAAGATAATAAGTAAAGTTAAAAGTAGTTCCTGATTTATCACTTCTGTGAACAAAGACAATTTTTTTGTGAGGTAGTTTTATATTTTTGTTATATTTTGCAATTACTGGATTATCCCAATACTCAATTGTCCCAAGTGCTATTCCTTCAATCGCAACTTCACTCAATCTTAAATTATTAACTCCTGGCAAATTATAAGCTAACGCAATCCCCCCAACAACAGTTGGAAACATATAAAGCTTAGCTCTTTTTAATTCCCCAGGAGTTAAAGGTTTATCACTACCACCAAAATCTACATGCCTTAGGGCAACTTCTTTAATACCTGTCCCAGAACCTGTTGCTGTATAATTTACTCTATTACCTGTCTCTTTATAAAAACCTTTTATCCATTGTTTATAAACCGGATATGGAAAAGATGCACCAGTCCCATTAATACTCCAAGCAAACGCACTAACTGCTAAAAAACTTATACTAATAACTCTTATCATACCCTCTCCTTTTTCGTTTTTAAAATTATAAAAAAGAAAAATAACAATTTAATAACAAAACTTTATGATATAATTTTTAAAAAAGGAGTAAAATTGATTATTGAGAAAAAAATCAATGAGCTTAATGAAAAATTTTACAATTACATAAAAGCGATTGAAGAGTCTTTGCAAAAAAAAGAATTAAGTGACGATTTTTTTTTAATTGATTTAAAAGAATTTGACAACGAAGTAATCAAAGTAATTGCGCTTTATCACCCCCAAGGAGAATTTTTAAGAGAAGCTATTGCGTTTTTAAAGATTACTTCATTTTTAGCCAAAATCAAAAAATCAACAAAAGGTTTCATCAAAAAATATAAAAACCCAAACGAAAAAATTGAAGCTTTATATCAAAATGCACTTAGCTCAATTACCGCCTTAAAACTTGCAGTAAAAAGCGAAAATATTGAAGATGCATATTCAAACATAATAAGCTATGAAAAAATAGCCGATGAACTTTATAAAGAACTTGTTATTCAAATAAAAGAGATTGAAAATATTGACGAAGTTCTAGAAACTTTAAACATCGCAAAAAAACTTGAAAGAATAAGCGATAGCGTCAAAACAATTGCAAAATATCTACTTTTTGCAAAAGAAGGGATTGATATTTAATGTTAATAGCAATAATTGAGGATGAAGAGGATTTATTAGAACTTCTTGAATTTAATCTAAAAAAAGAAGGATTTGATGTTGTTGGGTTTTTAAACACCAGAAAAATTAAGCAATTTTTAAATGAAGAAAATCCAGACCTTTTAATAGTAGATAGAAATTTACCATTTGTTGAGGGAGCAAAATTTGTAAAAGAGTTAAAAGAAGAGGGATATAACATCCCTGTAATATTTCTTAGCGCAAAAACAAAAGAGGATGAAATTTTAGAAGGATTTGAAGTTGGAGCGGATGATTATATTAAAAAGCCATTTTCTATAAAAGAGCTAATAGCAAGAGTAAAAGCAGTCTTAAAAAGAAATCAGATCCAAACTTCCATTCTCTCTTATAAAGATGCAAAATTAAATCTTCAAACCCATACTCTAACCATAAAAAACACTCAAATACCTCTAACAAATGCTGAATTTACACTATTAAAAGAGTTTTTCAAATCTCCCAATAAAATTTTTACAAAAGATGAAATAGCATCAATCCTTGGAATTTCAAAAAATAGCGTCAATGTTGCCATAAGCAGACTAAACCACAAAACAAACTTAATAAAATCAATAAGAGGAGTTGGATACAAATTACAATGAAAAGGTTAATTTGCAAACAAGAAATAGATTTAATAGATAAATTAAAAGAAGAGAACCAAAAATTAAAAAAAGAGATAAAAAAACTAAAACTTCAAAACTCCTTTAAAGATGACATAATCTCAGCAATCTCTCACGAGTTTAAAAACCCAATTTCAATTATCAATGGATACATTGAAACAATTCTAAACTCAAATCTTGACGAAAAAACAAAAACCAAATTCCTAAAAAAAATCTACAAAAACACTTCCCGCCTTAGCGAGCTTATTGATAGACTCTATATTCTTACAAAACTTGAAAAAATAAAACCTTCTTATACAACTTTTAGAGTAGATGTAGTAGCAAAAGAGCTTATAGAAGGATTTGATGATAGAGTAAAATTAATTTCAACTCCAACTACAATAAAAGCTGATAAAAACCTAATAGAAATAGTCCTTCAAAACCTTATCTCAAACGCCCTTAAATACTCAAAAGATGAAGTTATCGTAAAAATTGGAGATAAAATTGAAGTAATTGACAAAGGAAAAGGGATTGATAAAAAAGAGATTGAGTTAATAAAAGAGAAATTTTACAGAATTGCCAAAAATGACTGGGATAATTCCCTTGGACTTGGACTTTATATTGTAGAACAAATCCTAAAACTCCACTCAACAACCCTTCAAATAGAGAGTCAAAAAGGAAAAGGGAGCAGATTTTATTTTGATATTACTTCACTAAAAGATAAGGCACTCCAACAACAATAGCCGTCAAAATCAAAAGCCCAATAAACATCCCCCCTATAAACTTCCAAAAATTAAACCCCTTCATCACAAATCTCTTTTGCATTTCTAAAAGAAGCCTTTATTAACAAAGTATCTTCTGGGGTGCAAAGATAAACAACGCTATCAGGTTCAAGCAAATTAAACAAATCCAAAGCTGCATCAATATTTAGCGCCTTAAAGCCTTTTTCTTTTAAGTATGCAATACTTTGCAAATCATTCACCGCAAAAATCACCTCATCCCCTATCTCTTTAAGTTTCTTTAATACCTTATCAATCCTTCTTATTCTATCCTTTTTTTTCTTATCGCCTGTGTAGATGTAACAATACTTATCCATTATTATCCTTTTTATGCCATTATACCAAGTTAAGATTGTTTCTCCCTCATCTTTATATACATATGGATAATATCAATCGCCGCTGGAGTCACCCCACTAATTTCACTTGCCTGAAACAGAGTTTTTGGTCTTACCTTTTCAAGTTTTTCCACAACCTCACGACTAAGCCCAGGAATTCCCTTGTATTCAAAATCCTCTGGAATTTTTACGCTTAGCATCTCTTTCATCTTATCAATTTGGGCTTTTTGTTTTTCAATGTAGTGATGATACCTACTCTCAATCAAAATCTGTTCTAACGCTTCATCGCTAAGCTCTTTTAACTGAGGCACAAATTTAAGGAGTTTTTCTTTATCAAAAGTATGACGCCCAACAATTTTTCTAAGCTCCATTTTGCTTTGAATTTTTTCTTCTTCAAGCTCCTCTAATTTAGCATTAATCTCTTTGTTTGGGGTTACAAAAGTCTCATTAACAAACTTCATCCCCTTTTCTATTTCTTCTCTTAAACTCTCAACTTTTTTATAAGTCTCCTCATCCAAAAGTCCAAGTTTATATCCAATAGGTCCAAGGCGTAAAATTGCGTTATCTTCTCTGAGTAATAGCCTATATTCACTCCTGCTTGTAAACATCCTATAAGGTTCGTTTGTCCCCTTTGTTACCAAATCGTCTATAAGCACCCCGATATACGCTTCATCCCTTCTTAAAATCAAAGGTTCTTTCTCATCAATTTTAAGTGCCGCGTTAATTCCAGCCATTATCCCCTGGGCTGCGGCTTCTTCATATCCTGTTGTCCCGTTTATCTGACCAGCAAAAAACAATCCCTCAACCTCTTTCGTTTCAAGGGAGTGTTTTAGGTTTGTTGGCTGAATAAAATCATACTCAATCGCATACCCAAACCTGACAATTTTTGCATTTTCAAGCCCTGGGATTGAATGGATAAAATCTTCTTGCACATCCATAGGAAGAGAAGTTGAGAGTCCGTTTAGATAATATTCAGTCGCTTCAATTGTCTGAGGTTCAACAAAAACGTGGTGGCGTTCTTTATCTGGGAATTTGTTAAGTTTATCCTCAATGCTTGGGCAATATCTTGGACCAATCCCCTCAATTTGTCCGGTAAAAAGAGGAGCTCTGTGGAAGTTACTTTTTATTATATCGTGAGTTGTCTGATTTGTATAAGTGATATAACACGGAAGCTGCTTTGGATTAAATTTAGTTCTATCCGTTCTAAACGAAAAAGGGTTTGGATTTTCATCTCCCGGTTGAATTTCCATTTTTGAAAAATCAATACTCCTTGCATCAATCCTTGCCGTTGTCCCTGTTTTTAATCTCTCTAACTTAAAACCTAAATTTTCAAGGGATTTTGAGATTTTTTTTGCCGGAAGTTCGTGAAACCTACCCCCTTCAAGTTTTACCGGACCAAAGTGCATAAGCCCTCTCATAAATGTCCCAGTTGTTAAAATAACAGCTTTTGCTCTGTATTCATTCAAAAGGTTTGTCCTAACCCCATAAACTCTTCCGTTTTTTACCAAAATTTCATCCACAATCTCTTGGGCAACCTCTAAATTCGGGGTATTTAAAATCTTTGTCCTCATCCAAATTCTATATCTATCCATATCAATTTGAGCTCTACTCCCCCTAACGGCTGGTCCTCTGTTTTCGTTTAAAACTCTAAACTGGATTCCGGCATTATCCGTAGCCAACGCCATAAGCCCCCCAAGTGCGTCAATCTCTTTTACAAGATGCCCTTTTGCAAGACCTCCAATTGCCGGATTACAGCTTGCAGCTCCAATTTGTTCTACAAGCATAGTAAGCAGCAAAGTCTTTTTACCCATTTTAGCAGCAGCATGTGCAGCTTCTACACCTGCGTGGCCGCCTCCAACCACAATTACATCAAATTCCCTCATAAAATTCCTTTAAATCTTACTTCTTGTTATAATTTTATCAAAAAAAAGG
>JBDONU010000075.1:0-9044 GCA_039831175.1 Nautiliaceae bacterium
TATATATTTTGAGTCTCAAACTTTGCATCTTTCATTTGAGAAGCCAAAAAGCGGTTATAAATTAAAGTATAAAGTTTTAGCTCATCTTTACTTAAATAGTTTTTTAAATCATCTGGCGTTAGTCTTACATCAACCGGTCTAATTGCTTCGTGTGCTTCTTGGGCATTTTGAGATTTTCTCTCATACCTCTTAGGCTCTGCATACTCAGCCCCGATATTCTCTTTTATAAATTCAACTGCTGCGTCTTGTGCTTCTTTTGCAATATTTAAACTATCGGTTCTCATATATGTAATAATTCCTGTCTCTCCAACAGGAGTTTTAACCCCTTCGTATAGTCTTTGAGCTATTTGCATAGTACGTCTAGGTGAAAAGCCAAGCTCACTGCTTGCTATTTGTTGAAGAGTTGAAGTCATAAAAGGAGCTGGGGATTTTGAAGTGGTAATTTTTTTCTCAATTTTACTAACTTCATAATCAAGAGGCTTTAACTCTTTTACTATCTTCGTAGCTTCTTCTTTGTTTTTAATATCAAATTTATCAAGTTTTTTTCCGTAATACTTAATTAAACTACCCTCAACTCCCTTAAAAATCCCTTCAATTGTCCAATACTCTTTTGGCTTAAACTCTCTTATTTCTTTTTCTCTATCAACTACAAGTTTAAGTGCAGCACTCTGAACTCTCCCAGCACTTAGGCCTTTTTGAATTTTTTTATTAAGTAAAGGAGAGAGTTTATACCCAACAATCCTATCAAGAAGTCTTCTTGCCTGTTGGGCGTTAACTCTATTAATATCAAGTCTTCTTGGATTTTGTAAAGCTTTTTTAATTGCACTCTTTGTAATTTCGTGAAACACAATTCTTGGAAGTTCTTCTGGTTTTTTACCTAAAATATAAGCTATATGAAATCCAATAGCCTCACCCTCTCTATCTTCATCAGTTGCTATATAGATAGTATCAGCTTTTTTTGCTTTCTCTTTTAGCTCTTTTGCAATTGCTTGATGGTCTTTTGTAACTCTGTATTGAGGAATAAATCTATCATCTTCTACCTTTATACCAAAACTACTCTTTGGTAAATCTCTAATATGCCCTTTACTTGCAACAACTTCATACTCTTTTCCTAAAAAATTCTTAATAGTCTTTGCCTTTGCAGGAGACTCTACAATTATTAATTTTTTACCCAACTTAAACCTTTTTTAGCGGTATTATATCAAAGAATAAACCCTAACCTCATTTCTTCTCTTCTTAGCCTCATACAACGCCTCATCAGCCTCTTTTAAAGCCTTTTGAATATCCCCTCTATAAAGGCTAACCCCAGCACTTATTGTAAATTTAATTCCGTTAATTTGGGATTTTTCAACAAGCCTTCTTATCTTCTCAGCCACTTTCTTCCCAGCTTCCAAATCACTCCCAACCAACACCAAAACAAACTCCTCCCCTCCAATCCTTGCAAAAATATCACTCTCTCTTATATGAGTCTTTACCAAAGAGGAAAAAAACTTCAAAACTTCATCCCCAATATCGTGCCCATAAGTATCATTTATCTTCTTAAAATAGTCCAAATCAAACATAACAATAGCACTTGGTACTTTTATTTTATTAATAAGCTCAAAAAATGCTCTTCTGTTATAAGTACCCGTTAAATAATCTTTATTTGCAAGCTCTCTTAAAATAGTATTTTGCTCTTTTATTTTACTCTCATACTCCTCAATCAACGAACTTAACTTAAAACTAAAATACGAAAAAATTACAACGGAAATAAGTAAATTTACCATATCATAAAAAGATACAATATGAAAATAAAAAATATAAGTAAGCCCATAAAAAGACAAAATAGGCACTATTAATGCATAAGACTTTGGCATAATAAAAAAAGCACTCAAAATTATAGGATAAAGCCAAAGCAAAATAGCAATATTCTTTAAATTTACATATCCAACAAAAATTAATAAAAGCAAAATAACATATGAAAAAATTTGCATTTGCAAAAGATATCTTTTTAATTTTTCAAAAAAAACTACCTCTATAAAAAAAGTGCCAAAAGCAAAAAATAAAAAAAATATCTCAATAACCGAATAATAATTAGTAAAAAACTTAACAACCAATAAAATAAAAAAGACAAAAAGGGTCAAAATAAGCCCAATTTTTGAAAAAGAGACCCTAAGCTCCTCCATCAGCTTAGTCTATTCTTAAAATCTTCAAAATGAAATTCTCTTGCAACCCAAAGAGTTCCATCTTTTCTTTTAATAACGATACTTGGAAGTTTTATTCCATTAAACGCGGTATTTTTTACCATTGTATAAATTGCCATATCTTCAAAAATTATCTTATCTCCAACTTTAAGCTCTTTATCAAAACTATAATCCCCTATCACATCACCAGCAAGACAAGTTACTCCACCAAGTCTGTAAGTATAAGGTTTTTCCCCGGGTTTTCCTGCACCTCTTACATTTGGGCGGTATGGCATAGCAAGCACATCTGGCATATGAGCTTCTGCACTTGTATCAAGAATTGCTATTTTCATACCGTTATCCACAATATCTAACACCTCAGCTACCAAATATCCAGCATTTAGCCCAACAGCTTCACCCGGTTCAAGATAAACATCTTTAATGTTTGGATATCTGTTTTTGAATTCTTTTATAATTTTTATTAAATTTTCTACATTATACCCAGGTCTTGTTATATGATGACCTCCACCAAAATTTACCCACTCCATATCTTTAAGATACTCACCAAAATTCTTTTCAAACCCTTCTAATACTTTCTCTAATGCATCATCAAGCTGCTCGCAAAGTGCGTGAAAATGAAGACCTGAAACGTTTTTTAGTTTATCAGCTTTAAAATTTTCTTTTGTAATTCCAAGACGACTAAATGGAGCACACGGGTCATAAAGTGCAACAGGAGCCGATGAAACCCCTGGATTTACTCTAAGTCCAATTAACGCCTTATCTTTTACTCTTGTTTCAAACCTTTCAAGCTGATTAAAGCTATTAAATACTACCGTGTGTGAAATATCTGCAACCTCGTCAATCTCATCATCTTTAAAAGCAGGGCAGTATGTATGCACTTCCCAAGACTTCATTTGAGCAAGCTTTGCTTCCCAAAGCCCACTTGCAGTAGCCCCAGCAAGATATTTTTCAAGTAAATCAAAAGTAGCCCAAGTAGCATAACCTTTTAGGGCTACAAGAATTTTTGCATCTGCTTCTTTTTGAACTCTATCAAGGATTTTTAAGTTTTTTTCAAGCAGTTCTTCTTCAATTACATAAGCTGGTGTTTTAATTTCCATATTAATCCTTTTTTGATACCATTTTATCAACTTTTTTACTTTTTTAGAGGATTTGAAATGAGAAAATCAATTGCACTTTTAACTACCCTTATATTTATTACTTTTTTAATTACGATTGCTTTTTTTATTTTAAACATTAAATCATCTTCAACAATAACTCTCCCCCAAGATAACCTCATTATAAGAAGCCTTCAAAAAAGCTTGCCTAAAATAGAAGCAAACTCTTCAAAAAAGCTAACTCAATACATAAACACATACCCAATAAACTACAAAGACTTCAAAGCCATAATAACAATTGAACTTTTAAGCAATAAAATCAACCTCAATCAATATAAAAATCCAGTAATAAGAAAAATAATAGATAAATTGCTTTATAAATATCAAATCAAAGATAGTATTTTATTTAACACATTGCTTGAAGAGAATCTCACAAAAGATGAATTTGATGAAATCTTAAAAAGATATTATAAAATTACAAAAGACAAAAACATCTTCTTAATTCCTTGGAAAAGATATTTTTACTTTTTAAATGGCAAATACAAAGTAATTTGCGAATTTAATCAATTCGATATAGATTGTAATAAGACACTTTTTGTAAAATACAAAAATGCAAAGCATATCTTAATAAAAGCGAAAGTAAATTATATTTTACAAAACCAAGAGTCAAATTTGAGTTTGATTTATGATTTAAAAGAGAAAAAGGTTATCAAAATTGAAAAATATCCTCTATACTAAGGATTTTGATCAAGAAATCAAAGAAAAAGTTAATGTAATTTTAACACCAGAATTTTATTGGATTGAAAAACTTCCAAAGGTATCACCAAAAGTCGCAAAAAAAATCGTAAAATCCTTTTTTAAAGAATTAGATGAAAAAGAGTATAACTTTGAAGTAATAAAAATAAAAGATATGTTATTTGGAGTTGCCCTTCCCAAAAAAATTGATATAAAAATTCCAAAAAAACATATAAACTCAATTAAACTTGCCCAAATAGAATTATTTGATTTTGATTGCGTAAAAATAAACAACAATAAATATCTTCAAAAAATTGATGATATTTTGTTTATTCTCCCAACTCCAAAAAAAAATTGCAAAGAAGAAATCCAAGATATAAAACTCTCTAAAAAAAACTTTTACCAAAACACAAACAATCATATACTCTTTATCGCTTTAATATTTGCAATAATTAACCTCTCCTTGCTTTTTGAGACAATTTCACTAAAAAAATCAACCTCCACTCTTTATCAAAAGACAATAAACTATCTAAAATCAAACAACCTACCAACAACATCTTTTGAGTTAGATTCAACTTATCAAAATCTTTTAGCTAAACAAAAAATCCAAAATCAAATAAAACAAAAACTCTCACTAATCACAAAAACTCCTCTAAAAAAAGGGGATTACTTTTTAAAACTCTCTTTTGATAAAAAGTTTTTTATAATTATAAAAGCCTCTAAAAACTATGACCCTTACTTCAAAAAATATTTCAAAGTCAAATCAACTTACCAAAATAATTTATACAAAGCGAGTTTACAATGAGAGAATTAATCCTAATAGCTTTACTAACCATACTCACATTAATTAATTTTATCTACCACTCAAAAGCAAAAAAAGAACTAAACAACCAAATAAAATATTCCCAAAAACTACTTTTACTTGCTGAAAAAATAAAATCACTAAATAAAAAAACTACGCCCCCTTACTTTTGTAAGCAAAAAGAAAAAGTTATAATTTGTAAAAATCTTACAAAATCTAAGCTTTATAGATTTGAAGAGTTTTTATCAAAAACAAATATAAAATCTCTTGACATTGAGAAAAACAAAACTATAAACGCAAAAGTTACTATACAATGAAAAAGATAGCAATAATAATTTTAGGATTTTTTATTGGATTTATTGTTTTTATGCCAAAAAAAGAGATATTTTTTTTACTTCAAAGAGTTCTAACCCAACAAAATATCCAAATAACATCAACTCCATCTCAAAATCCAATAAAATTAACGCTGCTTAATACCAAATTTTTTTATTCAAATATAAAAACAGCATCAATAAAAGAAGTAAACATCTACCCTCTTTTGCTTATAAACATAATAAAAGCAAAAAATATAAAATTTGACATTGGCAACATTCAAATAAAAACCCTAAACGCTTATTTTACTCTCTATCCAAAAATCTTTATAAAAGGAGATGGAAATATAGGAGAATTTGAAGGATGGATCTCACTAAAAGAAGCAAAAATTTATATCAAAAACCCATCTTTTAAAATAAAGCCTCTCTTAAAAAGAGACAAAAAAGGATATTTTTATTATGAAAAATTTTAAACTCTTTATTATTGCTTTTTTAAGCTCATATCTTTTATGGAGTATAGCTTTATTATTTTTGCCAAGATACCCTCTAATATACACTCAAAATCAAAAGCCAATATCTCAAATAAAAATAAGCCTTACAAAAATTTTTCTAAACTCACAAGCGTCCATAATCCCTAAAAAAAGCTACACTCTAAAAAATATCACCCTAAAAGGGGTATACATCTCAGATAAAGAAAAATTTATAATCATCTCTTCAAACAAAAAAACATACTTTATAAATTTAAATGAAACTTTTAGAGGCTATAAACTAATAAAAATAACTCCTACAACTGCTTACTTTAAAAAAGGAGATACAATCTATAAAGTAAGCTTTAAAAAAATAAAACTTCCCCCTACTACTCCTCTTCATAAAATCCCAAAAACAACTATAAAAGCATATGAAAAAAACTTTGCAAAAATTTGGCAAGATATTGGAATTATAAAAACAAAAGATGGATATAAAATTACTTTCATAAAGAGAGGTTCTATTTTTGATAAAATTGGATTAAAAAGAGGGGATATTTTGCTAAGCATAAACAACATTCCACTAAACTCAGACGCAAACGCTTGGAAGGCTTATAATACATTAAAAAATCAACACCATTTAACTCTTAAAATTAAAAGAAATTCCCAAATAAAGGTTATAGAATATGAGATTTATTAAATTAATTTTCTTAGCTACTTTTGCATTTGCAAATGTTGAATTAAATTTTCAAAACTTAGATATTAATGATTTTATAAAGTTAGTTGCAAAAGTTACCCACAAAAACATCCTAATCCCATCCCTAATAAGAGGTAAAGTAAACTTTATTTCTGTAAAACCCGTAAAAGAGAACGAAATCTATGATATTTTACTTAGCATCCTAAAATCAAAAGGATATACAATTGTAAGTGAAAATGGATTTTTAAAAGTTATAAGAAGCAATGAAGCCGTAAAAGAAGCTCCTCCTCTTAAAAGCTCCATTTATCAACTTCAAACAAGCATAATAAAATTAAAAAACACATCAGTAAGAGATGTTTATGGTCAAGTTGTCTATTTAGTTAGCAAAGATGGAAAGATGGTAATGAATATAGATAAAAATTTACTCATAATCACAGACTATCCTAAAAACATAAAACTAATAAAAGCCTTAATAAAAAAGATCGATACAGCTAACAAAATGGTAATAAAAAAAATAACACTCCACTACACAGAAGCCCAAAAAACTTACAAAGAGCTAAAAGATATAGCAAACACTATGTTTAATAAAAGAGTATATAAATATAAAATCATCTCAAACTCCAACTCAATTATAATAATAGCGCCAAAAGTCATAGCTTCTACTTTATATAAAAGTGCAAAATTAATTGATGAAAAACCAAAACCATCCAACCAAATAACCCAAATAATCACTCTTAAAAATTCAGATGTCGTAGATATAGCAAAAATTCTAAACGAAATCGTTAAAGTAAAATTTAAAAAAAATCCCCCATCAATTACAGCCAGTAAAGAGACAAACTCATTAATTATAGTAGCAAATTTAAAGCAACTTGAAATGATAAAAACAATTATAAAAGCTCTTGATATCCCAAAACAACAAGTTTATGTAAAAGCAAAAATTCTTGAAATCTCAAACTCAAAAGCAGCTCAAATTGGAGCAAATCTTGGGCTTATTGGAGGAAGTGCTGGGGCAAATGGAATTTACACTCTAAGTGCAAACTTAGGAGGACCTTCTCTTGCATTCAATCCAGCTGATTTAGGACTTGCCTTGCCTACCTTAAAACAAGGACTAGCACTTGGAGCTACAATTGATTTATTAGAAACTCTTGGAGCCGCAAAAAAATTAAGCGAACCATCAATTCTTTGTATCAACAACACTCCATCAACAATTTATGTTGGTAAAACCGTATCAGTCTTAACCGGTAAAACCACCTCAACCGTTACAAGCGAATCTTATACCCGTCAAGACATTGGACTTACTTTAAAAATTATCCCAAGGATTGATAGCGATAACAAAGTAGCCTTAAAAGTAGAAACCTTAGTAGAAGATATCCTCCCAGGCTCAGTCGTTGGACTTCCTACCACTTCAAAAAGAGAAGTTAAAACAACTACAATCGTAAATAACGGACAAAGTATAATAATTGGAGGACTTGTAAAAAACAATAAAGACATAACAGTCAAAAAAATCCCACTCCTTGGGGATATCCCAATAATTGGGGCACTTTTTAGACATAAAGAGACAAACATTGATAAAACAACTCTAGCTATCTTAATAACTCCATATATCGTTAAAAAAAGTTCAGACTTAGAAAAATTACGCACAACCCTTGCAAAACTTGACGCACTTGAAAAAAAATTTGTAAAAGAGTATTTAAAGAAAAAAGGAATCAAAATTGAAAACAATAAATAACATAAACCCAAAAGCAATACTCCTTGAAGAATTTGACATTGAAAATGGAATAAAATATTCTCTGTTACCAGTAGAGATTGATAATAAAAAAGTTTTTATCACAACCAAAGACAACTTAATAAAAGCATTAAATTTTTACAATAAAATATCACTCCCTCTTGAAGTTGTAATAACAGATAAAGACTCTTTTGAAAGAGCCTTAAACCAATTTATGGAGATAAAAACTCAAAAAAATCTAAAAGAAATTGAGTTTGATGAAGAGATGGAGTTAGAGAGTGAAATTGATATTTTAAACTCAACAGAAGAAGCTCCCGTTATTAAATTTGTAAACGCAATGTTTTTTCAAGCAATTAAAAAAAGAGCAAGTGACATTCACATCGAAACTCACGAAAACTTTGGACTCATAAGATTTAGAATCGATGGAGTTTTAATCACTCAAACCCAAATTCCAAAAAATCTCACCCAACTTATAATCAATAGAATAAAAGTCATCTCAAACCTTGACATTTCAGAAACAAGAAAACCACAAGATGGAAGGACTCAAATAAAACTAAATAAAACAATTGACATAAGAGTTTCGATAATTCCAACTTACTTTGGAGAAAAAGCAGTCCTTAGAATACTTATGGAGAGTGAAGATATTCCAAGTTTAGAAGAGCTTGGATTTGACAGAGAAATTACCCAAGGATTTAGAGAACTTCTTGAACACTCATATGGAATGATTTTAGTAACCGGCCCAACTGGGAGCGGAAAATCAACAACTCTTCACTCCTTTCTTCAAACAATAGCTACCCCAGAGAAAAACATCATAACAATTGAAGACCCAGTTGAATACAAAGCAAACAACATAAATCAAATCCAAGTAAACCCCAAAGTAAACCTAACTTTTAGCACTGGACTTAGAAGCATTCTTCGCCAAGACCCAGATGTTATAATGGTAGGAGAAATAAGAGACAAAGAAACAGCCTCAATTGCAATCCAAGCAGCACTAACTGGACATTTACTTCTCTCAACTCTTCACACAAACAA
>JBDONU010000043.1:0-33223 GCA_039831175.1 Nautiliaceae bacterium
CAGGAGTTAAAAAGATTGATGGAAAATTAATGGCAAGAGGTGGGAGAGTTTTAGTTTGTGTCGGGTTTGGAAAAGATGTAAAAGAGGCAAGAGATGAGGCTTATAAGATTGTAGATAGAGTTCATTTTGATGGTAAAAAATATAGACGTGACATAGCATATCAAGCTTTGGAGAAATAATGGATTTAGAAGTTAGGCTAAAAAGAGAGAGGTTAAAAGTTGCCTCTCTTACTAAAAGAATTATCTCAATGGGGATAGATGATTTTATTGTTAGTTTTATTGTTTTTTTGGCGTTTATTGACTCTTTTAGACAAGTTAGAAGTTATGGTGAGATGATTATGTTTATTGATTCTCTTTTTATTTATGTGTTTATTGCTTATACTCTTTATCATTGGATTTTTGTAGCATTATATGGTAAAACAATTGGTAAAATGATTACAAAAACAAAAGTAGTTGATATTGAGACTTTGAGTGTTCCTTCGTGGAGTAGAGCTTTTGTTAGAAGTTTGATTAGAAACTTTGATGAGATGTTTTTATATTTTGGGATGATGTATGCAATTTTTGATCCTTTTAATAGGGCCATTTATGATATAGCTGGGAGATGTGTAGTTGTTGAGGATAATTAGTTTAATCTTTTTTGCCTCTTTTTTGTTTGCAAAGAGTGCTATTATTTTTGCTACCAAAGCAATAGATAAAAATTCAACTATCTACCTTGATAAGCCGGTTATTTTTTATAAAGATTATATTATTGAAGCTAAAAAAGCTATAATCTATAAAAATCAAAAAAAAGCGATTTTAGAAAAGGATGTGGTTGTTTTTTATAAAAATGTTTCTATCTTAGCAAATAGGGCTGAGGTTTATTTTGCAAAGGAAAGTATTTTAAATAGTATATTTTTAATTGATACTTCAAATGAGATGTGGTTTAAGGCTTTAAGAGGTAAATTTAAAAAGGATAAGGTTGAATTAAAAAATATAATTTTTTCAAGTTGTTGTATAGAAAATCCTGATTGGTATTTAAAAAGTAGTAGTGGTAGTTATAATAAAAAAACAAAATATATGAAACTTTATAATGTGATTTTATATCTTCATAATGTGCCTATTTTTTATTGGCCATTTTATACAAACTCTTTGGATAAGCATAGAAGAAGTGGGTTTTTAAGACCTTATATTGGGTTTTCTGGAAGAGAAGGGTTTTTATACTCTCAACCTATCTATTTTGTGCTTGGTCCTCATGCAGATTTTGAGATAACTCCAACAATTAGGACATTTAGAGGTAGGGGGATTTATAATACATTTAGGTTTGTGACATCTCCTTATGACTTTGGAGAGATTAGATTTGGGGAGTTTATTGATTTTGATAAATTTTATTATAAATATAATTTAGCTCACAAAAAGCACTATGGGTTTGAAGTTTTGTATAATAGAAGCCATATTTTAAATGATAAAGATAAATTATATGCTAATATTGAGTATGCCAATGATGTAGATTATTTTTACCTTAATGCTTATAATTATACTTTTGATACTTCTTATCTTGTTGATAAAATTGTAACTTCTAAGATAAATTATATAACTCCTATTGGTAAGAAATATTTTTTTGGTATTTATAATAAATACTTTCTTGATACTACAAAAATGTCAAATGATGATACTCTTCAACTTTTGCCTCAACTAAATTTCCACAAGTTTGAAAGTAAGAGTGATTATTTTTTAAACTCTTTTGATATAAACTATTATAATTACTACTCAAAACCTCAAAAGTTTTATCAAGTTTCTTTGAATATGCCTATTTCTTATTATAAGACTTTTTTTAATGGGTATTTAAAATTTAAGTATGATGAGACTTTTAACTATGTTGGAGGTAATTACTATAATTCAAATATTCCTCCTCAATATTTTTATCAACTTTTTGGGACTTTTAAGGTATATAACTCTCTTGCAAAAGAGGGTAAAGATTATATTCATATTATAAATCCAGCACTCTCTATTAATTTTAAGCAATATTTAAAAGAGAGCGAAAATAATACTACTCTTTTTAATTATACAAAGATGGATAATTCGGTTAATCTATTTTTGTATCAGATGTTTAGTAAAGACGATTTTACCTTAGAGCGTACTTTTAATGAAAATTTTGATTTTAAGGGTAAAAGTGAAGTTATGGAAAATAGTGTTAATTTAAAAAAAGGCAATGTAAAGATAAGTGATAGAAATAGATTTAATTGGTATTTAAAACGAACAACTTATAATAGTTTTTTTATAGATTTTTTGCTTGGAAGTTTTGAGACAAGATTGTCTCATTTTTACTCTTTTGACAAAGAAAAAACTTCTTCATCTTATACTTTTAGACTCTCAAAAAGCACTTCTGCTTATAAAAAATACTATTTTGAGTATAATTATGACTTAGAGAATAATTATTATAAGTATTTTTTAGTTGGAGTTAGTTTAAAAAAAAGATGTTGGCAATATAATTTTGAAGTAAAAGAGATGAGAACTCCGGTTTTAAAAGAAGAGGGAATTTCTTATTTTAAGAATTATTTGATAAAGTTTAATATCAATTTCTACCCAATTGGGGGTATAAAACAGAGTATTCAAGTGGAGTAGCAAATGAAAACTGAATTAAAAGTAGGACTTTTTATATTTTTAGGGCTTATGTCATTAATTTTTATGACTTTTCAGATAAAGACATTGGAATCTTTAAAAGATAGAGGGTATGTGATTTATGCAATTGTAAATGATGCGAGTGGACTTAGTAAGAAATCAAGGGTAAAATTAAGAGGAGTTAAGGTTGGAGTTATTGATAGTATGCAGCTTTTGGATAATGGAGTTAAGTTAAAACTTCTTATCAAAAAGGGAGTAAAAATTCCAGTAGGATCAGAAGTCGCTCTTGCGCAAGATAGTGTTTTAGGTGGGAAGTATTTAAAAATTATCCCGTCAAATTCAAAAGAGTATTTAAAACCAGGAGATGTAATTTCAAAGTTTGTTCAAACTCCTTCGATGGGTGATGTGATGAGTAATATTAATAAAGCGGTTGATGATGTAAGAGTTTTAATTAAAAAATTAAATACTACTTTGAATCAAGAAGCAATTGAAAATATTCAAGAAACACTAAGGAATGTGAAGTTTGCAAGTAAAAAACTTGATAATATACTTGCAACAACTCAAAAGAAACTTCCAAAAATTTTGGATAATACAAATGCTTTAATTCTTTCTTACAAAGCAACAGGAGATAGTTTAACAAGAAAAGTGCCAAAAATTCTTAATAAGGTAGATAAACTTGTTGCTTCTTCAAATGAGTTAGTTAATACTTTAAAAGTAAAAGTATCTAAACTTGCTGATGAGTATATTAAGGTTGGAGAGAATGCAAATGATATTTTAGAAAGAAATAAAAAGCCTCTTAATGAGACTATTGTAAAAGCAACAGAGTTTTTTGCAAATGGAAGCAGCAGCTTTAAAAAGATTGATAATTTTTTAGGTTCTCTTAATCGTTCCCAAATTTTAGTAGATATTTCAAGTTCTTATCTTTTAAGTGATTCAACTTATCTTACAACGGCAAATATCGCATATCTTCCAAATCCAACTAAATATTATATCCTTGGGATAACGTCAAGAAAAGATTATCTTTATACAGGTCCTGGGGATAAAAGTAAGCTTTATATAAATGCTGAAATTGGAAAAAGATATAATAATGTCTTATTAAGAGGAGGTATTATTGAGAGTACAGGTGGAGTTGGAATGGATTACTTTGCAAATAACGATAAAGTAGTCTATTCAACAGAAATTTATGATTTTAATAGCGAGAATGACCCAAGAGGAGATAAACCTCATTTAAATGCAAGAGTTTCATATCTTTATTTAAAACATATCCAATTCTTAGCCGGAGTTGACAATGTTTTAAATACTAATGCAAGAAATTTCTTTTTAGGAGTTGGAATTAAATTTAAAGATAATGACCTAAAAACTTTAATGGGTGGAGGTGCAACATCGTTTCTAAAATAGAGGAGATAAAAAAAGCAAGAGAAATTTTAAAAATTCCGCCTCTTAGCTCTTTTGAGGATGTAAAAAAAAGTTATAAAAAGTTAGCAAAACAGCGAAAAGATGATAAAATTTTGATGCAAGAACTTAATTGGGCATATGATATATTAAAGAATTATATGCTAAATTATAAATTTACTTTTAGCAAAAATGAAATTGAGAGCCAATATCCAGATGAATTTTACAAAAGGTTTAATTAATGGATGATATTTTAGCAAGACTTGATGAAGAACTATTTTTAGATTTAAAAGAGGCTGAGGATTTAGTTGTTTTAGCGATTAGTAAAAGAGCTGAGGATTTGGCTAGGAGTATTGCATCAAAGTATAATTTAGAGTGCGATATTTTATTTATTGAAGAAGTGAAATCTCCAATAAATAAAGAAGTATCTTTGGCAAGCGTTAGTGAGAGTAGAGATTATGTAATAGTAGAGGAGCTTGTGAGAAGTTTTGATATTACGGATGACTTTTTATTTAATGAAATTGAGAGAGTTTATGAAGAGAAGATTTTGGAAGATATTCATCAGTTTAGAAAAGGGGAAGGGCTTATTTCAATTAAGGGTAAAAGCGTTTTATTAGTAGATATCGGGGCAAATACTGGGCTAACTTTGCTTTGTGCTATTAAGAGTTGTATTAATCAAGGTGCAAATTTTATTAAAGTAGGAGTTGGAGTAATTGCAAAAGAGACAGCTGAAATGGTAGAAAAGATTGTCGATAAAGTCTATTTTGGCAAAGTTATTGAAGATTATGTTTCAACAGAATTTTATATTAAGGAGAGTAAATGAGTTGCGAAGTAGATATTAAAATTAATGGTAAAGAGCAGAAGTTTATTTTAAATAAAGTTGCAAGGCAAGCAGATAGTTCAATTTGGTGGCAAGAAGGAAATACGGTTATGCTTGCTACTTTAACTTATAATCCAGATGAAGTAATTCAAGAGGATTTTGTTCCATTGGTGGTTCAATATGTGGAGAGGGCTTATGCAGTTGGTAAGATTCCAGCTGGTTTTGTAAAAAGAGAACAAAAACCTGGGGATTTTGAAACTTTAACCGCAAGAATTGTAGATAGAAGTTTAAGACCTCTTTTTCCAAAAGATTATGGGTATGATACTATTATTACCATTATGGCACTAAGTGCTGATGAAGATAGTGATTTGCAAGTTGCGGCTATGAATGCTGCTGCTGCTTGTATGTATCTTAGCTCTTTGCCGTTTGCAAAAATGGTTCATGGAGTTAGAGTAACAAGAATTGATGGAGAAATTATATTCAATCCTACTTTATCTCAACTTGAAAAGGGAGATTTTAATCTTTTTGTAACTGGTACAAAAGATGAACTTTTGATGATTGAGTATGCAAGTCAAGGCCAAGAAGAGATAGAGATTATTCCAGTTGAGGATGTGTTGCTTGATGGAGTTCCGGTTGAGAATACTATTGTAAAGTATCGTACTAATGAGATAAGTGAAGATGAGCTTATTGATATTTTGAAAAAAGCAAAAGAGAAAATTAAAGAGGGAGCAGAGATTTATGAAAAAGCGTTGGAGAGTTTTGTAAAAGAGAAAATTCATTTTGAGCAAAGGGAAGAAGTAGACATTACTCCATATGTAAAAATTATTAAAGAAAAATATGTTGATGAGCTTAGAGAAATTATCAAACACCTTAGCAAGAGTGAGAGAGATTACCTCTTAAAGCAGTTTGCAAAGAAAATAGCAAAAGCCTTAGGAGAAGAGGATAAGTTTGATGTGATACTTAAAGCAGTAAAGGAAGTTAAAAGAGAAATTGTAAGAGGTATGATTTTGTATGAGGGTATAAGAGCTGATGGGAGAAAACTTGATGAGATTAGACCAATTACAATTGAGACAAATATTCTTCCAAGAGCTCATGGTAGTTGTCTATTTACCAGAGGGCAAACCCAAGCACTTGCAGTAGCTACGCGTGGAGGGGATATGGATGCTCAGGTTTATGCAAATCTAACGGATAAAGAAGAAAAACTTGAAAAATTTATGCTCCATTACAATTTTCCAGCATTCGCAGTTGGTGAAGCTGTAAGACTTGGACCTCCAAGTAGACGCGAACTTGGGCACGGAAATCTTGCAAAAAGAGCTATTGAGCCTTTAATTGACCCTGAGTTTGATGAGACTGTAAGGGTTGTTAGTGAAATTCTTGAAAGCAATGGGAGCTCTTCAATGGCAACCGTTTGTGCGGCGTCTTTGGCACTAAAAGCAGCAAAAGTACCACTTCTTAAAATGGCTGCTGGGGTTGCAATGGGAATGGTAAGTGAGGGTGAGAAATATGCAATATTAACCGATATTATGGGACTTGAAGATCACGATGGGGATATGGATTTTAAAGTAGCTGGAACTTTTGATGGAATTACTGCAATGCAAATGGATATTAAGCTTGGTGGAATTTCTCTTAATATTTTAAAAGAGGCACTCTATCAAGCAAGAGAAGCAAGAGCGTTTATTTTAGAAAAAATGGAGAACGCGGCAAAAGAGATTAAGTATAATGAAGATATTCTTCCAAAAAGTGTTAGTTTTAAAGTTGAGCCTGAAAAAATTATTGATATTATAGGAACCGCTGGTAAGACTGTAAAAGAGATTATTGCTAAGTTTGGTATTACTATTGATTTGGATAAAGAGACTGGAAAAGTAAAAATTTATGGTGATAATTATGAAGATATGCACGCTGCAAAAGATTATATTTTAAATGTTGTGTGTAAAGATGATACTCCAAAAATTCCGCAATTTAAAGTAGGAGAAATTTTAGAAGGAGTAGTAAAAAGAAAAGTTCCTTTTGGAATGTTTATTGAAGTGGCACCAGAGGTTGAGGGGCTTTTGCATGTTAGTAAGTTAAATGGGCATAGTTTGGATGAGTTTAAGGAAGGAGATAAAATTAAAGTAAAAGTTTTATCTCAAAGTGGATTTAAAATAGAACTTGCATTGGTGGAGGAGTGATGTTTGAGAAGTATCCTTTTGAGAGGTTAAACGAATTATTAAAAGATATCCCTCATCCAAAAGATATTATCTCTTTAACTATTGGAGAACCTCAATTTGAGACTCCTTCTTTTATTCAAAAAGCACTTTGCGAGAGTTCAAAATACCTAAATAAATATCCAAAAACGGCAGGTGAAGAGGTTTTAAAAGAAGCACAAAGAGATTTTATAAAAAGAAGATTTCAAGTTGAGCTTAAAAAAGACCAGTTACTTCCTACTTTTGGAACAAGGGAGCTTTTGTTTAATTTTCCTTTGTTTTTAAGACCAAAAAAGATGGCTTTTCCAAATCCTTTTTATCAAATTTATGAAGGTGCGGCGATTGCAGCTGGGAGTAAGATTAATTATCTTTCTTTGATAAAAAAGAATGATTTTAAACCAAAATTAAGTCAGCTTGATGGAGATGAGGAGTTAATTATTTTAAACTCACCAAATAACCCAACAGCAAGTGTGATGAGTTTGGATGAACTTAGCGAATGGGTTGAGTGGGCTTTGAACAATGATGTTGTTATTTTAAACGATGAGTGTTATAGTGAAATTTACTTTGATAAAAAACCACCGAGTATATTAGAAGCGTGTAAAAGAGTTGGGAATAGAAATTTTAAAAATATTTTAGCAGTTAACTCAATTTCAAAAAGAAGCTCAGCACCTGGGCTTAGAAGTGGATTTATTGCAGGTGATAGTGAAATTTTAAAAAAATATCTTCAATTTAGAACATATGTTGGATGTGCAAGTCCACTTCCTTTGCAATTTGCAGCTAAGGTAGCGTGGAAAGATGATGTTCATGTAGAAGTTTTTAGAGAAAAGTATAAAAAAAATTTTGAAATTGCAAAAGAGATTTTAGGAGTTAAAATTCCACAAGCTACTTTTTATATTTGGCTTGAAGTAGGAGATGATATTGAATTTACAAAAGAAGCTTATAAAAAAGGCGTAAAAGTTATGCCCGGACGTTTTATGGGTAGAAATGGTGTAGGTGAAGGGTATGTAAGAGTTGCGTTGGTTTATGATGAACATAAAACAAGAAAAGCACTTAAAATATTAAAGGAGTTATTATGAGTTTGGTAAAAAAGTATGAAAAACTTGATAAATTGATTTATCAAAATAGAGAGGATGAGATTAATGAAGTTTTTAGAGAAATTTTAAAAGAGACATTTGATTTGGTTAATTCAAAAATAGAAAAAGGTGAGAGTTTAGATGTAAATGATAAAGAAGAAGCTGCGGCAATTAGAGCAATGTTTGAATATATGTTAGAACTTTGGGATGAGGGTGCTATTGATGAAGCAAAAGAAGTTGGATATGATATGGCATATCTTGTAAAGGACCCTAAATTAAAAGAGATGTTTAGTATGTTTGTAATAGGAATGCTTGCTGGGCTTAGCTTGGATAAATTTTTTGAAAAATATGTAAATATTGATAAAGTTTATAAGGACGTATTTTTTACCGATTTTGATGATAGGATTGATGAGCTTGTAATTAAATATAAAAAGAAATTTCAAGAAGAGTTTAGCAAAGATGCATAAAATCCATTTTATTGGGATTGGAGGAATTGGGCTTAGTGCGATTGCAAGATATTTAAATCAGAAAGGATTTAAAGTTAGTGGAAGCGATGTTGCAAAGACTTCCCTAACCTTTGCTCTTAGCAAAGAAGGGATAGAAGTTTTTATTCCTCACAAAAAAGAAAATATTAAAAATCCAGATGCAGTTGTTTATACCGCGGTGGTAAAAGAGGATAATGAAGAGTTAAAAGAGGCAAAGAGAAAGAATATAAAAACTTTTAGTAGGAGAGAGTTTTTGCCTTTTATCGTTAATGATAAGAAAGTTCTTTCAGTTTGCGGGGCTCATGGTAAAAGTACGACAACTGCAATTTTAGCTTCTATTTTAAAAGATGCAAATGTTTTAATTGGTGCTGAGAGTAAAGAGTTTAATAGCAATGCAAGAGTTAGTGAGAGTGAGATGCTTGTTTTTGAAGCGGATGAGAGTGATGGTAGTTTTGTTGATTCTAATCCTTTTGTGGCAATTGTGACAAATACGGAGCCTGAGCATATGGAATTTTATGAGTATGATTTTGATAAATTTTATGCTCATTATGAAGAGTTTTTGAAAAAGGCAAAAATAAGAGTTGTAAATGGGGATGACGAATTTATAAAAAGTCTTGATATTCCTATGAAAAGAGTTTATTTAAAAGATGCCAAGAATATAAGGTTTGAAATTAGGAATTCTTTACCAAAAAGTGTTTTTGAATATAAGGGAGTTGAGTTTGAAGTTTATGGGTTTGGAGAACATTTAGTTTTAGATGCTATGCTTGCAATTGAAGCGGCAAGTGAATTTTTAAGTCTTAAAGAGATAGCAAAAAATATAAAAGATTTTAGAGGAATAAAGAAGAGATTTGATGTTTTAATTAAAAAGGATGATTTTATTTTAATTGATGATTATGGTCATCATCCAACAGAAATAAAAGCAACTCTAAATGCGACAAAAGAGTATGCAAGATTAAATGGAATAGATAGGATAATTGCAATTTGGCAACCTCATAAATATAGTAGAACAATTGATAATTTAGATGGGTTTGTTGAGTGTTTTGATGGGATTGATGAGCTTGTAATTTTGCCAGTTTGGAGTGCGGGAGAAGAAGAAAAAGAGATTGATTTTAAAAAACATTTTAAAAAGTATAATCCGGTCTTTGCTGATAGGGTTCAAAGGAACGGAGATAATATTATGTTAATTAAAGATGATAAAATTTTAAAAACCATAAACAAAGGACTTGTTATTGGGTTTGGGGCAGGAGATATTACTTATCAGTTAAGAGGTTAAGATACTCTTTGACTTCTTCTAAAATTTTTACATCTTTTGTTTCATCAAAATATTTAAAACTCTCTCCGCTTTGAACTTTGCCATCTAATAAATCTCCACTTTTTCTAAATTTTAAATCAAGCTCGGCTATCTTAAACCCATCGAGTGTAGAAGCAAAAGCTTTTAACCTTGGGTTATTTTTGTCGTTGGTATACAAAAAGCAATATCCCTTATCTCCATATCTTCCAACTCTTCCTCTTAATTGATGTAAAGTAGCAAGTCCAAGTCTCTCAGCTCCTACGATTACTATTGTGTTAAGGCGAGGAAGAGAGATGCCAACTTCAATTATTGTTGTTGTTATTAAAATATTTCCTTTATCTTTAAATTCCATTAATACCTCTTCTTTATTCTTATCTTTTCCGTGAGTTATGTAAACATTTTTAAAATGTTTTAACCAAAACTCTTTTCCGCTTTCTAAGCTTTGGTATTTGAATTTATCCGAATCTTCTACTAATGGATAGACAATGGCAACTTGATATCCTTTTGAAATTTGAGACTGGATATGAAAAAGAAGTTCTTTAAAATCCTCTTTTGAAATAATTTTAGTCTCAATCTCTTTTTTAAACGGAAGTTCTTTTATTAAAGTTACATTTACAAAGCTACTCATTATGAGTGCTTGGGTTCTTGGAATAGGGGTTGCGCTAAATTGGAAATAATGTGGCAAAGTTTTTTTATTACTTACAATTTTTTCAAGTTTGTTTCTTTGATTTGTTCCAAATCTATGTTGTTCATCTACCATAATAATATCAACATTTGGCAATTCTTTGTATAATAAAGCGTGAGTTCCAATTAATAAATTAGCTTCTTGTATCTCTTTTTTTGATGGAGAAGTTTTTTGAGTAATAAGTAAAATTTTTTTGTTTTTTAGGAATTTTTTTGCTTCTTGATAGATTTGGTTTGCTAAGATTGAAGTTGGTGCCATTATTATGCTTTTGTTTGCCATAAATGCAGCAGCTAACATTACAATAGTCTTTCCACTTCCCACATCTCCAATAATTACTCTTCTTGCTTGGATATTTTTGGATATGTCACTTTGGATGTCTTTTATAGCTTTTAATTGGTCGTTTGTTAGTTTAAAGGGTAGGGAGTTTATAAATGGAGTTGGGTTTGCAATTATAGGTTTTGAGGGATAATACTTTTTTTTGGTTTGCATTTTATAAAGGTAATTAAAAATTTCTGCCCATTTTAGTGCATACTCAATTTTTTTTAAATTTATATCTTCTATTGTGCGTGGAAAGTGCATATAATAAAGAGTTTTAGCTATGCGATTAGGCAGCAATGATAAATCTTTTAAAGAGAGTTTTTGAATCTTTTTTTTTATGGTTCTATCTTTGTAAATAGGGATAATTTTATTGATTTTTTTACTATCTATTGGTTTTGGTTGGATAATTTGGTGTTCTTTTACTTCTCCTTTTATATAAATTTTGTTTCCTTTAAAAAAGAGCATTTTGTGCCATTTTGTAAAAACGAAAAAAACTCCCCAAATTATAGTTTGAACATTTTTTAAATAAAGTTTTACTTTTGTTACTTTATTTGATTGATAGACTTCTAAAATCTCAGCTTCAAAGGCTTGTGGTTTGTTGGTAATAAAGGGGTAAAGAGTGTTATCTTCCCACTCTTTTGGTTTGTTTAGAGCAATTTCTATTGGGTTCATTTGGTAATTATAGAGAAGCTTAAATTTGTTATCTCTTTGTGGTTTTTAATAAAGTCGTTTATCTCATCAAGTGAGAGATTTTTTATTTTGTCAAGTTCTGAGTTTTTATCTTCTATTCCAAAATAATATTCTTCAAACTTTCTTTTTAATCTTTGAGGAGTTGTCTCTTCTCTTAGAGGTTCGCTTCCAATTAAAAATTTTTTTGCACTTTCTAACTCTTCTTTGCTAACTCCTTTTTGAGTAAAGTCTTCTATTAACTCAATAATTAAGTTTTTTGCATCTTGGGTGTTTTGAAGTTTTGTTTGTAAAAATCCTTTTAGAATTTGAAAATTTTTATTAAATTGATTAAAAGCGTATGCAGAATAAGCATATCCTCTTTTTACTCTAACTTCTTCCATTATTCTACTTCCAAATCCACCAGCACCTAAGATAAAAGTAGCTACTTTGGCTAAGTACCATTTATCTTTGCTTACATTAAAAGGGCTTCCAAAGTAGATATAACTCTGTTTTACATCTTTTTTTTCAATAATTTCTCCTTGTTTTGGAGTAAAAAATAGATCCTTTTTAGGAAGGTTTGATGGGAGAGGTAAAGAGATGTTTATCTTTTTGCCTCCAATTAATGCAATTAGAGATTTTTTTGATAAGGTTTGAAAATGATTTTTTATGTCTTCTAAACTTACACTTTCAATTTTTTCCCCTATTTCTGGGATTTCAAGAGGAGTATTTTTAAACATGATTTTAAATAAGTTTTTGCTTGCTGTGTAGTCGTGGTTGTTTTTTAGGGTCTCTTTTTTTGCTTTTATCTCTTCTTTACTTTTTAAAAGGGCTTCTTTTGTGAAATTTGGACTTGAAAGAAGCTCTTTTAGGTATTGCATAGCTTGGTGAGATTTTTCATTTAAAAAAGTTAAGGATATTGATGTGTTTGAGTAACTTGTATGAGTTGATAGATTTATTGCTTTTTCTTCAAGTTTTGAATAAAACTTCTCTTTATCTTTTAGAGTTCCTCTATTCATTAGCATATGCATAAGCGTATAAGCAACTGAATCTTTTGAGTAAATACTACCGGTATTTTTAAATATTAATTCAACAAAAGTTCTTCCTATATTGTCTTTTTCGTAAATTATGTGCATCTTTTTCCTTTATTTTGAATTTAGGATAATATATGAGCTATTTTCTAAAATAATGGCTTTTTTTAAGAGCTCTCTTAAATCTCTTGCACAAATAAAGACTCCAAAACCTCTTATAATAATTGTATCTCTTTCAAAAAGATTTTTTGAGATTATAAAGCTTTTATTTTCATTCCATTCGGTTTTTGATGGGATATCAATAATTTTTACTTTATTAAGAGTTGATTTTCCAATAAAGTCAATAGGATTTATAAAGCTTTGAGTTTGAGAGAGAGTCATTGTATTTATGGGAAAAATGTGAGCAATGGCTTTTGTGTTTGAGTGGTGTTTGTAGATTTCTGAATGAAGCTTTATATCTGGATTTATCTCTTTCCAAGAAATATCTTCTCTTAAAATATGCACTTTTTTAATGAAATCCTCTTCTAAGTAGTGTTTATTGTGTTTGTTAATAAGCATTAAATCTTCTTTTAATTTCATAGAGATACTTCCAAGTCCAATTGATAAAAACTCTTTATCAAAAAGCTCTTTTGTAATTAATTCATACTCTTTTAGCAAAGTATTAATGATCAAACTATCCCTTTTTTGATACAATTATAACAAAAAAGGATAAATTTGGACACTCCTCATATTCCGGTTTTACTTAATGAGACTTTGAAATTGTTTAATGGTATAAAAGATGGTTATTTTGTGGATTGTACTCTTGGTTTTGGAGGACATAGTGAGGCTATTTTAGAGAAATTTCCAAATATTAAGCTTATTGGAATTGACCAAGATAAAGAGGCTATGGAGTTTGCTAAAAAAAGACTCTCAAAGTATTCAAATAGAGTTGAATTTATAAACAAAAGAGCAAGTGAAGCTTTAAAAGAATTAAAAGGGCTTAATATAAGTGGCATTTTGGCTGATGTTGGGGTTAGTAGTTATCAGCTTGATAATAAAAAAAGAGGATTTACATTTGATAGTGATGAGCTTGATATGAGGATGAACAAAGACCAAGAGTTTAGTGCAAAAGATGTTGTTAATTTTTATGATAAAGAATCGCTTGAAAGAGTTATTAGGGAGTATTCAGAAGATAGAAGATATAAAAAAATAGCTGATTTTATTATAAAAAATAGACCAATAAATTCTAATAGAGAACTTAGCGAAGTTTTGATGAGAGCTGGATTAAAAGATAAAAAGAGTTTGGCTCCTATTTTTCAAGCTATTAGGATTGAAGTTAATAATGAGCTTGATGAGCTTAATAAAATCCTTGATTATTCAAAAGAGATTGCAAAAGATGGGACTATTCTTGGAGTTATTACTTTTCATTCATTAGAGGATAGAATAGTTAAAAATAAGTTTAAAGAATGGGCAAGAAAGTGTATATGTCCAAGCGATGCTATAAGGTGCGAGTGTGGAGGTAATAATCAAAAAGGTATAATCCTTACTAAAAAGCCAATTACTCCATCAAAAGAAGAGATTAAAAACAATCCAAGGAGTAGAAGTGCAAAGCTCAGAGGCTTCCTTTTTAGAAATCCATTTTAAAAAGTTTTTGTTTTTTATTTTTTTGGTTTTTCTTTTAGCTTTGCCAAAAGTTTATATTGGGATTGAGATTTATAAAAACTCCGTTAAAATTAATAAACTCTTAAATGAATACTATTCTTTAAAAGCAGAAAATTCTATTTTAAAGTCTAAAATTGAGAAGATAAAATTTAAAAATGCGATAAATTCATATCAATTTTAAAAAGTTTAGGTATTATTGGGAAAAAACGAGGAGCGAAATGGAAAAAATTATTGAATTTTTTATAAAAAGACCAGCTTTTACACATACTTTGTTTGTAATTGTAATAATTTCAGCTTTTATTGCATATAAAAATGTTCCAAAGGAGCTTTTTCCACCAGCAACTTTGGATAAAATTTTAATTGAAGGCGGATATCCTGGGGCAAGTCCTGCTACTTTGGATAAAATGGCTGTAACTTCAATTGAAGATGAGATTAAATCATTTGAAGAAGTTTCATCAATTGAGAGTGTGATTAGCAACGGAAGTTTTGTTATTACTGCAAATTTGAAGCCAACTGCAAATAAACTTGAACTTTTGAGTGATTTTAAAAATGTAGTGGCAAATGTCAAAAAAGATTTACCAAGTGATATGGATGAGCCTATTGTGACAATTGCAAAAAAAGCTTTTCCTTTGATGTTTATATCAGTTGCTAGTGATAAGTTAAATAAAGATGAGCTTTTAAAAGTAGCTGATGAGATAAAAAAGAGACTCTCAAAATTAAAGGATTTGAGTCAAATTGATATAAGAGGGGATAGCGATAAGAATATCTATTTTATTTTGGATAATCAAAAGATTGAGGCTCTTGGAATTGATAAGAACTTGCTTATTAATACTCTTAGCCAAATTAATACAATTTTTCCAGTTGGGAAGATTGAAGGAAAAAAGCACTATTTTATTTCAATGTTTCCCCAAGGAGTTAGGGATTTTAACAATACAATTTTAAAGGTTGGAGGAGTTGTCATAAGGCTTAGAGATATTGCAAAAGTTGTAAAAGAGTATGCAACCCCAACTCAGATTGGTAAATATAATGGCATTCCAAATATTACAATTGATGTAAGAAAAGGTGAAGGTGGAGATGCTATTGCTTTATCTAAAAAAATAAGGGAAATTTTAAAAGAGTATCACAAGAAACATCCAGAAGTTGTGTTTGGTATTTCAACTGATACGAGCAAATGGGTAAGGAACCGCTTTAATACGGTTGTTAGTAATATAGTTTTTGGGCTGATTTTAGTCTTTTTTATAATGTGGCTATTTTTAAATCTTAGAATTTCTTTGGTAGTCTCTCTTGGAATTCCAACTTCTTTTGCAATTGCGATAATTGCTCTTGATTATCTTGATTTATCATTAAATCTTTTATCAATGCTTGGGGCTTTGATTGCACTTGGAATGATTGTTGATGAGGCTATTGTTGTTAGTGAGAATATTTATCGTCATATGGAAATGGGTAAAAGTAAACTCCAAGCGGCAATTGATGGAACTATGGAAGTTTTTTGGCCTGTTGTTGCTGCTGCTACTACTACGATTTTGGCGTTTTTGCCGATGCTTCTTATTAAAGGAGAGATAGGAGTGTTTATTAAGATTTTACCGATTATGATTAGTGTGTTGATTTTAAGCTCTTTGTTTGAAGCGTTTGTATTTTTACCTTTGCATTCTAAGGAGATATTAAAAGTTACTCCATCTAAAAAAGAAATTTTTTGGGAGAAGTTTAGAAAAATTTATAAAAAAATTTTAATTTACTTTTTTAAATTCAGATATTTTGCACTTGGATTTTTCTTAATTGGAGTGCCAATTTTAATGGGAATTGGAATGAAGCATACGAAATTTCAGCTTTTTCCTACTTTTGACGCAAGTCAAATTTATGTAAATGGGAGTTTTGAGAGTAATTATACAATTACTCAAACTTCAAAGGCTATAAAATCAATTGAAGAAGTGTTAAAAAAATATCTTGGAAGTGATGTTGAAGGATTTACGAGTGTTATTGGAATGAAAATGAATAATAAAGGAGAAGCTAATAGGGGAGAGAATTATTTTCATATTTTTGTGGATTTAAATGATAAAAAGCCAACTGACTTTTACAATAAGTATATTTCTCCTCTTTTCCAGCCAATTAAAGTTACAAATCAAACAAGAGTCCACTCTTCTTGGGAACTTGCTAGATTAATTCAAGATGAGCTTAAAAAGGTAAAGATTCCAGGACTAAAAGAGCTTAATGTAATTGTCCCACAAGCTGGGGTTGTTAAGAGTGATGTTGTAATTAGCATTGGTGGTAAAAATCAAGAAGCAATTTTAAAAGCTATAAAAGAGCTTGAAAATGCAATGAAAAAGATAAAAGGAGTTTATAATATTTATGATGATGCCGAGCTTGGAGCTGATGAGCTTAAAATAAAAATTAATTCGTATGGAGAGAAACTTGGCTTTAATGAGCAAAATGTATTTAGTTTGCTTAGAGGTTTTTTTGCTGAGGCTGAGTGGGCTAAAACTTTTGATGAAGATGGAATTGTAAAAATTATTTTAAAAGATAAGAATAAAGATAAATTAGAAGAGTTAAAATATTTTAGACTCCCTGTACCAAATAGCAATGAATTAATAGAGCTTAATAAGATAGCTACTTTTTATATAAAAAAACAATTTAAAAAGATTCATAAATATGATGGAGTTGCAGCAAAAAGTGTTTATGCGAGTTTGAATAAAAAAGTTATTACTACTGCTGAGTTTTATGAAAAGATTTCCCCAGTTTTAGAAAAACTTAAAAAAGAAGGATTTGAAATTATTATAGGAGGAGCGGCTAAGACAAGTAAAGATTTTATGAGAGATTTGAAAGCGGCTTTGGTTGTAGCAATTCTTCTTATTTTCTTAGTGTTAGTTTTAATGTTTGATTCAATTTTGCTCCCTTTTGTGGTTATTTCTGTTATTCCTCTTTCGTTTTTGGGCGTAATAATTGGAAACTTTATTATGCATATGAATATGACTATGCTTGGAATGATAGGAATTGTTGGGCTTGCTGGGGTTGTTGTTAATGATGGAATTGTAATGATTGATTTTATTAAAAGAGCAAAAAATGTTGAAGAGTTGTTAGAGTTTGCATCTCATAGGTTAAGACCGATTTTATTAACTTCTATTACAACTTTTTTTGGACTTTTGACTTTGATGTTTTTTCCTTATGGACAAAGTGCAATTTTACAACCTCTTGCAATCGCCCTTGGTTTTGGACTTGTTTGGGGAACGATCTTAAATCTTTTTTATCTTCCAATTTTTTATTATGTGTTAAATAAAAATTCTTTAAACAAAAAAGGATTTTTAAAAAGGCTTTTTAGGAGAGAGGGATGAGAGTTTTTATTAAAACTTTTGGATGTAGAAGTAATATTTTTGATAGTGAAATTATGAAAAATATCTTAAAAGATAAAATAGTAAATAACGAAAAGGATGCCAATTTAATTATTGTAAATTCGTGTGCGGTTACCAATTTTGCAGAAAGAGACCTTAGAAACTATATCAATAAGCATCAAGATAAAAGGATAATTTTAACAGGATGTAGTGCATATACTCAGGGTGAAAAACTTTTTGAAGAAAAAAAAGTAAAAGCAGTCCTTGGGCATAAATATAAAGAGGAGATTGATAAATTTTTAGATTTTGGAGGAATTAAGCTTGGGGATTTTAATTTTAAAAATTCAAAAATCCTAAAATCAATTTCAACTACCAAAGCTTTTATTAAAATTCAAGAGGGATGCGATTTTGAGTGTGCTTATTGTATTATCCCAAAGGTAAGAGGACATTCAAGGAGTATTGATGAGAAAATTATTTTGGATGAGGTTAGAGCTTTAAGGGGTATTGGAGTTAGTGAGTTTGTTTTAACTGGAATTAATATGGGAAGTTATGGTAAAGACACTGGTAGTTCTTTGAGTGAACTTATAGAAAAAATAAGTAAAATAAGAGGAGTAAAGAGAATAAGGCTTGGTAGTTTAGAACCAAATCAGATTGATAAAAGACTTATTGAACTTACTCAAAATGGAATTTTAGAAAGACATCTTCATATTGCTTTGCAGCATACAAGTGATAGGATGCTTAGGATTATGAAAAGGAGAAATAGGGTAAAGCCTACATTAAAACTTTTTGAGAGGCTTGCTGATATGAATATTGCGCTTGGGAGCGATTTTATTGTAGGACATCCAGGGGAGAGTGAAGAGGTGTGGGAAGAGGCTTTGGAGAATTTTAAGAAGTATCCTCTAACTCATATTCATATTTTTCGTTTCTCTCCAAGGGATGGAACTTTATCAGCTACTATGAGGCAAGATGTAAGAGGAGATATTGCAAAAAAAAGAGCAAAGATTTTGGATGACATTGTTAAAAAAAATAATTATAATTTCAGATTGAAAAATAAAGATAGAGAACTTTTAGTGCATATTGAAGAGATTAAGGGTGGGAGTTCTTTTGGATATGATGAATATTATAATAAAATGGAGATTAAAAAAAAGTTAACCAAAGGTGAGTGGATTAGAGTAAAGAATTATCAAGTAAAGGAGATAAATGTCAAAGAATAATGGGATAATTTTTGGATTAGTTGGGATTTTAATTGTTTTGTTGTTAATAGCTGGCTTTAAAAGTGGTACTTTTAATGGAAATATGATAGTTTCTCAATTAATTGCGGTTATTATTATTTTTGCACTTTTTATAGGGTTTATTTTGCTTTTAAAAAGAATAGCTCCTCAACCACCAAACCAACAACAAATTCAGGTAGAGATGAATACAGGAATTGAGAAAGATTTTATAATCAAACCAATTACTTCAAATGTTACTTTTAAAGATGTAGCTGGGATTAATGAAGTTAAAGAAGAGCTTATTGAAATAGTTGATTTTTTAAAAAATCCTCAAAAATATAGAGATTTTGGCATAAAGCTTCCAAAGGGGGTTTTATTGGTTGGTCCTCCTGGGGTTGGAAAAACTTTAATTGCAAAAGCATTAGCTGGTGAAGCTGGGGTGCCGTTTTTTTATCAAAGCGGGAGTAGTTTTGTGCAAATGTATGTTGGAGTTGGTGCAAAAAGAGTTAGAGACCTTTTTAGCAAAGCAAAAGCCCAAGCTCCAAGTATAATTTTTATTGATGAAATTGATGCGATTGGGAAAGCGAGAGGGAATTTAAGAAATGATGAAAGAGAAGCAACTTTAAATCAACTTTTAACTGAAATGGATGGATTTGAAGGGAGTGAGGGAGTTATTGTTATTGGTGCGACAAATAAAGTAGAGCTTCTTGATGAAGCACTTCTTAGACCTGGAAGATTTGATAGAAGGATTTTTGTAGAGCTTCCAAATCTTCAAGAGAGGATAGAGATTTTAAAAGTACATTTAAAAGGTAAGCCATTTAAAGGAAAGCTTGAAAATATTGCAAAAATTACGGTAGGCTTTTCAGGAGCTGCACTTGCTTCTTTGGTAAATGAAGCAAGTATTTATGCATTAAAACAGGGGAAAAGATATATTGAAGAGAGTGATTTTTATGCTGTAAAAGATAAAGTGTTAATGGGTAAGAAAAAACTAAATACTTACTCTGCAAAAGAAAAAGAGATTTTAAGTTATTATCAAGCCAGCAAAGCAGTAATTGCTTATTGGCTTGGAGTTGATTTTGAGAGAATAAGTTTGGTTAAAGATGATTTTAAAGAAGAGGATAAAGAGATAATTTCTAAAACAGAGATTATGAGTAAAATTGAGACTTTAATTGCTGGTAGGGTTGGAGTTGAAGAGAAATTTAATGAAAAATATTCAAATGCTCACAAAGATATCAAAAAAGCAAGAGAACTTGCTATGAGAATGATAAAAGAGTATGGAATGGGGGAGAATTTAATTGGAGATGAGAGAGAGGTGAGTAAGATTTTAGATGAAGCTTATAAAGAGACAAAAGTTTTATATGAGAGTAACTTGCCATTAATTAATAAAGTTTATGAGAAAATGCTAAAAAATGAAGTAATTCATAAAGAAGATATTAAAAAGCTCCAAGATGAAATTTTTTAGTGGGTTTTGTTTGTGCAATGAAAAAGAACTTTTTAGGGAGTATTTAGAAGAGGGAGAATTTGTTGTAGCTGGATTTAGCTATGGGGCTCAAAGGGCAGTAGAATTTGTGTTAAATACTCCTTATAGAGTAGATAAACTCCAACTCTTCTCACCAGCTTATTTTTCCTATTCTAAAAAAATTATTGAGATGAATATAAAAGCATTTTGTAAAGATAAGGAAAATTATATTAAAAATTTTTTAAAAAAAGCCGGATTTTGGGATGAGAGGTTTTTGTGCGATTGTGAGCTTAAAGATTTAAAAAGGCTTTTTTATTTTGATTGGAATAAAATAAAGGAGTTAAAATATGTAAAAGTTGAAGTCTTCTTAGGAGAGAGAGATAGGATAATTGATGTAAAGAGAGCTTATGAATTTTTTAAAAAGGTGGGAGAAGTTTATTATCTTAAAAATGCTAACCATTTTTTAAGGAGAGATATTGGAATTTAGAGAGTATTGGGATATTATTGTTGGTATATTGGTTTTTCCCTTAGCAATTATATTTCATTTTTTAGGATTTAACTTTTTAGCGTTGGTATTTGCTGCGGTTGGAATTGGAGCACTTGCAGTTACAATCTCAGAAATTGCAGAGATTTTGGCTGAGAGGTTTGGTGAGCCTTATGGAAGTATGATATTGACTTTTAGTGCAGTGTTGGTTGAGATTTTAATTTTGTTTATGGTGTTATTAGAAGCAAAAGAGCATCCAGAAGCGCTTGATGGGGTAAAAAATGGGATTATTGCAACAGTCATTGTTGATTTGAATGCTCTTCTTGGGCTTGCAGTTTTTGTTGGAGGGCTTAGTTTTAAAGAACAAGTCCATAATGAAGATACATCAGCAAGTTATACTACCGTTTTGTTTGTTGCAGCAGCTATGCTTCTTGTACCAACTACAATTTCACTTCATTCAGATAGTGAATCTTTGTTTAGAGCGAGTTTGATTATTGCATTTTTACTTGCGGTTTTTTACTTTTTTATATTTAGATTTCAAACCGATACTCATGTGCACTTTTTTAGGTTTAAAAAAAGAAGCAGAGTTAAAAAGGTTGAAGAACATAATTATTTTTTTGATAAAAAATCTAATCTTTTTAATGTGGTAGTTTTAATTTTACTTTTAGTTTTAATTGGAATTTTATCAGAGGTCTTTGCAAAAGATGGGGTTGTTGTTTTTAATGAGTTTGGATTAACGCCAGGGTTTGTTGGGATTTTGATTGCATTTGTAACAGTAGCCCCTGAACTTTTTACGGCTATTAGAGCTGCAAAAAATGATGAGATGCAAAGGGTTGTTAATATCGCAATGGGAGCAAGCACAGTTTCAATTCTTTTAACGGTCCCAGCTCTTGTGTTTTTGTCTTTGTTGGTTGGAATTAATTTATCTCTTGATTTTACTCCTTTACAAGTTGGAGCATTGCTTCTTACAATTTTACTTGTTTGGAAAACAACAGAAGATGGGGAGACAAATTATCTTGAAGGGTTATCTCACATAATGCTATTTTTAAGTTATGCAGTAATAGCAATTTTTTATTAATATGTTAAAATAACTTAAAAAAAGGAGAAAAAATGGATAGAAGAAAATTTTTAAAAACTGCTGGAATTGGAGCTATCGTAAGTGCTGCTTTTACTACAAATCTTTATGCTAAAACAAGAAAAACTTTAAAAATTTGTCTCTCTTGGCCTAAAACTCTTCCTATTATGGGGGAGGGAATTTTTTATTTTGCAAATAGAGTGAAAGAGCTAACAGATGGAGCTTTAAGGATTAAAGTATATGGAGCAAATGAGTTAGTGCCGGCACTTGGAGTTTTTGATGCGTGTAGTAAAGGGTTAATTGATGGATTCCACTCAGGTCCTTATTATTGGAAAGGTAAAAATCCAGCTTTCTCTTTATTTACAGCATATCCTTTTGGAATGGTAGCAGATGAGATGCAAGGATGGCTTGACTTTGCTGGGGGAATGGAACTTTGGAGAGAGCTTTATGCAAAATATAATTTAATTCCATTTAAAGGTGGAAATACTGGAAACCAAATGGGTGGTTGGTTTAGAAAACCTATTAAGTCTTTGGCTGACTTGAAAGGGTTAAAAATGAGAATTCCAGGGCTTGGTGGAGAAGTAATGGCAGCTCTTGGAGTTAAGCCTGTAAATATTCCAGCAGGTGAGCTTTATACGGCATTGGAAAGAGGAGTGATTGATGCGACTGAGTGGGTTGGACCAGCACTTGATATTAAGATGGGATTTTATAAAGTAGCAAAATATTACTATTCTGGTTGGCACGAACCTGGAACTAACCTTGAACTTACATTTAATAAGAAAAAGTTTGAGAGACTTCCAAAAGAGTTTCAAGCAGCAATTGAAGTAGCGGCAAATGATATGAATGCAAGAATGCTTGCTCAATTCCAATATGAAAACGGAAAAGCTTTAAAAGAGATAAGAGAAGGTAAATATGGAGTAAAACTTTGTGAATTTCCAGAGGATGTAAATGAAGCAGCAAAAAAAGCAATTAAAAAGATTTTAGAAGAGAATGCTTCTAAGTCAAAAGATTTTGCAAGAGTTTATGAAAATATTCAAAACTATTTTCCAACTACAAAACAATGGACTGATGTTGGAATGAAGTGGTTTTTAGATGTTAGGGATAAAGATTTTAAATTTGATAATTGCTAAGCCTCCTTTTGAGGCTTATATGAATTTTTTTAAGGCTTCACTGCAAAGTGCAAGTCCAAATGCTCCTGTTACTCCCACAAAGCTTCCCATTTCACATTTAATGGGTTTTTCGGTTGAAAAAACAACTTTAAAATCTTTTTTAAAATTCTCTTTTTTGAGTTTGTCTCTAACTTTTTTTGCAAAAGGATCAGTTTGAGTCTTCCAGATTGAGTCAACTCTTATTTTTGTTGGATCAACTCTTTTTGCAGCTCCCATTGAAGAGATTATCTTAGGGTAGGCTTTTTTTATAAGGGCGATTTTTGCCTCTAAATCATCAATTGCGTCAATTACAATATCATATTTTGAAAAATCTATTTTTTCAATGTTTGTAGGAGTTAATTTCATATCAATTGCTTTTATGTTGGGATAGAGTTTTTTTAGGACATTTACTTTTTTATCTCCTATAAATTCACTTCCAATTTGTCTATTTTGATTGGTAATATCAAAAGTATCAAAATCAATAATCGTTATATTTTTAACTCCTGAACGATATAAGCAATCAAGTGCATATCCTCCAACTCCTCCCACTCCGCAAATTAAGACTTTTAGCTTTTCAAGGTCTTTAAAGTTGGAAAAGAGTTTTTTACATCTATCAAATCTCATTTTTTACCTTTTGATTTAGGGTTTTTGAGAGAGTTTTTAGATTTAGATATTCTTGTGAAAAAGGAGGGAGTGGTTTTTTGTTTAGTATAATTTTTTTTAATTTTTCTTTTGTCAAAGGTTTTTTAAAAATTACTCCAATATAACTTCCTATTTCTTGATTGCCAAGTAAGTTAATTGTATTTATTACTTCTTTTGTTGGGTATTTTTGATAGTTTAAAATTATATCCCTTTCAAATTTTGGATAGTTGATGTTAAAATATTTCATATCTTCAATGCTATAAACTTCGCTAATTGATGGGACTATTACTTGAATTGCGAAGTGATGGTTTAGTTTATAAATTCTTAGATACTCTTTTTTATTAAAAACATCAAGAGAGTAAAAGTTCCAGTTAGCTTTTTTAAAGAGAGGTTTTTTAAAAAAATTTATATGAATATCTCCATCCAAACTCTCAAAATGTCTCTCTAAATTAAATTCATCTCTTACTGCGTCAATATCATCTGTTATATTTCCATTTGCGATAAACTCTTTTTGGGCAATTTCTAAGTAAGCTTTTTTAATTGCTTTTTCCTGGTCTAAATCGCATCCAAAAGAGAGAATAATTTTTCCATCTTTTATATAACTTACTGCCATTACCGGATATTTACCTCCAAGGGTTGCATCATATACTTGAAAGTTTTTAGAGTTTAGAGGATGGAAAACTTTTGGAAGAGGAAGGGCGTAGTAGATTACTTGGTGTTTTACATATCTTTCTATTATTTCACTTTTTGCGTTTTTATAGGCTTGAATCAAATTTTTATGAAAAGCCATTCCATTGCTTGCATATAGATTTTGGATAAGGTTTATTGGAAAATAGACTTTTTGATTGCTTCTTTTTTCTAAAAATGGAATTGATAAAATTTCAAAAGAGTCTGAATTAAAATCAACTAAATCTTCTTTATCCAGTTTATCTATTTGATATAATTTTTTAAGGGTAGGATTTAAAAAATCTTTTATCGTAGCATCTTTGTAGAGATTATTTATATAATAGTTTTCAAAAAAATTTCTTGTAAGCACTCTTTCTAACATCTCTCCATATGCACTATTTAGGGCATCTTCTTTGCTAAATCCTTTACCAAATGAAATAAAGGGGAGGTTTGTAGATTTTAGAGTGACTAAAAAGGTATTTTGAATTGTTTTAATCTCTTCTTTTACCTCAATTCCAAGAGAGTTAATTAGAGATTTCATTTTGTAACTTCTCTAAGGTTTCATAACTTGTCATATCAAGTTTAATAGGGGTTATTGATACATATCCGTTTTTAATAGCTTCAAAATCCCCTCCTTTTGTTTCTTTAAATGCCAAAGGATGAAGCCCTATCCAATAATACTCTTCTCCTCTTGGATTTTTGTGTTTGTGAGCGTCATTTCCATAAAGTCTATAACTTAGCCTTGTGGCTTTATATCCTTTTATTTCTTTTGTGTTTGGGATGTTTATATTTAGGATGTGGCGATGGGGAATTGTGATTTTACCTTCAAGTACTTTTTGGGTTATATCTCTTGCGATTTTTTTTGCCGTATTCCAGTTAACTTCACTTGGCGGATTATCAAAACTTTTTAGCACTTGTGAGAATGCAATTGATGGTATTCCATGAAGAGCTCCCTCCATTGCACCACCAGCAGTTCCTGAATAAGTTACATCTTCTCCTAAATTTGCTCCGTGATTTATTCCACTAAGAACAATATCTGGTTTTTTGTCTTTAAAAAATTCGCTAAACGATAAAAATACACAATCAGTTGGAGTTCCGTCATCAAGTTTATAAAAATTATCATCCACTTTTATAAATCTAAGCGGTTTGGTAAGAGTTAGGGAGTGAGAGCAAGCACTCTTTGGAAAAGCCGGAGCTGCTATTATTACTTCTCCTAAGTCTTTAACCGCTTCAATTAGTGTATGGAGTCCTTTGGCTTCAAAGCTATCGTCATTTGTAATTAATATTTTCATTCTTTTCCTTTGATATAATTTTAAAAAAAAGGCGTTCAATGGATTATAAAAACTATTTGCGTGATGATATAGATATTAAAATTTTATCAAATTATCCTTTTTATATGGCAGAAGTTGAAAATGATTTTGATAAGTTTAAGAGCAAGCTTAAAGATTATGACTTTGGAGTTTGGTTTGAGGGAGATTTTAAGATAAATAGGCTAAAAATTTTTAATTCTTTAAAAGAAAAGCTTAGCTGGGATGATATTGTTTTGAATTACTTAAATTCTCTTAATACTTTTTTAAGAGAGCAAATTGGAGTTTGTGTTGAAAAAGCTCTTCCAAGAGTAATTGATAATAAATTAACTTATCTTATAATTCAACGGAAAAATTATAAAGATTTTGATGAAAATTTTTTTATAGCAATTGATGGAGAAGTTATTTTTCCAATGATTAAAAAAGAATATGATGTAAATTTAGCTTTAATTAAACTTGCTGAGTGGAAAAATCGTGCTGGTATTAAAAATTTGATAAAATTTTGTGATTAAAAAAAAGGAGAGTTTATGGCAAAACTTGTTTTAGTAAGACACGGAAAGAGTGAGTGGAATAAGCAAAATAGATTTACTGGATGGGTTGATGTTGATTTAGCACCAGAAGGGGTAGAAGAGGCAAAAAGAGCTGGTAAAAGGTTAAAAGAAGCTGGATTTAGTTTTGATATTTGTTTTAGTAGTTATTTAAAAAGAGCAATCAAAACTGGAATTATTATTTTAGAAGAGCTTGATTTGCTTTGGATTGACCATTTAAAAGATTGGAGATTTAATGAAAGACATTATGGGGCATTAACTGGACTTAATAAAGATGAAGTTAAAAAAGAGCTTGGGGAAGAGAAGTTTTTGCTTTATAGAAGAAGTTATGATGTTCCACCTCCGCCACTTAGTGAAGATGATAAAAGGCATCCAAGATTTGATCCAAAATATAAAAATTTTCCAATTGAACTTTTGCCAAATACAGAGTCTTTAAAAGACAATCAAATAAGGGCTATGGCTGCATTTCACGAAAGAATCGCACCGCTTCTTGTAGAAGGTAAAGATGTGCTTCTTACAGCCCATGGAAATACAATAAGAGGAATGGTAAAAGAGTTTGATAATATCTCTGATGAAGATATTCCAAAGTTTGAGATTGCAACTGGTGTGCCAAGAGTTTATGAGTTTGATGAGGCGCTTCATATTAAAAAAGTTTATAATTTAGACTAAGGGCGGAAAATCATCTGATTTTTCCGCTTATAAAAAAGTAGCTTCCAAAAAGAGCACTAAATAGGTTAATACTCACTAACATATAAATAATAATTATCTGATAGCTCACAGCTTTTAGGGGCGAAGCCCCAGCAAGTAACATTCCGGTGGTAATTCCGGGAATTGCGACAATTCCTATTGTTTGGAGCATATTGTTTACAGGTATTAAAGCAGCCTTAATTGCTTCTTTTTGCATGATTTTTAAAGCGTCTTTGTAGTTTGCCCCAATAGCTACAAAGGCTTCAATTAACTCTTTTTGAAGTTCAATTTCTCTTTTTAATCTCTCAATTGTTAGAGTATAAGTATTTAGCGAATTTCCTATAATCATTCCAGCAATTGGGATAAATTCGTTTGCTTTTAGAGAGATTATATGAAAAGTTATTAAAATTGTTAAAATTATTATAGTTGAGAGAGAGATGGATAAAAAAGCTGCTTTAAAAGAGTAGTTTGTTCTTTTTTTAGCAATAAAGGCTGAGTAAAGTAGCATAAAAAGGATTATTGGAATGTAAAAAATGGGATTTTTTATTTCAAACAAAGCCCCAAGCACAAATCCAAGAATGGTTAATTGAATTAAAGCTCGGATTGAGTTTTTTAAAATCTCTTTGCCAATTTGAAGTTTATAAGTTATTAAAGATGGAATTAAGACTAAAATAAAGCTTAAAGCAATTAAATCTATTTTCATCAAACTCCTTTTTGGGTAAAATTGTATAAAAAAAGGGAGCAGATGGGAATAAAGATTCTTGATATAAATAATCCCGGATTTAAAAAAGAGTTTAGTGAGATTTTAAATAGAGGAAAGATGGATATTGCTGAGGTTGAAGGAATTGTTAAAGAGATTATTGAAGAAGTAAAAAAAGAGGGGAATAAAGCTCTTTTTAGACATATTGCAAAATTTGATAAGTGGGAGCCAAAAGAAGATAAGGACCTTGAAATTAGTAAAGATGAAATGAAAAGAGCTTATGAGAATTTAGATGAGGATTTAAAAAGAGCTTTGCATCTTGCATATGATAGAATAAAAGCATACCACCAAAAACAGATTCCAAAATCTTGGGTTGATTTTGAGAAAAACGGCACTATTTTGGGACAAAAAGTAACGCCAGTTGATAGAGCTGGGGTTTATGTGCCAGGAGGGAAAGCTTTTTATCCAAGCAGTTTGCTTATGAATGTAATTCCGGCTATTGTAGCTGGGGTTGATGAGATAATAGTTACAACTCCTGTGATTGAAAATAAACCAAATGAGCTTTTGCTTGCGGCTTTATATATTTGCGGGATGCCAAGGACTTTTAAAGTAGGTGGAGCAAGTGCGATTGGTGCTATGGCTTATGGAAGTGAAACTATTCCAAAGGTTGATGTAATTACCGGTCCTGGCAATATTTTTGTTGCAACTGCTAAGAAGTTGGTATTTGGGGATGTAAATATTGATATGATAGCAGGTCCAAGTGAGATTGGAATTATTGCCGATGGGAGTGCAAAACCAAGATATATCGCTATTGATTTATTAAGCCAAGCAGAACACGATGAGATGGCAAGTTCTATCTTAATTACTAATAGCAAAGAGCTTGCTGATATGGTGGCAATTGAGATTGAAAAGTTTTTAAAAGAGCTCAGTAGAAGAAAAATTGCAAGGGACTCTATTGAAAAAAGAGGAGCAATCATTGTGACAAATGATATTGAAGAGGCTATCTCTCTTATGAATGAGATTGCACCAGAGCATCTTGAAATTGTAACTCAAAACCCTTTTGAGCTTTTGCCTAAAATAAAACATGCAGGTGCAATTTTTCTTGGGGAAAATACCCCAGAGCCAATAGGTGATTATATAGCCGGACCAAACCATACTCTCCCAACTGGTGGAACGGCTAAGTTTTACTCTCCTTTGAGTGTTGAAGTTTTTATGAAAAAATCTTCAATTATCTCATTTAGCAAGAAAGCTATTGAAGAGATGGGAAGAGAGTGTGCACTTTTGGCAAAAACAGAAGGGCTTGATGCTCACGAAAAATCGGTTTTAGAGAGGCTTAAATAGTCTCTTTTTTATTTTGATAAATGTTGGAATTGAATGTTGGAAAATAGTGACAGAGAAATTTTGCTTAAAATAAAAATAAGCCACCAAAAGAGGTGGTTATACTCTATCTCTTAAACCAAGCTCATTAATGACTTTAATGTATTTAGCGTGATCTTTTTTCTTTAAGTATCTCATAAGTCTTTTTCTTTGACCTACAAGTTTAAGTAATCCAAGTCTGCTTGAATGGTCGTGTTTGTGAGTTTTGAGATGTTCGTTAATTTGATTAATTCTCTCAGTCAACAATGCAATTTGAACCGCTGGACTTCCCGTATCTTTTTCGTCGTTTCCGAATTTAGCGATAATTTCTCTTTTTTTCGCCGAATCCAAAGCCATCTTAGCCTCCTGATTGGTAAATTTTGGATTGAAAGTATAGCTGTTTTTTTTGAAAAAAGCAAATTTTTTTATATTATTTTTGATAATTGCAAATGGATAGAATATTATGTTAATATAGGTTTTATAAAATGAGTAAAGAAAATAAGTAAAGAAGAAACAAAAGAGAAATAAAGCATAAAACAATTTGATTTGGTAATAAAACTTTACTAAATAAGATAGTTTTTGTATAATTTTAAAAAAGGTTTTAGATGATTTTTACAAAATCAACCGCTTATGCACTTCAAGCTTTAATAGAACTTTCAAAATCTAAAAAACCGATAGATGTTTCAACACTCTCAAATCTAACTAACCTTCCAAGACCTTTTTTAGCAAAACTTCTGCAAAATTTATCAAAAAAAGGGATAGTAAAATCTTTTAAAGGTATAAATGGTGGATTTTTACTAGCTAAGGACCCAAAAGAGATTACTATTACTGAAATTTTTAAAGCGTTAGAAGATAAAGATTCTTTTGTGTTTTATTGTTCATCCAATAAAGAAAAATGCACAAGAGATAGAAATGACATTTGCTCACTTTGGCCTTTTTTTTCAAAGTTAGAAGGAGAGATCTCAAAAGTTTTGGACAAATATACTCTTTTTGATGTTATTTCTTAAAAGCTAAAAAAGTAGCAAAGTTATTCCATCTAAAAATCACCTCTATATTTTTAAATCCTGCTTCTTTTAACATATCAATATTTTCTTGCATAGAATAAGGAATTAGAACATTTTCAAGAGCTTCTCTTTTTTGTGCTATTTCAAATTCACTATACCCCATCTTTTTTTTATATTCATAGTAAATATCAATCATAATTTTGTTTAGCTTTTTATTTTCGCTTATTAATTTCTCGCTCATTAAAAATATTCCATCATCTTTTAGAGAAGAGTAAATTTTTTTTATAAGTTTTTCTCTTTTTAGAGGTCTTATAAATTGGATAGTGTAATTGGCTATTATTGCTTTTGCATTGTCTAAGTTTGAATTTAAAAAGTCTTCATTTAAAAATTTAATTTCAACTCCAAACGCTTTTGCTTTTTGTTTTGCTCTTTTAATCATAGCTTCTGAGTTGTCAATTCCTGTAAGTTTTAATTTTTTGTTGCTTTTTTTTGCAAGTTCTATTAAAAAATTTCCAGTAGAACATCCAAGGTCTATGATTTTATCGTTATCTTTTAAAAACTTTTTTAGTATCTTAATTTGTAAATTTAAATTTTCTTTATAAAAAGGGACGCTTCTGTTTAACATATCATCAAATACGCTTGCAACATCTTCATCAAATTCAAATTGTTTACTTATTGGCTTTTTAAAAACTTCATCTCTCACATCTATCCTTTTGATATAATTTGCAAGGATTTTATCAAAAAAGGATTTAGAATGAAAGATGCAACGATTGCTTTGCATTATGGATATGAAAAAGATAAAGAAAAAGCTATGCAAGTGCCTATTTATATGAGCACGGCATATGAGTATGAGGATACAGATCATGCTGCAAGACTTTTTAATTTAGAAGAAGAAGGAAATATTTACACTCGTATAGGAAACCCTACTACAAGGGTTTTTGAAAAAAGGATTATGGCATTGGAGAGAGGAGTGGATGCTTTGGCGGTTTCAAGTGGAATGGGAGCTATTTATTATTCTCTTGCAAATTTAGTTAAAAGTGGGGATAATATTGTAATTTCAACAAAACTTTATGGAGGGAGTATTACTCTATCTACTCAAACCCTAAAAAACTTTGGAATTGAGGCAAGATTTTTTGATCCTCAAAATCCATCTTCTCTTGAAAAAGTTATTGATAAAAAGACAAGAGCGATTCTTTTTGAGAGTATTGCAAATCCTTCGTTAGTTGTTGCTGATTTTGATGGGATTGTTAAAGTGGCTGATAGGTTTGGGGTGGTTACAATTTGTGATAATACTATGGCAACTCCGTATTCTGTAAAGCCGATTGAGCTTGGGGTTGATGTTGTGGTTCACAGCGCAAGTAAATATATTGTCGGAAATGGAAGTGCAATTGGGGGAGTGATAGTTGAGGGTAATGGTGCAAAAGAGAAGCTTGAAAACTACGCTCAGTTTAATTCTCCTGATGAGAGCTATCACGGGCTTGTTTATTTGGATAAGTTTGACGCTCCTTTTATAGCAAAGGCAAGGCTTGGACTTTTGAGGGATTTTGGAGCGGTTTTATCCCCTTTTAACGCCTGGCTTTTTATTTTAGGCTTAGAGACTCTTCATCTTAGGATAGAGCGTCATTCAAGCTCGGCTTTAAAAATAGCTAAATTTTTAGAAGGGCATAAAAAAGTAAAAAAAGTTAATTATCCGTTTTTGCAGAGTGATGAGAATTATACTCTTGCAAAAAAATATTTAAAATATGGAGGGGGGATTTTAAGCTTTGAGCTTGGAAGCTATGAAGAGGCAAAAGAGTTTGTAAAGAAACTTAAAATTTTCTCTCTTGTTACAAATATTGCGGATAGTAAATCCCTTATAACTCACCCAGCAAGCACAACCCACCAGCAACTTAGCAAAGAGGAATTAAAAAACGCAGGAGTGCCAGAAGGGCTTGTTAGGCTTAGTATAGGGCTTGAAGATGTTGATGATTTGATTGAGGATTTAAGGGAGGCTTTAAAATAAAATGGTAAAATTTCAATAAAAAAAGGGTATTATGAAAATAAAAACTGATATTGCAAAATTTACTAAGCCTTTGTATTTAGAAAGTGGGAGACTTCTTGAACCTTGGCAGATAGCTTATGAGACGTATGGAGAACTTAACGAAAAAAAAGATAATGTAATTTTAGTAACTCACGCCCTTTCTGGTTCTCACCACGCAGCAGGGAAATATGAAGGAGATAGAAAACCGGGGTGGTGGGATGGGTTAATAGGTGATGGAAAAGCAATTGATACTACAAAATACTTTGTAATTGCTACAAATGTAATTGGAAGTTGTTTTGGTTCAACTGGTCCTATGAGTCCTATTTATCCGGGGAGTAATGAGAGATATAGATTAAAATTTCCAGTAGTTACTATAAAAGATATGGTAAAAGCTCAAAAGATTTTACTTGATTCATTAGGTATTAAAAAATTAAAAGCGGTAATTGGTGGAAGTATGGGAGGAATGCAAGCTCTTAGACTTGCAGTTGATTATCCGGGGTTTGCTGAGTATGTTATCCCAATAGCTACAACTTATCAGACAAAACCTTATGTGATTGCTATTAATAAAGCAATGATTGAAGCAATAAGAGCTGATAGCGAATTTAAAAACGGAAATTATGATCCTGAAATTGTAAAAGAAAAAGGTCTAAAAGGACTTGCAGCTGCAAGGATGATTGGGTATTTAAATTATATCTCTCCTTTAACATTTGAGAAAAAATTTGGAAGAGAGTATGTAAAAACGGATGGGATGTTTGAGCTTTTTGGAAGATTTCAAGTAGAGTCTTATCTTGAATATAACGGAGCTATGTTTCCTAAATGGTTTGATGCACTAAGCTATATTTATCTTTTAAAGGCTATAAGCCTTTTTGATATAAGCAGAGGTTTTAATTCTTTGCAAGATGCGTTTAGAGAAATTAAAGATAAGCTTTATCTTATAAGTTTTAGCGGAGATACTTTGTTTTTCCCACAAGAGATGAGGGATATTAAAAAGTATATGGATAGAGTGGGTGGAAAGTGTCAATATTATGAAATTGATAGCGATTATGGACATGATAGTTTTTTGGTTGAAATTGATAAATTTGATTATCTAATAAGCGATATTTTAAAAGGAGATCTTGATGGGAGATTTTGAAGATAAATTAAAAGAGGCAAAGGAACTTCTTGATAAGCTAAATAATCCAGATATTCCTTTGCAAGAAGCGATAGAGTGTTATAAAAGAGGGATTAGGCTTTTAAAAGAGGCAAGTGAGATTATTCAAAAAGCAAAACTTGAATTTGAAGAGATAAAGGAGTCTAATTAAAGACTTTTAGGATATTGTAGTTTGTATCCCTTTTGGCTGGAATTTCTCCAATGTCTTTTATAAGGCTTATCATCTCTTTTTGATTCATTTTATTAACAGCCCCAGCACTT